>JAUVWV010000051.1 GCA_030603925.1 Thauera sp. | reverse complement strand
GCTGGCGGAAGGTCTCGAAGGTGCGCTCCGGGTTGGCGAGCGGATCCCCGGGGCCGGCGATGCCCAGCACGCTCATCTGCGGGATGGCCGCGGCCACCGCGAGCGTCTTCTTCACCGCCTGGTCGGGGGTCATCAGCTCGGAGACCACCCCCGGGCGCGACTCGTTGGAACAGTCGTACTTGCGGTTGCAGTAGTTGCACTGGATGTTGCAGGCCGGGGCGACCGCCACGTGCATGCGGGCGAAGTGGTGGTGCGCCTCTTCCGAGTAGCAGGGGTGGTCCTGCACCTTGGCGCGGATGTGGTCGGGCAGGTGGGCGAGCGCGTCCGGCGCGCTGCCACAGCCGCTGGAACTACAGCCGCCCGATTCCGCCGGCGCGGCGTTGCTGATGACCGGAAGTTCCATCGTCGTTCCCCTTGCGATGTCTGATGCTGCTTCATCGCAAGCGGCATGCCAGCCGCGGGAACGACTCAAGTCATTGATTACTGGCGCATTGCGCGCGTCTCATGCGGGTTTTGTCGCATATGCCACAGGGCACCGACGGGGGCTTTGTGGCACTCGCAACAAGGGGCGCCAGGCGAAAAGGCCCGGCGCCGGGCCGGCCCTCAGCCTCCGGCGAGCTTCATCTCGATGAAGGCGACCACCATCCACACCAGGCTGCCGATCTGGCTCACCAGCACCGGGCGGGCCTTGAAGGTCTTCTCGAAGTGCGCCACCGGCAGCAGCTGCGCGCCCAGCAGCAGGGCGGCGATGATGGCGGCCATGTTCCAGCCGGCCAGCGCGACGACGACGTACTGCACCAGGTGCAGCAGGATGAATCCGGTACGGACCAGCCAGGGGGGCAGTGCAGGCATGCGGGCGATTCCATGTTCAGTGAGTCCGGGCGGGATTCTGACATGGATCGCCCGGCGGGTCGCCCCGCGCGCGCTCAGCCCGCCGGTGCTGCCGCGCGCAGCAGGCTGGCGACCTCCTGCGCCAGCGCCCGGCCCAGCGTGGCATGTTCGGCCGCGTCCAGATGCACCCCGTCGAGCGGACTGGTGGCCACCACGCTGCCCGCATCGAAGTAGTGGCAACCCACCTCCTCGCACATCTCGTGATAGGCACGCGCCAGACCGAAGCACTTGCGCTCGCCGCCCTCGAACTTGGGCGCGATCGGCCCGCTCGGCGCGCGCAGCGGCGGCGGCGCCACCACCAGCACGGGCGGTACCGGCATGCCGGGTTCGATCGGGGCGCTGCGCACCGCCGCCACCAGGGTGGCGACGCCGGTGGCGGCATGCCAGGCATTGTGGGCGTGCATGGACTGCAGGTCGTTGGTGCCCAGCATGAGGATCACCAGGTCGAGCGGCGAATGGCATTCGATGGTCTGCGGCAGGCGCGCCAGACCGTTGCGCCCCGGCTTGTAGGGGTCTTCGAAGACCGTGCGGCGGCCGTTCAGGCAGTCCTCGATCACCCGCACCGGCAGGCCCGCGGCGTGCAGGCCGGACTCCATCACACCGGGCCAGCGTTCGTCGAAGGCGACGCGCTGGCGGGTACGCGGGATGATCCCCCAGGACAGGGAGTCGGCATAGACCAGTATCTGCTGCATGCGGCAGTTCCTCCTGCGGACGCTCAAGGGGCGGCGGGCAAGCCTCCCGCCCCCATCATAGTCCGCTGCGCCGCAGCGACAAACCGCAGAGACGGTTTCAGTCGTCCGGACGCTCGGAGAGCACCGAGCCGCTGTGCGGGTCCACCTTCAGCTCGAACTTGCGCCCCTGGCGGTAGGCCTCGACCTCCCAGCGCCCGTCGTCGAACTCGACATCGACGATCGGCCCGTAGCCCTGGCGCTCCAGGGCGGCGACGATCTCCGACAGCGGGCGGGCGTCGGCCGGCGGTTGCCCGGCGGCGGACAGCGGTACCGCCAGAAAGGCGGCGCTCACCAGCAGGAAACGGGCAACGATATTCTTGTGGTTCATCTGGGACGGCTCCATGTCGGCGCTCGGGCATGCAGTGGAGAATTGTGCCCGCGCGGCCACTGCCGCGGCGCCACGATTACAGGTCGATACAAGGCCGTGCATGGTCAACGCTTCTGCTTGCCGACCTGATCACCCACCACGCCGCCGATGGCCGCTCCGCCCACGGTGCCCAGCACGCTGCCGTCGGTGATCACCGCGCCGGCCACCCCGCCGACGCCGGCACCGATCACCGCGCTCTTCTCGCGCGCGGACATGCCGTCCCAGGTTGCGCAGCCGCCCAGTGCAGCGGCCAGCGCCAGTACAGGAATCATGCTCCGGATGTTCATCTCCAGCGTCCTCCGTTCAGTCTCCACACCCGGCGCGCCCGCGGGAGCGCCGGGTCCTGTATGAAGGACCGCGCAGAAGCGGCGGATGTTTCGCGAGCGGCACGCGGTTTTGTATCGCCGCGTTACCCGCGGCAAACCCACCGGCCGGCCGCCGCGCACCGCACGGGGTTCGCCTTGCTGCGCCGCAGCGGCGCCTGCGGGCGCCGGGCGGACGCCCCGTCATATGGGCAGTGCACACCGGCGCGGTGCAAAAAACTGTCACCACCGGCGACGGCGATCGCTCAGATCTGCCTGACCTTGATGTTCAGCGTCTGGATGCGATAGGCGATCTGGCGCGGCGTCATGTTGAGCAGGCGGGCGGCCTTGGCCTGCACCCAGCCGGCCTGTTCAAGGGCGGCGATGACGCGCTCGCGCTCGTCCAGGTCGGGGTCGTCCAGATCCACCGCACCGCCGCCGCGCAGCGGGGTGACGCGCTCCTCGATGCCGGAGATCAGGATCAGGTCGCGGTCGATGGCGCCGTCCTCGCTCATCACTGCGGCACGCTCGATACAGTTCTCCAGTTCGCGCACATTGCCCGGCCAGGCGTGATGCAGCAGCACGCGCAGCGCGCTGTCGGTGATGCTGAGCGGGCGGCCCTGCACGCCGGCGATCTTGTCCACCAGGTGGCGGGCGATCTCGGGGATGTCCTCCACGCGCTCGCGCAGCGGCGGCAGCATGATGGGCATGACGTTGAGGCGGTAGTAGAGGTCCTCGCGGAACTTGCCGGCTTCCACCTCGGTTTCGAGGTCGCGGTTGGTGGCGGCGATCACCCGCACGTCCACCTTCAGCGTGCGCGCCCCGCCCACGCGCTCCAGTTCGCCTTCCTGCAGCACGCGCAGCAGCTTGGCCTGGAAGGAGGCGGAGATTTCGCCGATTTCGTCGAGGAACAGGGTGCCGGCGTCGGCCATCTCGAAGCGCCCCTTGCGCTGGGTGAGCGCGCCGGTGAACGCGCCCTTTTCGTGGCCGAAGAGTTCGGATTCGAGCAGGTTCTCCGGCAGCGCCGCACAGTTGAGCTTGACGAAGGGGCCGGCGGCGCGCGGCGAGTTGTAGTGGATGGCCTGGGCGATCAGCTCCTTGCCGGTACCGGTCTCGCCGCGCACCAGCACGGTGGTGTTCCACTTGGCGACCTGGCGCACCTGCTCGAAGACCTGCTTCATCTTCGCGGTGTGGCCCACCACGTTGTCGAAGCCGTAGCGGTTGCGCACGGTGCGCCGCAGGGTGTCGCGCTCCTCGGCAATGTCGCGGCGCTCCTGGCGCACCTGCAGGGCGAGGCGCACGGTCTGGCCGATCAGGTTGGCGACCATCTCGGCGAGATGGGCGTCGTCCTCCAGACGATCGCGTGCCACCGACGGTGGCTGCAGGGCGAGCACGCCGAGGGTTTCGTGGCCGACGCGGATGGGCACGCCGATGAAGGGCGCCTCGCCGTCGAACAGACCGCGCTGGGCGAGATAGCGCGGGTCGTCCGCAAGGCGCTCCAGCACCTGCGCGCGCCCGCGCTGCAATACCAGGCCGATCACGCCTTCGCCGGCGCGCCAGCGCAGATCCGGGCTACAGGGCGCATCCACGCCGTGCAACGCGGACAGGGCCATGGCCTCGCCGTCCGGCTCGGTGAGGGTGACCAGGGCGCGGTTGAAGCCGCATTCCTCGTCGAGCACGCGCAGCACTTCGGCCAGCGTCTCGCGCAGTTCCAGGGTACGCGACAGCACGCGGCTGACGCGATACAGCGATTCGAGGGCGGATTCCAGCCAGGCGACGCGGGCGTCGCCGGTGTCCGCAGGCAGGGACGCGCTCATCCGTTCGCCTCCGCGGCCTGAAGCACCGCGCGGGTAGCCGGAAAGCTGACCCGCAGGCGGCAGCCGCCGACGTGTTTCGGGTCGATCTCCAGCACGCCACGGTGGCGGCTGACGATCTCCTGCGCCAGCGACAGACCCACGCCGCGCGCGCCGCCGCGCGAGGGGTTGGGGGAGAAGAAGGGTTCGTAGATCTTCAGGCGCAGCGCTTCCGGAATGCCGGGACCGGTATCGACGACCTCGACCTCGACCTGGCCTTCCTGCGCCGTGGTACGCAGGAACAGCGCCCGCTCGTTCCACCCGCGCACGTTCATCGCCTCGATGGCATTGCCCACCAGCTGACGGAAGAGGTTGCGCAGCGCCGCCGGGTCGCCCTGCACCGAGGGCAGCACATGGGCCGGGCGCCAGTCCACGGTGATGCCGGCCGACAGCAGCGCGTCGGTCTCCAGCATCAGTACGTCGCGCAGCACTTCGTTGAGGTTCACCGGGCCGGTGGGCTCCAGCGGCTCGGGCGGCATCGCCGCCTGCAGCGTGGCGATGGCCTGCTCGCCGGCGGCCTGCGCATCGGCCAGCGCCTTGGCCAGCGGATCGAGCGCAGCGCCCTGCCCGGCGCGGCGCTTCTGCAAGGTGGCCGCCGCGGCGATCAGGTTGACCGGACCCTGCAGCTGGAACACGGCGCCGGCCAGGGTTTCGCGCAGACTCTGGTTGAGTTCGCCTTCGGAGAGCATGGCGCGCATCGCGGCAAGGCGCAGCGCCTCCTCCTGGCGCTTCGATGCACTGATATCGTGCATCACCAGCAGCTGGTAGTCGGTCCGGTCGTCGCCATAAAAGGCGTCCGGCAGGGTGGAGCGTTCCTCGAACCAGGTCAGCGAGCAGGCGTACCAGCGCGCCTCGCCGCCGCCCGCGCGCTCGAAGCGCAGTTCGTGGCCGGAGAGCGCACGGCGGTGGGTCACCGCATGGTGGAAGGCCTCGCCCAGGCTCTGCTGCAGCGCGCTCATCACCGCATGCGCCGGCTCGGCCACCCGCATCTCGCTGGCGATGCGGCGGTAGGCCGGGTTGTCCAGCACCACCTGGCCATCGCTGTTCAACAGCGCCACCGCCACCGGCGCCACCGAGATCACCGATTCGATCAGCTGTTTGTGGTTGGTGAGCTGCTGCGCCAGGCGGTGTTCCTCGGTGGCGTCCCAGTGCATGCCCAGATAGTGCGGCTCGCCGCCGTTCTGTGCCGCCAGCGGGGTGACGGTGAGTTCGGCGACATAAGGCCGGCCGTCCTTGCGCCGGTTGAGCAGGCGCCCGGTCCACGGCCGCCCGCCGGACAGTGCTGTCCACAGCTCCTGATACACCGTCTTGGGCGTGGACTTGTAGGACAGCAACGACTGGTTGCGCCCCACCACTTCATCCGCAGTGAAACCGGTGATGGTGCAGAAGGCCTGGTTCACGTACAGGATGGTGGCACGGGCATCGGTGATCGAGATCGCAATGGCCGACTGATCCACCGCATGGTGGAACAGGGCGTCCGAGATGTCCGCCGGTATCGAGACCAGCGGCGAGGATGCGGGAGCGGGTATGGCCATGGTGAGGTTCTCGCGACGTTAGCGGGGATTTCAAAGCAAACCATGTGCCACGGCACCTGCCCGAGCGCGCGCCAGCGCGCAGCCCGCAGCCGCCGCGGCACACCTGTCGCAATCGCGACAATGCCCGCGAGGATGGCGCAATCGGTACAGCCACGCCCCTTCATCGCAGCGCACCAATACCAATAAATCATTGACTTACGCGCCACACCCGGAATGGCACGGCTTCTGCTGAATGTCGGCCATAGGCATGGAGAACGCTGTAATGAACGAGTGGTTGATGCTGTTGCTGGGCACCGCCCTGGTGAACAACGTGGTGCTGGTGAAATTCCTCGGCCTGTGCCCCTTCATGGGGGTGTCGCGCAAGATCGACAGCGCGGTGGGCATGGGGCTGGCCACCACCTTCGTGCTGGTGCTCACCAGCGGCCTCACCTGGGCGCTGGAGCACTGGCTGCTGGTGCCGCTGGAACTCGGCTACCTGCGCATCCTCGGCTTCATCCTGGTGATCGCCGCCACGGTGCAGTTCGTCGAGATGGCGGTGAAGAAGAACGCGCCCCAGCTCTACCAGGTGCTGGGCATCTACCTGCCGCTGATCACCACCAACTGCGCGGTGCTGGGCGTGGCCCTGCTGAACATCCAGGAAGGCGCCGGCTTCGTCACCAGTGTGCTGTTCGCGCTGGGTTCGGCCGCCGGTTTCACCATGGTGCTGATCATGTTCGCCGGCCTGCGCGAGCGCCTCGCGCTGGGCCGCGTGCCGGCCGCCTTCGCCGGCGCGCCGATCGGCTTCGTCACCGCCGGCCTGCTGTCGCTGGCCTTCATGGGCTTTGCCGGCCTGACCAACCACTGACACGGAGATCGCCACGATGTTGAGCGCCATCCTCAGTCTCTCGCTGCTGGGCGTGTGCTTCGGCCTGATCCTGGGCGTGGCGGCACGCAGCTTCCGGGTCGAATCGAGCGGCATCGAGGCCGAACTGGAAGCCCTGATGCCGGGCACCAACTGCGGCCAGTGCGGCTACCCCGGCTGTGCCGGTGCGGCCAGCGCACTGGCCAAGGGCGAAGCCGCGCCCACCTGCTGCCCGCCCGGCGGCAAGGCGCTGGCCGAAGCGCTGGCCGCCCGCCTGGGCGTGGCGCTGGACGCCTCCGCGGTGGCCGACGACGTGCCGATGGTGGCGGCGGTCACCGAAGAGATCTGCATCGGCTGCACCAAGTGCTTCAAGGCTTGCCCGACCGACGCGGTGATCGGCTCGGTGAAGCAGATCCATGCGGTGATCCGCGAGGCCTGTACCGGCTGCGCCAAGTGCGAGCACATCTGCCCGACCGGCGCCATCACCCTGACCCCGGTGCCGGTCACCCTGCAGACCTGGGTATGGCCCAAGCCGGGCCGCCAGCCCGCCCCCGCCGCGCTGCCGGCCGCAGCCAGCATCGCCAACGCCTGAGGACCCAGCATGGGCGCCCCCGATACCTCCCTGCTCGTGCGCCTGCGCCGCCTGGTGAAGCGCAGGGGCGCACACCCGGACGGCCGCAAGCACCCCGCGGCGGATACCGAAACCACCGCCCTGCCGCTGCCGGCGCGGCTCACCCTGCCGCTCACCCAGCACATCGGCGCGCCGGCGCGCCCGCTGGTGCAGGCCGGCGAACGGGTGCTGCGCGGTCAGTTGCTGGCCGAAGCGGCCGGTCCGGTGTCCGCCCCCATCCATGCACCGACTTCGGGCACGGTGCGCGGCATCGGCGAGGTGCAGGTGCCGCATCCGTCCGGCCTCACCGGCCCGGCCATCCTGCTGGAGAGCGACGGTCTGGACGAGGCGGTGGACTTCAGCGGCGCCGACCCCTTCACCCTGGACCCGGCGGAGATCGCCCGCCGGGTAGCCGCGGCCGGCATCGTCGGCATGGGCGGCGCCACCTTCCCGGCGGCGGTCAAACTGGCGCTCGGCCAGCGCACCCCGATCCCGACGCTGATCCTCAACGGCGGCGAATGCGAACCCTACCTCTCCTGTGACGACCGCCTGATGCAGGAGCGCGCCGCCGCAGTGATCGACGGCGCACGCATCATCCTGCGCGCCATCGGCGGCAGCCGCGCGCTGATCGGCGTGGAAACCAACAAACCGCAGGCCATCGCCGCGCTGCGCGCCGCTGCGGCCGGTTTCGACCAGGTCGCCGTGGTGCCGGTGCCGAACCGTTACCCGATGGGCTCGGAGACGCAGCTGATCGCCTGGCTCACCGGCCTGGAGGTGCCCTCGCAGGGGCGCTCGGCCGATGTCGGCGTGGTGGTGCATAACGTCGGCACCGCCGCCGCCATCCACCGCGCCATCCGCCACGGCGAGCCGCTCACCCGGCGCATCGTCACCGTGGCCGGCGGTGCGCTGCGCACCCCGCGCAACCTGGAGGTGCGCATCGGCACCCCGGCCAGCGCGCTGGTAGCGTTCTGCGGCGGCCTCACCGAAACCCCGGCGCGCCTGGTGATGGGCGGGCCGATGATGGGCATGGCGGTGAACACCCTGGAGCTGCCGATCATCAAGGGCTCGGGCGGGGTGCTGGCACTCACCGCGGCCGAGATCGGCGCCGGCCAGGCCGAGGAAGGTCCGTGCATCCGCTGCGCCTCTTGCGTGGGCGCCTGCCCGATCGGTCTGCTGCCGCTGGAGATGGCTGCGCGCATCCGCAGCGGCGACCTGGCCGCCTCGGTGGACCTGGGCCTGAAGGACTGCATCGGCTGCGGCACCTGCTCCTTCGTCTGCCCGTCGAAGATCCCGCTGGTGCAGTACTTCAACCACGCCAAGGGCGAGCTGGCCGCGCGCGAGCGCAACAAGATGAAGCAGGACGCCATCCGCGAACTGGTGGATGCGCGCAACGCACGCATGGAACGCGAGGCGCGCGAGAAGGCCGAAGCCGCGGCGCGGCGCAAGGCCGAACGCGAGCGCGCCAAGGCCGAGGCCGCGGCCAAGGCGGCCGCCGAAGCGACCGAAGCCGCCGCGCCCACCGACACCGGCGCAGCACCGGCCGCTCAAGCTGCCAGCGAGGAAAGCCCGGCATGAACATCGTCTCTTCTCCTCACGCGCACGGCGCCCGCCCGGTCGGCCAGGTGATGCTGCTGGTGATGCTCGCCCTGCTGCCGGCCACCCTGGCCGGTTTCTGGCGCTTCGGCTGGCCGGCGGTGTATCTGTGGCTGGTCACCGTGCTGGCCTGCGTGTTTGCCGAAGCGCTGTGCGTGCGCCTGGCGGACCGCCCGGCCCGGCCCGCGCTGGCCGACGGCTCCGCGGTGCTCACCGGCTGGCTGCTGGCGCTGTCGCTGCCGCCCTGGGCGCCGTGGTGGATCGGCGCGGTGGGCGGCGCCTTCGCCATGGTGGTGTGCAAGCACGCCTTCGGCGGGCTGGGGCAGAACCTGTTCAACCCGGCGATGGCGGCGCGGGTGATGCTGCTGATCTCCTTTCCGGTGCAGATGACCCAGTGGCTGGCGCCGCTGCCGCTGGGTTCGGCCGGCGCGCCGGATGCACTGGCCGCGCTGGCGATCACCTTCGGCGGCGGCATGCCGGACGGCATGACCAGCGCCTCGCTGCTCGACCATGTGCGCGCCGAAGCCAGCCAGGGCGTGCCGCTGTCGGCCAGCCTCACCGGCCAGTTCGACCCGCTGGCGCTGGGCGCCGGCGACCGCGCCGGCAGCCTGGGCGAGACCACCGCGCTGCTGCTGGCCGCCGGCGGCATCTTCCTGATCTTCATGCGGGTGATCGGACTGCGCATCCCGCTCGCCTTCCTCCTCGGCATCGCGCTGCCGGCCGCGCTGGCCCATTTCGTCGCCCCGGACCGTTATCTGCCGCCGCTCGCCCACCTGCTGGCCGGCGGGGTGATGCTGGGCGCCTTCTTCATCGCCACCGACTATGTCACCTCGCCCTCCACCCCGCTCGGCCAGTGGCTGTTCGGCCTCGGCGCCGGGCTGCTGACCTGGATCATCCGCACTTGGGGTGCTTATCCGGAGGGCGTGGCCTTCGCCATCCTGCTGATGAACGCCGCCACCCCGCTGATCGACCACTACACCCGTCCGCGCATCTTCGGCCGCACGCGCGACGGCCGCAGCCTGACGCCAGCCGCGCCGAAGGGGAACTGAGTGATGAGCCGCACGCCCGATTCCGCCCGCCGCCAGCGGCTCGATACGCTGTGGTACCAGACCGTGTCGCTCGGCGTGGTCACGCTGACGGCCGGCGCCGCGCTGGCGCTGGCGCACACCGCCACCGGCCCCGCCATTGCGGCCGCCGAGGCGCGCGACGTGGCCGCCTCGCTGGCGCAGGTGCTGCCGGAGAACTTCCACGACAACGACCTGCTGGCCGACACCACCACGGTGCCCGGCCCGGACGGGCGCCCGCTCACCGTGCACCGCGCCCGCCAGGGCGAGGCGGTGGTGGCGGTGATCTACCAGATGAGCGGCAAGGGCTACGCCGGACCGATCCGCCTGGTGATGGGGGTGGACCGCGCCGGCGTGGTCACCGGCGTGCGCGTCACCGGCCACGGCGAAACCCCCGGCCTGGGCGACAAGATCGAGGTGGCGCGCCACCCCTGGGTGCTGACCTTCGCCGGCAAGTCGCTGGACGACCCGCTGCCGGCGCGCTGGGGCGTGAAGAAGGACGGCGGCGAGTTCGACCAGTTCGCCGGCGCCACCATCACCCCGCGCGCGGTGGTGGCCGCCGTCAAGCAGGGCCTGGAGCTCTACACTGCACAACGCCGCGCAATGCTGGGTGACGGCGAGGCTCCGGCCGCAGCCGCCGCGGCCGACGAGGACAGCACCCGATGAGTACCGCAGACGCTACCCCCCTGCCCGCCGACAGCACACCGCCGGAACCGGCCGCAGCCCCCATCGACTACCGCAGCATCGTCGGGCGCGGCCTGTGGTCGGAGAACATGGTGTTCGCCCAGATGCTGGCGCTGTGCCCGCTGCTGGCGGTCACCGGCACCGCCACCAACGGCCTGGGCATGGGTCTGGCGACCACCGCGGTGCTGCTGCTGGCCAACGTGGGCGTGGCGCTGATCCGCAACTGGGTCAGCGCCAGCGTGCGCATCCCGGTGTTCGTGGTGCTGATCGCCACCCTGGTCACCCTGGTGGACATGAGCATCAACGCCTGGCTGCACGACCTCTACAAGGTGCTGGGCCTGTTCATCGCGCTGATCGTGTGCAACTGCGGCATCCTCGGGCGCGCCGAAGCCTTCGCCTCGAAGAACCCGGTGGGTGCGGCGGCGGTCGATGGCCTGGCGATGGGGCTGGGCTTCACCCTGGCGCTGGTGGTGCTGGGCGCGGTGCGCGAGCTGCTCGGCGCCGGCACCCTGTTCGCCGGCGCCAGCCTGCTGCTGGGGGAGCCCTTCCGTTTCATGGAACTGACCCTGATCCCGGACTACGGCGGCTTCCTGCTGATGATCCTGCCGCCGGGCGGCTTTCTGGCGCTCGGCTTCCTGATCGCCGGCAAGCGCGTGTGGGACGGGCGCCAGGCCCGCCGCGCCGCAGCCGCGGTGCCGGACAGCGCGGCTGCATGAGCATGAGGAGGACACGGCAATGAGAGTGGGTGTGGCCTACGCAGACGGCGGCCGCCAGGTATGGCTGCGGGTGGACGTGGCCGAAGGCGCCACCGCGCTGGACGCCATCGAACGCTCCGGCCTGCTGGAGATGTATCCGGCGATCGACCTGGAGACCCAGAAGGTGGGCGTGTTCGGCAAGGTGGTGAAACTGGACGCGGCGCTGCAGCCCGGTGACCGCGTGGAGGTCTATCGCGCCATCATCTGCGATCCCACCCAGGTACCGCGCCGCGACCTGGGCGACGGCGACGAGGACTGAAGCCGCCCGCATCGTCGCGCGGTCGTCCAGCGCGCATGGCTCAGCGCAGCAGCGCGGACAGCAGGCCATGCTGGGGCGAGCCGGCCCCCAGCAGCACGGCGAACAGCAGTCCGCACAGCACCAGCGCGAGCATCACCCAGGTGGCGGCGTAGCGCTCATCGACGTGGCGCAGGGCATTGCGCAGCGCACGCCGCAGCCTGCAGTGCGTGCACAGCCCGTCGTCCTCATCCGCGCGCAACAGCCCGCAATCCGCGCAGCGCGCGGCGGCTCCGATGGTCAGTTCCCTCGCATTCATTCCCACTGCTCCGCAGTCGATGATCACGCGGCGGAGCATGATCTTTGACCATTACACGGGTGTGGCTATTGCATGACATGCGGCAGGGCGCGCTCATGCAGCCGCGGGCGCCTCGGCGGTGCGGAAGCGCCCCACCTCCTGCGCGAGGTTGCCGGCAAGGGCTTCGAGCTGGCGCACGGCGGCGGCCACTTCGCCGATGGCCGTGTGATTGTCCTCGCTCGCCGCGACGATGCCCTGCACCTGCTCCGAGACGCTCGTGCCGGCCTGGCTCTGCGACTGGGTGGCAGCGGCAATGGCCTCGACGCGCGCCAGCATGCCCGCGCTGTCTGCATTGATCGCGGCCAGCGCGCCCGCCAGTTCATCGGCGATCTCCGCCCCCTTGCTGACCCGCGCGTAGCCGCCCTCCATGTCGCCGACCGCGGCGGCAACGTCGGCCTGGATCGCCGCGATCATCGCCTCGATCTGTTCGGTGGCCCCGCCGGTACGCTCGGCGAGCTTGCGCACCTCGTCGGCCACCACGGCGAAGCCGCGGCCCTGCTCGCCGGCGCGCGCCGCCTCGATGGCCGCGTTGAGGGCGAGCAGATTGGTCTGCCCGGCAATCTCGTTGATCACCTGCACGATGCCGCCGATCTCCGCCGAGCGGCGGCGCAGTTCGGCCACGCGCGCCACCGCGTGCCGCATGTCGCTGGCGATGCCGGCCATCTCCACCGCACTGTCGCGCGACGCCGCCTCGCCGCGTGCCGCCACGCGCGCCGACTGGCCGGAGAGGCTGGACGTTTCGCGGGTGTTGTCCGCCACCTCGGCGATGCTGCGGCTGATCTGCTGCATGGAGTCGGCCGCCGCACGCGCCGCACCGGACTGCTGCGCCGAGCGGTCGGCGATCCGTCCGGTGGCCTGGGCCACCCGCGCGGCGGCTTCGGCCACCTGCCCGGCGTCGGCAAGGATGGAGCGCAGCGTCGCCTGCAGGCTGTCCATCAGCGCGTTGAAACTGGCCGCGGTCTGCCCCAGTTCATCGCCCGTCGACTGCCGGCTGCGGCGCGCCAGGTCGCGGCTGTGGTGGATGCCGGTGATCACGCCGCGCAGTTCGCCGATCGCACGCACGATGCCGCGGATCAGCACGGTGCCGAAGCCCAGGCCGAAGGCGATGCCGGCCACGGCGGCGAGGAACATGGTGTTGCGCGCCAACAGGTAGGCTTCGCGTGCCTGCTCGTACTCGGCACGCACGCCGGCCACCTGGATCTCCTCGAGGCGGTCGATGGCCGCCTGGAGGGGCGGGAAGAGCGCCTCGTTGGCCTCCTGCAGGGCCTGCTCGAGCGCATCGAAGTCGCGGATCTCCAGCGCCCGCACCGCGGGCAGCAGGCCGTCCTCGAGAAAGCGCGCACGGGCGGCGGCAAAACCTTCGGCCGCCGCGCGTTCCTCGCCATCGAGCGCGCGCGCCGCATAGGCCTGCCACATGTCCTCGATCCGGGCAAGGTTGCGCTGCATCCCGTCGAGGTGCGCGGCGACCTTCTCCGGCATCGGGAACAAGGCGGCATCGGTGATCCACAACTGGTTCAGGACCAGCAGCTTGCTGATCGCCGCGATGTGCTGGAGGGCCACGGTACGCTCGCCGTACACGCGCTCCAGGCTGCGATCGGCACTGTGCATGCCTTTCCAGCCGAGAACGAAGATGAGCAGCGAGATGGTGGACACCACGCCCAGCAGCAGGGCCAGCCGCGTGGCAATGCGGGTATTGCGGAACATGCGCTTGTCTCCGGTGTGCGCCGGGGTACCTTGCCCCTTTGCTGTCGCTGCCGTCGCGCGGCAGCTGAATCAAACGTTCGTTTGAATTCTAGTCGAGAGAGGCGACATGCTGTCAAGCCGCGCGACTTCCGCGCCTGCCCGCGCGCGGCGCCCTGGGTTAGGGCTGGCGCCCGCGCACCGGGGGCGTTGCGCAGAGTGGCAGTTCGCTGTCGAGGAATTCCTCCGGCGCCGGCAGCGGCGTGCTCGGCAGCACCATGTCCTGCGGCCGCAGCTGTTCGGTGAAGCCTTCCAGCGAGCCCATGCTGCGGCAGTCGCGGCGCGCCACCGGTGCGCTGGTCATGTAGGCGATCACCAGCTGGGTGAGGGCCACCAGCGCCTCGCGATGGGTGCGCTCCTGGGCGTGCGAGGCATCGGCGCCGAAGCCGATCAGCGCGGTGCGGATGTCGTTGCCGGCTTCCACCGCGGCAGCGGAATCGGAGCGGTAGTAGCGGAACACGTCGCGACGGTGGGCGATGCCGTGTTCCTGCGCCAGGCCGATGAGCTTGTGGGTGAGGTGGTAGTCGAAGGGGCCGGACATGTCCTGCACGCAGATGGTGGCGGCGTGCTCGGAGGTGTTCTGCCCGGGCGCGGCGATGGAGATGTCCAGGCTGACCATCTCGGCGATCTCGCCGTGCAGCGCGGCCGAGGCGCCGGAGCCGACCTCCTCGGTGATGGTGAGCAAGGGATGGACATCCACCGGCAGGGGCAGGCGATGGTCGCGCACTGCCTTGCAGGCGGTGAGTAGCGCGGCCACCGCGGCCTTGTCGTCGAGATAGCGCGAGTTGATGTAGCCGTCGGGCTGGATCTCGGGCAGCGGATCGAAGGCGATCCAGTCACCGACGTGGATGCCGGCCGCGTCCAGCTCGGCACGGCTGGACACCGGCAGGTCCACGCGCACCTCGACATGCTCCCAGCCCACCGGCTGGCTGTCGATCTCGGGGCCGAAGGCATGCCCGGAGGTCTTCAGCGGCAGGCAGGTGCCGCGCACCTGGCCGTGGTCGGTGAAGATGGTCAGGCGGAAGCCCTCGGCGAAACGCGCCGACCAGTGGCCGATGGGCACGATGGCCAGGCGGCCGTTGGGCTTGAGCTCGCGCACCATGGCGCCCAGGGTGTCGAGGTGGGCGACGATGGCGCGCGCCGGCTGGGCCTCGCGCCCGCGCAGGGTGGCGCGGATGGCGCCGCGGCGCGTCATTTCGTAGGGAATCTCCAGTGCCTCCAGGCGGCCGGCGGCGTAGCGCACCGCGCCGTCGGTGAGACCCACCGGGCTGGGGATGGCGAGCAGCTGCAGCAGGGTTTCCTCGAGGTAGGCGTAATCGATTGTGGGCAGGGCAACCCGGGGCAGGGCGGCTTCGTTCATGCGCCGTCTCCTCCATGGTGGGCGCGCGAGCGCGGGAACAGCAGGTCGACGAAGCGCTCGGCGGTGGGCTGGGGTTCGTGGTTGGCCAGCCCGGGGCGCTCGTTGGCCTCGATGATCACGTAGTCCGGGGCGTCGACCGCAGGCACCAGGAAGTCCAGCCCGGTGACGGGAATGTCCAGTTCGCGCGCGGCCTTCTGCGCCGCCGCACGCAGCGCCGGGTGCAGCTCGGCGGTGACGTCGTGGATGGTGCCGCCGGTGTGCAGGTTGGCGGTATTGCGCACGGTCAGGCGTGCCTCGGCGGGCAGCACCTCGTCCAGCGCGTGGTCCCGGGCGCGCACGCAGCGTTCGGTTTCGGCGTCCAGCGGGATGCGCGACTCGCCGCCGGTGGCCGCCGCGCGGCGCCGGCTCTGTTTCTCGATCAGCTCGCGCACCGTACTGCGCCCGTCGCCCACCCCCATCGGCGGGCGGCGCAGCGCGGCGGCCACCACGCGGTAGTCGATGACCACGATGCGCAGGTCCTGGCCGCTGCAGTACTGCTCGACGACGACCCGCTCGCAGTGCTGGCGCGCGCGCTCGATGGCGGCGCGCACCTCGTCGGCGGTGCCGAGGTTCACGCTGATGCCCTTGCCCTGCTCGCCTTCCACCGGCTTCACCACCACCGCGCCGTGCGCGGCGAGCAGCGCCTGCCAGGCCGCCGGGTCGGCGGCATCGGCCTGCGCCGGTACCGCCAGCCCGGCGCCGCCGAGCAGCCTGAGGGTGACGCGCTTGTCCTGGCAGCGGCTCATCGCCACCGCGCTGGTGAGTTCGGAGAGCGACTCGCGACAGACAATGCTGCGCCCGCCCAGGGTGAGGCGGAAGTAGCCGTTCTCCGCATCCAGCACCTCGGCGTGGATGCCGCGCCGCACTGCCTCGTCGACGATCAGCCGGGCATAGGGATTGAGCCCTGCCAGCCCCTCGGCGGAGCCGGTGAACAGCGGCTCGTTGATCGCATTGCGGCGCTTCACCGCGAAGGCCGGGATGCGCTGGAAGCCGAGCTTGTCGTAGAGCGCGATGGCCTGGGCGTTGTCATGCATCACCGAGACGTCCATCCACGCGCGCCCACGCGCCAGGTAGTGCTCGGCGAGATAGCGCACCAGGGCTTCGCCGACCCCCGGATGGGCGGCCTGCGGGGCCACCGCCAGCGCCCACAGGCTGGCGCCGTGCTGGGCGTCGGCAAAGGCCTCGACATGGTCGAGGCCCATCGCCACGCCGATCACCTCGCCGCTCGCGCGGTCCTCGGCCAGCGCGTAGGTGATGGCCCGGCTGGCGCGTTCGCGCCACACCCGCTGCGGGTCCACCGGCACCATGCGGCGCGCGCGGTAGAGGGCGTTGATCGCCGCGACGTCGGCACGCGTGCGCAGGCGGCGCAGGGTGAAACCGTGGCGGCTGGCGCGCTGCGCGCGGTAGGCGGCCAGTTGCAGGCGGAAAGCGTCCGAGGGGTCGAGAAAGAGCTGCTGCGGTGCGCTCGCCACCACCACCTGCGGTTTCTCGACGTAGAAGGCGATGTCGCGCTGGCCGGGGCGCTCCTGCAGCAGCTCGGCGGCCAGTTGCGCCGGGTCGCGCCAGGTCTGCGCCGGCAGCAGGCGCCCCCAGCCGCATTCGACGATGACGTTCTCGGGCATCGCCACCGCCTCGGGCTGCCCGGCGGGCAGGTGCAGGGGCTGGTGGCCGGCGCGCAGCGCGCGGGCGATCTGCTTGCGGATCATCGGGCGGGCCTCAGGCAGCATGGCTCTGCAGCCACCATTCGAGC
>JAUVWV010000008.1 GCA_030603925.1 Thauera sp. | reverse complement strand
ACCTCACCGAGTTCGACGGCAAGCCGCTGGTCTCGGTGGCCAAGGGCGGCCTGGACCTGGGTGCGCTGGAGGACGAGGCCGAGAAGCAGGAAGCCGAGAAGGCCGCCGACGAGTACAAGGAACTGCTGGAGAAGATGAAGGCCAGCCTCGGCGAGCGCGTCAAGGACGTCAAGGTCACCCTGCGCCTGACCGACTCGCCCGCCTGCCTGGTCGCCGACGAACACGACCTGGGCATGAACCTGGCGCGCATCCTCAAGGCCGCCGGGCAGAACGCCCCGGTCTCCAAACCCATCCTGGAGATCAACCCCGGCCATCCGGCGGTGCTGCGCCTGAAGTACGAGGAGAAGAACTTCGACGACTGGGCTGCGGTGCTGTTCGACCAGGCCCTGCTGGCCGAAGGCGGCACGCTGGACGACCCGGCCTCCTTCGTCAAGCGCATCAACCAGCTGATGCTGGCGATGAGTGGCAAATGAGGCGGCAACTGAGCTCCGTCGCTTAGCGCAGACAAGAACGGCCGCGGATCTTTCGCGGCCGTTCCTGCTTCTGCACGGGCTGCTTCGCTACTTCACCTCCACCGCGCGGCGCTGCAGTTGCTCCTGCTTGGGCAGGGTGATCTCCAGTACGCCGTCCTTCAGGTGGGCGGCCACCTTCTCGCTGTCCACGCTGGGCGGCAGCGACAGGCTGCGCGAGAAGTCGCTCTGCGAGATCTCGCAGCGGAAGTAGTCCTTGCGCTGCTCGTGCGCCTCGCGCGCAATGCGGCCGCGCACCGACAGCGTGCCGTTGCTGAGCGAGACCTCCAGGTCCTTGCGGTCCACGCCCGGCACTTCCGCGCGGATCAGGATGTCCTTGTCGCGGTCGATCACGTCCATGTGGGGCACGCGCAGGTTCTCCATCGACTCGGCGGCGAAGGGCCCCCACAGCGGCCAGTGCCAGTTGCCCGGCGCCATCCAGTTGCGCGGCATCAGGCGGCCGAAGAGGCGCTCCATGTCCTCGATCGCCTGGGTCATCTGGGTGGACGGCGATACGGGGGCTTCGCCTTGGGCCGCGGCGGGTTTCGACGATACGGCGACTTCGGTTTTCGTTTCGCTTGCCATGACGGGGATCCTCCTTGTGACCGGATCTGGGCCGAGATCCGGCGGATGGCGGTTCCGGCTGTGCCGGAAGAATCGCCAGCATAGGCGCCGCCCGTTGGTCGGACAATTCCGCGTTGAGGGTAGGGTGAATACCGCCTTCACCGTATCGCTGCCGCCGTGCGCGGCTTCAGTGCGCCGCACGGTCAAGTTCGGCGGCCAGCCGCTGCAGGGCGGGGGAGATGTGAACCGGGTAGTGCTGCACCGTTGCGGCGTCGTCCAGGCGGCGCAGCGCGGCCGGCAGGCGGGCCAGTTCGGCCGCCGCATGGGCGCGCAGGGCTGCGAGCGGTTCGGCCGGCGCCACGCGCTGCCCGCCGCGCATCACCGGGTGCAGCAAGGCGCTTGCCGCGCTGCCCGGCGCTGCCTCGTCGCGCAGCGCGACCAGATCGCCGGCAAGGCTGCCGTCGCCCGCGTGGGTGCGCCATACCTGCTTGGCGCCCGGCCAGGTGGCCTTGCCTTCGGAGCGCTTGCGGCGCGGCCGGCCGTCATAGGCCTGCAGCTTGTAGACCATGTCGAGAAAGGGGGCGTCGGCGCTGGTGCTCAGATGGGTGCCTACGCCGAAGCCGTCCAGCGGGGCGCCCGCGGCCAGCAGGGCGGCGATGCGCCATTCGTCCAGATTTCCGCTGGCGAACAGGCGCACCGCAGACAGCCCGCCCGCATCGAGGATGCGGCGCACACGGCGCGCATGGGCGAGCAGATCGCCGCTGTCCAGGCGCAGGGCGCCGATGCGGATGCCGCGCGCCGCGAGCGCCGGGGCGAGTTCCACCACCCGGTGCGCGCCGGCCTCGGTGTCGTAGGTGTCGATCAGCAAGGTGAGCATCTCGGGCTGCGAGGCGGCAAAGCGGGCGAAGGCGTCGATCTCCCGCTCATGCGCCTCGATGTAGGCATGAGCCATGGTGCCGTACAGCGGAATGCCGAAGCGCTGGCCGGCCAGCACGGTGGCGGTGCCGTCGAAGCCGCCCAGCCAGGCGGCGCGCGCGCCCAGCAGGCCGGCCTCGGCCCCGTGCGCGCGGCGCAGGCCGAAGTCGACCAGCAGACGGTCCGGTGCGGCGAGACGGCAGCGCGCGGCCTTGCTGGCGACCAGGGTGGCGTAATTCACCAGGTTGATCAGCCGGCTCTCGACGAACTGCGCCTGCATGATCGGCGCTTCCACGCGCAGGACCGGCTCGTTGGCGAAGAACACGCTGCCCTCGCGCATCGCATCGACGTTGCCGGTGAAGCGGAACGCCGCCAGGCGGTCCACGACGTCCGCGCGCAGGCGCCCGGCGCTGCGCAGCCAGGCCAGTTCGGCGGGCGCGAAGCGCAGTTGCGCCAGATAGTCCACCGCCTGCTCGATGCCGGCCAGCAGCATGAAGCTGCGCCCGGACGGCAGGCTGCGCACGAAGAGTTCGAACACCGCCTGCCCGTCCATGCCTTCGTCCGCGTAGGCCTGCAGCATGGTGAGTTGGTAGAGGTCGGTGAGCAGGGCCTGGTCGCCGGTGTTCATCGCGCGGCGTCCGCCAGTTGCGCCACGCTGGCCGGGCGCGCCCCGCGCGCGTGCATCTCGGCGATGGCGCGCGCACCGTCGCCCGGGCTGGCCTCCACTGCACGTACCGCGTCGCCGAGCAGGCAGACTTCGAAGCCCTCGGCCAGCGCATCGAGCACGCTCGCGCGTACGCAGTAGTCGCTTGCCAGACCGCCGACGAACAGCCGCCGGCAGCCGTGCCGCCGCAGCCAGCCGGCCAGGCCGGTGTCCTGGAAGGCGGAGTAGGCGTCGGCGTCGCGGGTGTCCGCCTTGGAGAGCACGTACGCGCCGGCCGGCAGTTCCAGCCCGTCGGCGAAGGCGGCGCCCGGCGTGCCGGCCACGCAGTGCGGCGGCCAGGGGCCGCCGCGTGCGGCAAACGAGATGTGGTCCGGCGGATGCCAGTCGCGCGAGAACACGCAGGGCAGCGCGCGTGCCGCGAACAGGCGCGTACAGACGTTGAGCAGCGGCACCAGCGTGTCGCCACCGGCGACACCGAGTGCGCCGCCCGGCAGGAAGTCGCGCTGCATGTCGACCACCAGCAGGGCGTCGCCCGCGCGCAGGCGCAGCGTATCCGGTTGCGGGGCGGGATCGACAGGCATGGCTGACCTCGCGTTGCGGCAGTGCGCACCGTTCCCGGGCGGGGCGGTGCATTGAAGTGCCCGGTGGCGCCGCCTAAGCTGAAACCACGGTGCAGGCGGCAGCGCCTGTTTCACCTTAGCCACGACAGGGGCGCGATGGAAGGCGGGGGCGCGATGGACGAAGCGGCGGCGCGGCGCAGCAGGCTCTACGATGCGGTGCAACTGGCCGCGGTGCTCGACGCCATGGCGGCGCGTGCGGCGGTGCTGCTGGCCGATGACGTGCTGTACACCGGGCATTCGCTGCTGCGCGCGGCGGACTATCTGGCACGCCGCAGGGCGCCCTGCGTGCGCGCCGTGGTCCTCGCCGAGCGCTGCGCGACGCAGCTGCCCGTGCATGCGGATGTGGCCGGCGTGCGCCTGCAGGTGGCGCCCGGGGACATCGTCGAGTGCCACGTACCGCCCTTCGAGGCTGCGTTGGCGATCGAACTGGTGCATCGGCCGGCGATTGCCGAGGGGGAGGCGCAGGGCGCACGATGATCTTCAAGGACCGTCTCGATGCGGCAGCTCAGCTTGCCGCTGCGCTGGGCGAATGGCGCGGGCACAAGCCGCTGGTGCTGGCCATCCCGCGCGGCGCGGTGCCGATGGGCGCCGCGCTTGCCGAGGCGCTGGACGGGGAACTGGACGTGGTACTGGTGCACAAGCTCGGCTCGGCGTGGAATCCGGAGTACGCCGTGGGCGCCATCGACGAGCGGGGGCGCAGCATCGTCACCGACCCCGCACACGGCGGCGAGGGCTGGCTGTCGCGCGAGAAGGCGCACCAGCTCGCCGTGCTGCAACAGCGCCGCGCGCTGTATTCCCCCGGTCGGGCGCCGGCTGCGGTGCGCGGGCGGATCGCGATCGTGGTGGACGACGGGCTGGCCACCGGCGCGACGATGCGGGCCGCGCTGAGCGCCCTGCGCGAGGACGGCCCGGCCCGTCTGCTCTGCGCGGTACCGGTGGCCGCGCCGGACAGCCTGCAGGCTGTCCGCGCGCTCGCCGACGAGGTGGTGTGCCTGCACGCGCCGGCGGACTTCCGCGCCGTCGGGCAGTTCTACCACCGCTTCGAACAGGTCGAGGACGCGGAGGTCGTCGCTGCCCTGCAGCGCGACCGGGCGCGTCGCGTGCGCCCGTGAACACGGCAGGGATGCCCGGCCGAGCGCAGCGACCGGCTGGCCGGATCAGGTGCAGGAGGGGATGATGGGCATCGAGGCGCTGTTCTTCGATCTGAGCGGGGTGATCTACAGCGGGCTGCGGCCCGTTCCGGGCGTGGTGGAGCGGGTCAATGCGCTGCGCCGGCGCGGCTACTGCCTGCGCTTCGTCACCAATACCGCAAGCCAGTCGCGCGACTATGTGCTCAACATGCTCACCGGCATGGGGGTGGCGCTCACCCCGGATGAGCTGTTCACCGCACCGGCCGTGGCGGCGCAGTGGGTGCGCAGCCACGGCTACCGGCCCTTCCTGCTGGTGTCGCCCAACGTCGTCGGCGAGTTCGACGGCATTGCGCGGGACGACCCGGATTGCGTGGTGCTGGGCGACGCGGGCGACGCGCTGAGCTACGCCAACCTCAACCGCGCCTTCGGCCTGCTGCTGGCCGGCGCGCCGCTGGTCGGCATCGGCTACAACCGCTACTACCACGACGGCGAGGACATGAAGCTCGACGCGGGCACCTTCGTGCACGCCCTGGAGTGGGCGAGCGGTCGTGAGGCGGTGATCATGGGCAAGCCGGGCGCGGACTTCTTCGCCGCGGTGGTGCGCTCCACCGGATTCGCGCCGCAGCAGTGCCTGATGGTGGGCGACGACGTGTTCGGCGATGTGGAGGGCGCCCTGCGCGCCGGCCTGCAGGCCTGCCTGGTGCGCACCGGCAAGTACCGTGAGGGCGATGAAGGGCGCATCGCCGGACGCTTCGCGGTACTGGACAGTGCCGCGGACGTGGCGCCTGAGCGGGTGGTGGCGCAGTGAGCCTCAGCCGCGCGCCTGCCTGACCGACGCCGCGAAATCCAGTGCGTCGGGCAGGAATTCGAGGAAATCCTGTTCGAAACCCGCGTAGTCGCGCAGCAGTTCCGCGCCGCTGCCGGCCAGCGGGTTGGGGTGGCGCAGGCGGTGGCGGGCGATGCGGTCCAGCGCGAGGGCGACGTTGGCCGGGTCGCGGTAGCTGGCCAGCCAGTCGTGTGCGGCCATGCGCTCGAACACCGGCAGGAAGGCGCCGGGCAGTGGAGCGGGATGGGCGGCGATGAGGCGGTAGGTCTCCGCGGTGAAGGCTTCGAGCGAGGCCGTGGCGCCGTGGCGGGCGCCAAGCTGCGGCCAGTGTGCGGCGAGAAAGTGGTCGTAGAAGAGGTCTACCATGATCCCGCCGACCCGCCGGCGGGCGTCGCTGACCCGTGCGCGGCTGCGGCGGAAGGCAGGGTGGCGGTCGGCGAAGCTGTCGATGCGCCGGTGCAGCATCACGCCGGCGGCCAGTGGGGCGTCGAGATCCGTGGGCAGGGGGTCGAGCACGCCCTTGACGAAGTCGCCGATCACGCCGCCGACCCGGTCGGCAGCGAGCGGGCCGGCCAGAAAGGCGTGGGCCAGATAGTTCATGGTGGCGCGCCCTGCGGGTCCGCTTCTAGCAGTTCGGTGTCCGCGTGGCTGTAGGCCGGGGCGCAGCAGCACAGCAGGCGGAGGGCCTCGCCGCCGGTGGCCTCGATGCAGTGCGCGGTGCCAGGCGGAATGCAGACGGTGTCGCCCGGGCGGACCGCGAAGCGCGTTCCGCCCAGGGTCATGAGGCCCAGCCCGGCGATGATGTGGTAGAGCTCTTCGGTGTGCCGATGGCGGTGCAGCAGGGTACGGGTACCGGGCGGCACGGTGGCTTCGGCGAGAGACTGGGCGCGGTTGCCGTGGACCGCAGGATGCATCAGCTCGCGGATCTCGGAGCCGTCCTTGGTACGGTAGGGCGGGACGCTGGCGTAGGGCTGGCAGTGCATGGTTGTGGCGCGCCGGGGCGGGATGCCTATTGTGCGCCTGCGCGGGGCGTTGCGCGATTGCGCAGGGCGCTGCGCTGCGCGACGCCCCGGTGGGTACGACCTACATGCCGAGCGACTTGAGCAGTTCGTCGTGGTCCTGCGCGGCGGCCGGCTGGGCGGCGGGAGCGGGCTGGGCGGCGGCCTGCGCGATCAGCTCGTCCGGATCCGGGGCTTCCTGGCATTCGAAGTCGTTGAGCTTGATGAACTCGGTGCGGTCCATCGCCAGTTCGAGGTAGAAGATGTTGTTGCGCGCAGTGTAGAAGGTGACGCGGCGCGCTTCCGGCTTGTCGAGGTTGGTGTCCACGCTCAGCATGACCTGCTTGTTGAGCGCCAGCATCTTGGGCTGGTTCTGCGTGATGTGGGTCTGCAGTTCGCGCGCGACCTTGCCGGTGAAGTCGCCGACGATCTGGTTCATCAGTTCGCCCATGACGTTGCTGACTTCGTCCGAGGTGTGGGCACTGGCCAGTTCGGCTTTCGACATGCCCATGTTGAGCATGTAGCGCTCGTACAACTCCATGGCCGCCTGGGCGGAGAAGTTGATCACCACGAGGCCGGAGAAGCCGCCGTCGAACAGTACGAAGCAGCCGATGTCAGGCTTCAGGCAGGTCTTGGTGATGCGCTGGACCATGCCGGAGTAGCGCGTTTCGCTCTGGGTGGCGATGTTGAGCACCTTGGTGACCGAATTGCACAGGCTGCGCAGGATGTCTTCGGTGCCGTACACCGCGGGGGTTTCTTGCAGGCTCATGGTGTTCCGTTGTCTCCGCCTTGGTTGTGTGAGCGCATATATAGCACAGTCGCCGCAGGGTCATTGCGCCGCGCGCGGCGCGGCCGCCCCTACGGCAGCAGGGGGTCGAGTTCGGCCAGCGGCAGCGGCCGGCCGAACAGGTAGCCCTGGTAGCTGCGGCAGCCCTGTTCGAGCAGGATGCGCTGCTGCTCGCGCGTTTCCACGCCTTCGGCGATGACCTCCAGGCCCAGCGCATGGCTCATGGCGATGATGGTCTGCACGATCACGGCGTCGTCGCTGTCGGCAATGATGTCGCGCACGAAGGACTGGTCGATCTTGAGCTGGTCGAGCGGCAGGCGCTTGAGGTACTGCAGCGAGGAATAACCGGTGCCGAAGTCGTCCATCGAGAAGCGCACGCCCAGGGCGCGCAGTTCCTGCATGCGCCGGATGGTGGCCTCGACGTCTTCCAGCACGGTGCTTTCGGTGAGTTCCAGCTTCAGGCGGCGCGGGTCGGCGCCGCTGTCCTGCAGCACGCCGCGCACCTGCGCGACGAAGTCTTCCTGGCGGAACTGGCGCGCGCTGACGTTGACCGCGATGCTCAGCCCGGCGCGCTGCGGGTGGTCGGCCCATGCGCGCAGCTGCCGGCAGGCGGTGTGCAGCACCCATTGGCCGATCGGCAGGATCAGGCCGGATTCTTCGGCCAGCGGGATGAACTGGGCCGGCGACACCAGGCCGCGTTCGGGATGGCGCCAGCGCAGCAGGGCTTCCAGGCCGTCCACGCGGTCGTGCTCGTCCACCTGGATCTGGTAGAACAGTTCGAGCTGGCCGCGCTCCATCGACTGGCGCAGTTCCGCTTCCATGCTGAGACGGGCCTCGAGCTGGGCCTGCATGGCCGGATCGTAGAAGCGGAAGGTGTCGCGGCCGTCCTTCTTCGCCTGGTACATCGCGGTTTCCGCATGCTTGAGCGGGTCGTCCAGGCTCTGCAGGCGGTCGTCGAACAGGGTGATGCCGATGCTGGCGGTGACGAACAGGGTGTCGCCCTCCAGCGCGAAGGGTTCGGCCAGCACGCGGGTGATCCGCTCGGCCCGGTGCTCGACCTCGGCGGCGGCCTGCTTGGCATCCGGGCCGAGCGACTCCAGCAGGATGGCGTACTCGTCACCGCCGAGGCGCGCCACGGTGTCGCCTTCGCCCAGCGCGCCGGCCAGGCGGCGTGCCGTCTCGATCAGCACGCGGTCCCCGACGCCGTGTCCGCGGGTGTCGTTGATGCGCTTGAAGTCGTCCAGGTCGAGCATCATCACCGCGACCAGGTTGTGCTGGCGTTCGCACATCTGCAGCGCGTGCTGCAGGCGTTCGACGAGCAGGCGGCGGTTCGGCAGGCGGGTCAGGGGGTCGTAGAAGGCGAGCTGGAAGGCTTCCTCCTCGGCCTTCCGGCGGCGTTCGATGGCGTTGCGGAAGTTCAACAGGGTGCCGGCGATGCGGCCGAACTCGCCGCGCGACCTGCGGTGCATGGCCTCGATGGCAGGCAGCGGAATGCGCGCCTCGTTGCTGTCGGTGAGGGTGGACAGCGCGTCGGCGATGTCCAGCATGCGTTGGCTGGCGCCGCGCGCCACCAGGTAGGTGAGCGCGAACAGCAGTGCCAGGCCGAACAGGCCGATGCCCAGTACGCGGGTGTGTACGCTGGAGAAGGTCTCGGTCTGCAGGGCGTTGCGCTCCTGTGAGCGCTTGGCGAGCAGGGCGACGATGCGGCTGGAGAAGATGGAGAACTCGCGGAAGTGCTCTTGTGCTTGTTCCATGAAGGCGCTGGCGACGCTGGGGTCTACCGCCAGTACGTCGGTGGACATGATGACGAAGTGGCGGTAGGCCTCGAACTCCTCCTGCAGGCCGCGCGCGCTGTTGTGGTTGGCGTCCAGCACCAGCTCGGAGTCGGCCAGGCGGCGCACGCGCTGCCCGAGTCCGTCCAGGTCGTTCACGATGGTGGTATGCATGCGGTAGAGCTGGAGTTCGGTGAGGCTGCCGGCGAAGGCGCCCTCCAGTGCGACGGACATGCGCTTCTGGATCAGGCCGATATCGCGCGAGAAGCCGGCCGCATCCTCGATCACCTGCAGGTCGCCGGTCTGCGCTGCGCTGGCCACGTCGAACTGCTGGCGCACGCTGCTGAGCGCGCCGTAGATCACCAGCAGGGCTGCCAGCACCACCAGGGTGACGGGCAGCAGCAACAGCAGTTGCAGACTTCGGCTGGCCCTCATTCGGCACCCAGGGCGCGCAACAGCGCCGGCCAGTGGGCGGGCTCGATGCTGGCGAGATATTGGAAGCCGCCGCCCGGGCCTTCGCCGAGCGGGCGGAAGATGATCAGCGTGCCCTCCGGGGGCAGATAATCCATGATTTCCGCGACGTTCGGGCCGTGGGCCACCACGACACGGTTCTTGCCCGCCTCATCGACCTGGCGCGACACCCAGTAGCGCGTACGTTCCACCGCCGGGGCCTTCTCGGCCTCCGGCATCGCCGCGGTGTAGCGCAGCGCGATGTCGATCTCCACCGGTTCGCCGAACACGCGCCGGGCGCTCTCCACCGCACGGCAGAACGGGCTGCTGATGGGCGGTGCGTAGGGCACGCGCAGGCGCGCGAAGTGCCGGCCGATCTGGTCGAGCTGGGCACGCCCGGCGTCGGTGAGCGGGCGCTGGCTGCCGCAGTCGTCCAGCTGTACCGGAATGCGGTCGGGAAAGCGCGCGTCGGTTGCGCCGTGGCGCATGTAGATCACCAGGCCGCCCTGGCGCAGCATGGCGACGTGTTCGGGGCCGGCGGGAAGCGGGCGGAACTCCGATCTGGGCGGGATCTGCACATCGGCGGCGACGGCGTGGCCGGCCAGCAGGAATGTTACGCAGAGGGCGGCCAGCAGGGCGCCGTACGGCCATCGACTACGAGGTGTTTCGGTCATGCTCGGGTCCGTGCCTGGTTCGTCCGTCGTCGCGTCGAGGGCCTGGTCCGGCATTCCGGCGCCTGCATCCACGCGACATGGGTATGCAAGTATGCCGTAAAAACGGGGCAAATAAGGAGGTTATGATGCTGTAATGCAGCATCGGTGCTCCGGCAGCCGGCCTCCAACGCAGCGGTGTGCCGCGGGATTACAATCGCGCACCGGCCGCATCGCGGCCGACGACGGGCGATGAACCCTTCGGTGACGCATCGGGACAGGACACTGATGAAACAGACGCAAGCCAATAATCCGCTGCACGGGGTCAAGCTGGAAGCGCTGCTGACCGAGCTGCTGGCCTGCCATGGCTGGGAGGAACTTGGCCGGCAGGTGACCATCCGTTGCTTCACCCATGAGCCGAGCATCGCCTCCAGCCTCAAGTTCCTGCGCCGTACGCCCTGGGCGCGCGCGCAGGTAGAGGCCCTGTATCTGGACATGCTGCGCCGCCGGCAGGCGCCGCGCGGCGCGTGAAGCGGGAAAGGAGAGGGCAGTGAAGCAGAAGGGCGCAGTGCGCACGATGAGCTACGAGGAACATCTGGACGAGGTCACCACCCTGATCACGGAGAAGTACGACGCCAGCGACGAGGACGCCATCGCGATGGTGATGCGCGCACAGGCCGACGACTTCTTCAGCGGGCATGACGACGACCCGTCGATCTGCACGCTGGACCGCGCGCATGCCGATGCGCGCGTGGTGCATGCGCGCTACGGCAAGGGTGGCGCGAAGCCCTGAGCCGCGCCCGAGGCGGATCAGGCGGGCGGCAGCGCGCTCAGGCGCAGCAGGATGTCGGCGTACCAGGCGCAGTTCAGTCCCAGCGCCTCGTCGATCAGCAGATCGCGCGTGCCCACGTCGAGCCGCGCCGAATGCACGCCGAGCAGCAGCCAAGGCAGGTCGCCCAGGCTGCCGCCAGTGTCCGTTGCGCGCATCACCACCGGTGCGCCGCTGGTGCCGCGATGGGTGCGTGCGTCGGTGAGGAAGTAGCCCTGCCCCTGGAAGCGCAGGCCGAACGACGAGGCGATCACCGCCTGGCGCACGACCGGCAGGTGGTGCAGGGTGTCGTGGAAGCCCAGCGGAAAACCCACCACCAGGACCGAACTGCCCACCTCGATGCGCTCGAAATGCGCCGGCAGATGGGCCGGGGTGAACGCGCGGTAGGCCGTGCCCGGCGGCAGTGCCGCGCGCTCGATCTCGATCATCGCCACATCCACTGCGCCGCTGGCGTCGCTCGCCTGGCGCCACACGGCCTGCCCGTTGCGCAGCAGCGGAATCGAGAAGCCGGTCGATTGGGCGAAGTTGTGCGCATCGTCATGCAACTCGATCTCGATGCGGTCCGGACGGTGGCCGCTCGCCTCGTCGCACAGGACATGCCGGCTGGTCACCAGGAACAGGCGTTCGTCGCGCAGGAAGAAGAAGCCGCTGGCGTTGGTGAGCGCGGCGCTGCCGTTGAAGGTGACGATCCGTGCGGTGGTCAGGAGAATGGATTCGAGCATGGTGCCGGCCGGGTCGATCGCGATCCGCCCGACTGTAGCACGCGCGGTCAGCCGCGGCGGAACACCAGGCTGAGGTTGTTGGCCGGCATGTCGATCACCTCCTCCAGTGCCAGTCCGGCCGCCTGCGCCGCCTCCTGCACCGCTTCGAGGTCGCGCACGCCGAAGCGCGGATCGCGCGCCTTCAGCCACAGATCGAACTGCGCGTTGCTCGGCGCGGTGTGCGCGCCGCCGCGCCGGTAGGGGCCGTAGCAGTACAGCACGCCGCGCGGCGGCAGCAGGCGGGCCGCGCCGGCCAGCAGGGCCGGGGTGGATGCCCACGGCGAGTAGTGCAGCACGTTGATCGCCAGCACCGCATCGGCCCGCTCGGTCGGCCAGGGATCGGCCGCCACGTCGAGCAGCAGCGGCGCCTGCAGGTTGGGCAGCGCGGCGTGCGTGGTCCACGCACCGATCGAGGCGAGTGCCGCGGGGTCGCGGTCGCTAGGCTGCCAGGTCAGGTGAGGCAGCCGGGCGGCGAAATACACCGCGTGCTCGCCACTGCCGCTGCCGATCTCCAGCACCGTGCCGCGTTCCGGCAGCACGCGCTGCAGGATGGACAGGATGAAGTCGCGATTGCGCTCGGTGGCGGGCGCGTACTGGCGCAGGTCGGCTGGCATGGTGGGGTTCCGGGCGGGGACGGGGGCAGTTTACTCCGCTGCGGCACGGCGCGGACGCAGGGCATGCAGCGCGACCAGGCCGATCACCAGGCCCCAGAAGGCGCTGCCGATGCCGCCCAGGCTGAGCCCGGAGGCCGTGACGAGAAAGGTCACCAGGGCCGCCTCGCGTTCGTGCTCGTGTTCGAGCGCGGCGGCCAGGCTGTTGCCGATGGTGCCGAGCAGGGCGAGCCCGGCGATGGCGAGGATCAACGCCTGCGGAATCGCGGCGAACAGGCCGGCGACGGTGGCGCCCAGCACGCCGGTGATCAGGTAGAACACCCCGGCCCATACCGAGGCGAGGTAGCGCCGCGCGGGGTCGGGGTCGGCGTCCTTGCTCATGCAGATCGCCGCGGTGATTGCCGCGAGGTTGAAGGCGAAGCCACCGAAGGGCGCGAGCAACACGCCGGTGGCGCCGGTCCAGCCGATCAGCGGCGCGGCGGGCGTGCGATAGCCGTTGGCGCGCAGTACCGCCATGCCGGGCACATTCTGCGAGGCCATGGTGACGATGAACAAGGGCAGGCCGACGCCGATCAGGGTGGCCGGCGAGAAGCTCGGGGTGGTGAACAGCGGGCTGGCGAAGGCCAGTTCGACCGCCTCGAAACGGATCGTGCCCTGCGCTGCGGCCAGCAGCAGGCCGCCGGCCAGGGCCAGCGGCACGGTGTAGCGCGGCAGCAGGCGGCGACCGGCGAGGTAGAGGGCGAACATGGTGGCGACCAGCGCGAAGTCGGCCTGCAGTGACGTCATCAGATCCAGCCCGAAGCGCAGCAGCACGCCGCCCAGCATGGCGGCGGCGAGGGTGCGCGGCACATGGTGCATCAGGCGGTCGAACAGGCCGAAGGCGCCGCAGGCGGCGATCAGTGCGGAGGAGAACAGGAAGGCGCCGACCGCCTCGCTCATCGGTACCCCGGCGAGCGCACCCACCAGCAGCGCCGCGCCGGGCGTGGACCAGGCGGTGAGCACCGGCGTGCGGTAGGCCAGCGACAGTCCGATGCAGGTGACGCCCATGCCCAGGCCGAGCGCCCACAGCCAGGAAGTGATCTCGGCCGCACCTGCGCCGGCCGCGCTGGCGGCCTGGAACACGATGGCGGCGGAACTGGTGTAGCCCACCAGCACCGCGATGAAACCGGCGGACAGGTGGGAGAGGCTGAAGTGCTTGAACACGGCGGCTCCGGATCGGGTTAGACTGTTGTGCGCTTTAACGCACAGCGGCAGCCTAGCAGATGTGCGCTATAGCGCACAACCGTTTTCAGATCAGGATGGGTGAATGAACGCGCATCAGCCGGACGAACCGAACCGCCACCTTGCCGCAGCACTGCGCGCGCGGCGCAAGGCGCTGGGCTGGAGCCTGGACCGCGCGGCGGCCGAGACCGGGGTGAGCAAGGCGATGCTGGGCCAGATCGAGCGCGGCGAATCCAGCCCCACGGTGGCCACCTTGTGGAAGATCGCCGGCGGCTTTCATGCCTCGCTGTCCAGCCTGCTTGCGGCGCCGCCGGACGGCGATGCCGTGCCGCTGCTGCGCCGCGCGCAGGACTTGCGCAGCCGCCCGGCGGGCGAGGGCATGCTGGTGGCGGCGCTGTTCCCCTTCGAGGCGCGCACCGGATTCGAGATCTTCGAGCTCACCCTGCTGCCCGGCTACGAGCGCTGCTCGGAGGCGCACGAGCCGGGGGTCTGCGAGTACGTGCTGGTGGTGCGCGGCACGCTGGAAGTGCTGGTGGAGGATGTGTGGACGCCGCTTGGCGAGGGCGAGGCGATGCGTTTTGCCGCCGACCGGCCGCACGGCTACCGCAACCGCGCTACGCTGCCGGTGGTGTTCCACGACGTGATCCACTACCCGGCGCGGGCTTAGTCCGCATCTCGCGCAGCGGTACCGGCAGCAGGGAGGGCGCGAGAGCGACGCGGGTGCGCTACGTTCCCAGCAGGTTGCGCACGGTCATGCCTTCGCCGAGCAGGTGGGCGAGCAGTTCGCGCTGGTGGTCGAAGTCGCGCGTCTCCATCTGCAGGATCACTTCGGTCATGCCCACCGGCACATGCAGTTCGCCACGCCGGTGCTCGACATGGCGGATGTTCATGCCCAGTTCTGCGACGCTGCGGATCAGCCGCATCAACTGGCCCGGCGCGTCGCTGATGGTCACCGCCACGCTCATCAGCCGTCCGCTGGACGCCAGGCCGTAGTCGATCGAGCGGCCCACCAGGGTCATGTCCACGTTGCCGCCGGAGACCACGCAGACGGCGCGTTCGTCCGTGCGCAGCGCGATCTTCTTCTGCATCAGCGCGGCCAGTCCGACCACGCCGGCGCCTTCGCCGATGGTGCGGGTACGCTCCAGCAGGGTGACGATGGCTTCCGCAATGGCGTTGTCGTCCACCGTGACGATCTCGTCCACGTAGCGCGCGATGACCTGCCGGGTGAGTTCGCCCGGGCGCTTGACCTTGATGCCGTCGGCAATGGTGTGGGCGCCGGGCGGCACCGCTTCCAGCGTGCCGTCGGTGAGGTAGCGGCGGAACGGGGCGACCGCCTCGGTCTGCACGCCGACGATGCGGATCGCCGGGTTCTGCAGCTTGAGCGCGAGCGCGATGCCGGCGATCAGTCCGCCGCCACCGAGCGGTACGATGGCCAGGGTGAGGTCGGGGGCGTCCTCGAGCATCTCCAGCCCGCAGCTGGCCTGCCCGGCGATCACGTCCCAGTCGTCGTAGGGATGGAGAAAGGCGAGCTGCTCGGCCGCCGCGATGCGCCGCGCCTCGTCGGCCGCCTGTTCGAGCTGGTCGCCTACCAGGCGCACGTCCGCGCCCAGCTTGCGGCAGGCCTGCACCTTGGTGAGCGGCGCGTTGCGCGGCATCACCACCACCGCGCGCAGGCCGGCCAGCGCGGCGGCGCGCGCCACGCCCTGCGCGTGGTTGCCGGCGGAGGCGGCGATCACCCCGGCGGGGCGGCCGGCGGCCAGCAGACGGTCGATCTTGTGGGTGGCGCCGCGGATCTTGAAGGAGCCGGTGCGTTGCAGGTTCTCCAGCTTCAGGCGCAGGGGCAGGCCGAGCTCTTCGGAGAGCGGGTCGTTCTGCCACTGCGCGGTGCGGATCACCGCTTCGGCGATGCGCTCGCGCGCCTCGTGCAGGGCGGCGAGATCGAGCGGAATGGGGGCGGACATGCCGGGTGTTTCCTTTTGCGGGTCAGTCGGTATCGTGCCGCAAGGCCGGCGCGGCGTCGCGGCCTTCCTGCACGGCGTGGCAGGCGGCGTGCCGGGCGGGGCCGGCGGGCAGCAGCTGCGGCGGCTCGCGCCGGCAGCGCTCATCGGCCAGCGCGCAGCGCGGATGGAAGGTGCAGCCGGGCGGCGGGGTGATCGGGTTGGGCACCTCGCCCTGCGCGGCCGGGCGCGCCTGGCCACTCATCGAGATATCGGGGATGGTGGCGAGCAGCATGCGCGTGTAGGGGTGGCGCGCCTGCTCGAACAGGGTGCGGCTGTCGGCAATCTCGACGAGGCGGCCGAGGTACATCACGCCGACGCGGTTGGCCATGTGGCGCACCACCGCGAGGTCGTGGCTGATGAACAGGTAGGTGAGGCCGAACTCGTCCTGCAGGTCCTTCATCAGGTTGAGGATCTGCGCCTGGACGGAGACGTCCAGTGCGGAGGTCGGTTCGTCGCACACCAGGAACTCCGGGTTGTTGGCGAGCGCGCGTGCTATGCAGATGCGCTGGCGCTGGCCGCCGGAGAATTCGTGCGGGTAGCGCGTGCCATCGGCCGGCGAGAGGCCCACCAGGGTGAGCAGTTCGGCCACCCGCCGGCGGATCTGCGCGTCCTCGCGCATCAGGCCGAACACGCGGATGGGCTCGGCGATGATGCGGTCTACCCGCCAGCGCGGGTTGAGGCTGGCGTAGGGGTCCTGGAAGATCATCTGGAAGCGGCGGCGCAGCTTCTGGCGACGGGCGGCGTCCAGTTGTGCCGGATCCTCGCCGTCGAACACGATGCGACCGCCGTCGGGCTGGTAGAGGCCGACCACCAGACGGGCCACGGTGGACTTGCCGCAGCCCGATTCGCCGACCAGGGCAAAGGTTTCGCCGCGCGTAATGTCGAATGACACCCCGTCCACGGCCTTCAGGCTGCGTCGCGGTTCGCCTTCGATGAGGCGGTTGAGCCAGGGTTTGGAAACGTCGAAGGTGCAGCGCAGGTCCTCGACCTGGAGCAGGGGGGTGACGGGTGGGGCGTTCATCGCGCCCGCTCCGCCGCGTTGTCCCCGGCATACAGCCAGCAGGCCGCGCGTGCGTGCCCCGCGGCGAGCAGTTCCGGGCGCTCCTCCCGGCAGCGTGCAAAGGCCTCGCCGCAGCGCGGGTGGAAGGCGCAGCCGCTCGGTATGGCGGTGAGGCGCGGCATTGCGCCGTCGATCTGCACCAGGCGGCGGCTGCCGGCGCCCAGTACCGGAATCGAGCCCATCAGGCCGCGGGTGTAGGGGTGTTGCGGCTGTTTCACCACCTCGCGCACGGGTCCGATCTCGGCGATCCGTCCGGCGTACATCACCGCGACGCGGTCGGCGGTCTCGGCGATCACGCCCATGTCGTGGGTGACCAGGATCACCGCGGTGTGGTGCTCGCGGCACAGGCGGCGCAGCAGGGCAATGATCTGCGCCTGCACCGAGACGTCGAGCGCGGTGGTCGGTTCGTCGGCGATGATCAGTTCCGGGTCGGCGCACAGCGCCAGCGCGATCACCACGCGCTGGCGCATGCCGCCGGAGAACTGGTGCGGATAGTGGTCGATGCGCTGGTCCGGTGCCGGAATGCCGACCTCCTCGAGCAGTTCGACGGCGCGCCGGCGTGCGGCCTGCTCGCCGATGGGCTTGTGGGTGAGGATGGTCTCGACGATCTGGTCGCCCACGGTGAGCAATGGATTGAGGCTGGTGAGCGGGTCCTGGAACACCATGGAAATGTGCCGTCCGCGGATGCGCCGCATCTCGGCAGGCGGCAGGGCGTGGATGGGGCGGCCGTGCAGCAGGATCTCCCCGCCGGCGATGCGTCCGGGGGGCTCCAGCAGGCCGATGATGGCCGCGCCGGTGAGCGACTTGCCCGCCCCCGACTCGCCCACCATGCCCAGCACCTCGCCGCGTGCGACATCGAAGGAGACGTCGTCGATCGCCACCAGGGTGCCGCGCCGGGTAGGAAACTCGATGCGCAGGCCGCGCACGCGGAGCAGCGGGGCATCGTTGGGAGAGAGGGGCGGTGGTGCCATCAGCGCAGCTTCGGATTGAGGGCGTCGCGCAGCCAGTCGCCCAGCAGGTTGACCGAAAGGGCCAGGATCAGCAGCGCCAGCCCGGGGAACAGGACGATCCACCATTCGCCGGAAAAGAGGAAGTCCTGCCCGACGCGGATCAGCGTGCCCAGGCTGGGCTGGGTAGGCGGCACGCCCACGCCGAGGAAGGACAGGGTGGATTCGAGGATGATCGCCAGCGCCAGGCCGATGGTGGCGATCACCAGCACCGGCCCCATCACGTTGGGCAGGATGTGGCGCAGCAGGATCAGCGGCGCCGGTACGCCGATGACGCGCGCGGCCTGCACGTACTCCTTGTTCTTCTCGGCCATGGTCGAGCTGCGCACGGTGCGCGCGTACTGCACCCAGTCCGACAGGCCGATGGCGACGATCAGCACGTAGAGCGCGACGCGGTCCTGCAGTTCGGGCGGCACGATGCCCTTGAACACGCCGAAGATCAGCAGGGCGATCAGGATCGCCGGGAAGCTCAGCTGGATGTCGGCGATGCGCATGATCAGCGCATCGACCCAGCCGCCCAGATAGCCGGACATCAGGCCCAGTCCGATGCCGAGCAGGGCGGCGAAGCTCACTGCCGCCACGCCGACCAGCAGCGAGACGCGCGAGCCGTACAGGATGGCGGAGAAGATGTCGCGCCCCTGCGCGTCGGTGCCGAGCCAGAAGGTCCGGCCGCTGAACGCGTTGGCCTGCAGCGGTGGGGTGAAGGCTTCCATCAGGTCGAGGGTGGCTGGATCGAAGGGGTTCTGCGGCGAGATCAGCGGCGCACACAGCGCGGCCAGCACGTACAGCAGCGCGACCACTGCCGAGACCACGGTCACCGGCGAGCGCACGAAGCTGTGCCACAGGTCGCTGTCGAGCATGCGGGCGAGCAGCGAGGGAGTATGCACCGGCTCATCGGGCGGCACGGCGGGCGTGGCGCGGTTGTGCGGCTGCGTATTCATGTGCCGCGTCCCGTGCGCCGCACGCGCAGGCGCGGGTCGACCGCGAAGTAGAGCAGGTCGACGATCAGGTTGATGACCACGAAGATCAGCGCGATCAGCACCAGGTAGGCGGCCATTACCGGGATGTCGACGAACTGCACGGCGGTGATGAACAGCAGGCCGACGCCCGGCCACTGGAACACCGTCTCGGTGATGATGGCGAAGGCGATGATCGAGCCGATCTGCAGTCCGGCGATGGTGATCACCGGCAGCAGGGTGTTCTTCAGCGCGTGGCGGAAATGGATGCTGCGGTCGCTCAGGCCGCGCGCGCGGGCGAACTTGATGTAGTCGGTGCGCAGCACTTCCAGCATCTCGGCACGTACCAGGCGCATGATCAGGGTGAGCTGGTAGAGCCCCAGGGTGATCGCCGGCAGGATCAGCGACTTCAGCCCGGAGGCGGTGAGCAGGCCGGTGTTCCACCAGCCCAGTTGCACGGTCTCGCTGCGGCCGAAGGCGGGCAGCACCTTCAGCTCCACCGCGAACACGTAGATCAGCAGGATGCCGATCAGGAAGGTAGGCAGGGAGACACCGATCAGCGAGGCGGACATGATGGCGTGGCTCAGCCAGCCATCGCGCCGCAGTGCGGTATACACCCCCAGGGCGATGCCCGCGAGCAAGGCTGCACTGCCCGAGATCAGGGCCAGTTCCAGGGTGGCCGGCAGGCGCTCGCGGATCACGTCGGCGACCGGGCGTGCCATGCGGTAGGAGATGCCGAACTCGCCGCGCAGCGCGTTGCCGACGAAGCGGGCGAACTGTACCGGCACCGCGTCGTTCAGGCCGAGGTGTTCGCGCAGCTGTTCGCGCTCGGCGAGCGTCGCCTCCTGGCCGACCATGTTGTGGATGGGGTCGCCGATGTAGCGGAACAGGCCGAAGGACACCAGCGCCACGGCGAGCATGACGAGGATGGACTGCAGCAGCCTGCGGAGAATGACGGCGAGCATGGTGCGCGGGGGTGATGCGCCGGCCCCGCCGCGGGCGGGGCCGGCGCATCGCTTACTTGCGGTACTTCAGCAGCATGAAGTAGGGGTAGTTCTCGGACTGCACCGGGAAATCGATGTTGTCCTTCATCGCCCAGTTCAGCATCTGGTGGTGCACCGGCAGGTAGACCACTTCGTCCTGCAGGGTCTGCCACACCTGCTGCACCATGGCCGAACGCTTGGCGGCATCGACCTCGCGCGTCATCGCGTCGATCATGCGGTCCACCTCGGCGTTGGAGTAGCCGGTGGCGTTCCAGGAGCCTCCCTTGTCGGACTTGGTCTCGAACAGGTAGTGGAAGACGTAGTGCGAATCCATCGTCGGCACGCCCCAGCCGAGCAGGTAGAAGTCCAGCTCGCCGCGCGGCAGTTCGGCGAAGTGGATGCTGCGCGAGCGGGCATCGAGGCGCACGCGGATGCCGATCTGCCCCAGCATGCCGGTGACCGCCTGGCAGATCGCCTCGTCGTTGATGTAGCGGTCATTGGTGCACGACAGGGTCACGCCGAAGCCGTCGGGATAGCCCGCTTCGGCGAGCAGGGCCTTGGCGCGTGCGACGTCCGGGCGCGGGACCTGGTCGATGTCCTTGCTGTAGCCGTCGACGAAGGGCGCCATGACGATGCCGGCCGGCACCGACTGGCCGCGCATCACTACACGGTGGATGGCATCGCGGTTGATGGCGATGTTCATCGCCTGGCGCACGCGCTTGTCGGCAAAGGGGTTGCGGCCCTTCACGTTCGAGGTGCGCAGCTCCGGCAGCGACTGCTGCATGCCGAAGAAGATGGTGCGGTTCTCCGGCGCCGAACGCACCACGATGCCGCGCGCGTTGTTGAGGCGTTCGAGATCCTGCACCGGCGGATCGAGCAGGAAATCGATCTCGCCCGAGAGCAGGGCGGCGGCGCGCGTCGCGGCGGACTTGATCGGCGTGTGGATGATGCGGCTGACCTCCAGCGGGAACAGGCCCTTGCCCCAGTACGCCTCGTTGCGGACCAGTTCGGTGCGCACGTCGGGCTCGCGGCTTACCAGGCGGAAGGGACCGGTGCCGTTGGCGTTGCGCACCGCAAAGGTCTCCTCGCCGGCCTTGTAGTTCTGCGGCACGGTGACCTTGTTCGCCTCCGCCCACTCGCGGTCCATCATGAACAGGTTGGTCAGGTTGTTGGGCAGCAGCGGGTTGGGGCCGTCGGTGCGCATGCGCACCGTGTAGTCGTCGACCTTGCTGACCTCCACCACCGTGGTCAGCAGGCCCTTCATGTCTGCGTTCTCGTGCTTGGCGCGCTGGATGGAGAACACCACGTCGTCGGCATTGAAGGGGCTGCCGTCGTGGAACTTCACCCCCTGGCGCAGCTTGAACTCCCACACCGTGGGGTCTTCGGTGAGGCGCCACTCCGTGGCGAGGCGGGGGACCAGCTGCATCTCCTGGTCGCGGAACACCAGGGTGTCATAGACCTGGTGGCTCAGTACGTGGGTGGGGCCCTCGTTCTGGGCATGCGGGTCCATGGTGAGCGAATCGCCGGCGCTGGACCAGCGCAGGGTGTTGGCGTGGGCGAGGGATGCGAACGCAAGGGTGCCGGCGAGCGCCAGCGCCCCCGCAAGGCGGGACTTGGTCATGACGTGTCTCCTGTCTGGGCGTCGGCCGGGGAGGCTGCGCCGTTTCTTGTTGGTGTCTGCTGCAGCTGACCATGCTTTCACCGCCGGCGCGGCAGGGAAATCAGGGTATGCCCGCATGTCGTAAGGTCAACCGCCGGCGGGCGGCAGCGCGGAAAAGAAGAAAGCCGCCCGAAGGCGGCTTTCCGTGTGCCGGGGCAGGAGCCGATCAGCGATAGCCGGCGCGGTCGTAGATGCGCTGCGCTTCGGCCACCGAGTTGGCCAGCTTGGTCATCGGCAGGGTGTCGGCCTTGAAGGCGCCGAGCTTGTCGAGTGCCGGGTTGTTCACCTTCACGGTGGGCACGGCCGGCCATTCGTTGTTGCCGTCGGCGAAATAGACCTGCGCTTCGTCGGAGGCCAGGTCCTCGAGGAACTTCACCGCCGCTTCCTTGTTCGGCGCGGTCTTCAGCATGCCGGCGCCGGACACGTTGATGTGGGTGCCCACGCCTTGCTGGTTGGGCCACACGTAGCCGACGCTCTCGACCACCTTCTGGTCTTCCGGACGGGTGGAGTTCATCAGGCGGGCGAAGTAGTAGCTGTTGGCGATCGCCACGCCGCACTCGCCGGCGGCCACGCCGCGGATCTGGTCGGTGTCGCCGCCGCGCGGCGCGCGCGCGAAGTTGGCCACCAGGGCACGCGCCCACTCTTCGGTCTTGGCCGCGCCGTTGTGCTCGATCAGCGCCGCGCCCAGCGACAGGTTGTAGGGGTGGCTGCCCGAACGGGTGCACACCAGGCCCTTCAGCGCCGGATTGGCGAGATCTTCGTAGTTCTGCACCTGCTCGGCCTTGACCGTGTCCTTGTTGTACACGATCACGCGGGCGCGGGTGGAGAAGGCGATCCAGGTGTCGGTGCGCAGGTGCGCGGGGATGCGCGCTTCCAGCGTGGCGGACTTCACCGGGGCGAACAGGCCCATCTCGTCGGCTTTCGCCAGGCGCGAGGCGTCCACGGTGACGAACACGTCGGCCGGGCTGTTGGCACCCTCGTTGCGCAAGCGCTCCAGCAGCTCGTCTTCCTTGGCCTCGATGCGGTTGACCTTGATGCCGGTCTGCTTGGTGAAGTTGCCGTACAGCGCTTCGTCGGTCTGGTAGTGGCGTGCGGAATACACGTTCAGCACCTGGTCGGCGGCCTGGGCGGCCAGCGAGGTGAGACCGAGGGCGGCGGCGATGGAGGTGACGACTGCCTTTCTGATCATGTTCGACTGCCTTCTAGCGGTGGGTTAAGAATGATCGCAATAATAACGAGATCAATTCGCAGTTGCAAACAGATCGTATTGGCGATAGTGTTAGTGCAAATCATTCGCAATAAGGAGTTTCGCATGAATGCACTGATCGTCGGAGCGGACCGCCTGGGCAATATTCCGGATGTGCTGCAGCAGTTCGGCATCCGCATCGCCGCGCATGTGAGCGGGCGCGACACCACTCACCAGCGCCGCAGTGCGCCGCTGCCGGCCGGCATCCAGGTGGTGATCCTGTTCACCGACTTCCTCGGGCACAACGTGATGCAGCGCTTCCGCGAGGCAGCCAGCCGCGAAGGCGTGATGTTCGTTTGTTGCCGCCGCTCGGTGTGCGCGCTGCAGCAGGCGCTGGGACGGCGGATGAGCGAGGACGAGTGCGGGCGCTGCGGCGCCAACGACAGCTGCAAGCGCAAGAAGCGCTGAATCGGGAGAGCCGCGCCCTTCGGATCGTAGCCCGGATGAAGCCATGGGCGGAATCCGGGAGCGGCGCTCGTTGGCTGCACGGCGGCTCCCGGATTTCGCTGCGCTGCATCCGGGCTACCAAACCCGGGGGGGAACCGCGCCCGGGAAGGCGGGCTCAGCGGGTGTCGGGCAGGGAGGAGGGCAGGCTGTCTTCCTGCACCAGGCGGCGCGCACCGTTGAAGCGCTGCGCCCAGTAGCTGGTGCGCATGCTTTCCACGCGCACGGCACCGCCCTTGGCGGGGGCGTGCAGGAAGCGGCCGTCGCCCAGGTAGATGCCGACATGGGAGAAGGTGCGCCGCATGGTGTTGAAGAACACCAGGTCGCCCGGCTGAAGTTCGTTGCGGGCGACGCGGTTGCCCAGGCTGGCCATTTCGCGCGCGGTGCGCGGCAGGTCCAGGCCGAGCGCGTTGCGGAACACGTTCTGTACCAGGCCGCTGCAATCCAGCCCGGTTTCCGGCGAAGTGCCGCCGAAGCGGTAGGGGATGCCCAGATAGCTCATGCCCTGGTTCACAAGGCCTTGTGCCGCACTGGTGTAGTGCGACACCAACTCCGCCGCCGTCCCTTGGGACGGATCGGCCTCGTCCGCCCACACGGCTCCGCATGGCGTCAGGGCGAATAGAGCGAGGGCGGCAAGGAGTCGTCGGGCGCGCATCGCGCGGACTATACGCAGCCGCATGGCGGCTGTAAACCCTTGAAACTGCTTGACTCAAGCGGGTGTGGTGAATTGCCGGCGGGCGCGCTCGAGTTCTGCGAGGGCGCGTGGGCTGCCGGCACCCTGCGCCGTCGCGCGGCCCTGCAGGGCAATGAACAGCTGGGCGATGGACCAGGCGTCGCCCAGTGCGTGGTGGCGCTGGAAGGTTTCGATGTCGAAGATCTTCATCCATTGGGCCAGCCGGGTGGGGCCGTCGAGGCCCGGACGGAACACCGCCGGCATCAGCCAGAACAGGTCCAGCCAGCTGAGTTCGGGCTCCACGCCCAGCCATTGCTGCCAGGCGCGCTGCAGGATGCTGCGATTGAAACCGGCACCGAACACCACCAGCGGTGCCTTGCCGGCGAACTCCAGCAAGCCGGCCAGCGCAGCGGCGGGGTCCGGTTCCAGGCGGGCGTAGTAGCTCTCGCGCGGGTTGATCAGCCCGCCGTCCACGGCGATGGCCGCCACCGCCAGCAGGCGGTCGTGCTCCAGGTCCAGGCCGCTGGCTTCGGTGTTGATCACCACGTAGCGGGTGTCGAAGTGCGGTCGCCCCAGATCGGGGGCCGGCAGCGCGTCCCAGCGCCGCAGCAGCTCGCCGATGGCCGGTGCGGGGGCGGCGTCCTGGCGGGGCGCGCGAAAGCGGTTGAGCCAGTTCATAGCTGATAGTCCAGCCGCAGGCGCGACTGCAGCTTGCGCGCCTGGCGGAAGGCCTCCTTGAGGATGCGGCGGTCGAGCTCGTTGAGTGCGTCCGGGTTGACCTTGTTGTCGCCCGGTGCGTCGTGCTCGGTGTCCAGATGCTGGGCACGCAGGCGCAGCAACTGGATGAAGTGGAAGCCGTCCACGATGGCGGCAACCTCGTCCTGCGGAAAGCCCATCTTCATCGCCGACTGGCGCAGGCGCTGCACGGTGCCGCTGGCGCCCACGCCGGTGTGCAGCGCAAAGATGCGCGCGGCGTCGACGAAGAGCCGCGCGCCGGACTTCTTCAGGTCGATGGCGCCGTCGTCCTCCACCACGAAGTCGCGCAGGCGGCCGAGCGGCGGGGCGACCTGCAGGGCGTTGACCGCCATCATGCGGCGGAAGGCGGAGTTGGCCTTGGCCGTCTTGTTGAGCCAGGCGCGCAGCTGGTCGCCGAGGCGCTGGTTGCCGTAGAGCACGCGGAAGTCGAAGAAGATTGACGCATTGAGCAGGGCCTGCGGGTCGGGCTCGCTGATCCATTTGCCGAAGCGATGGCGCCATTCCTCGGGGGTGAGGCACAACTCGGGGTTGCTCGCCATGATGTTGCCCTTGCACAGCGGGAAACCGCAGGCGGCAAGGTCGTCGTTCACGTCACGCGCGAATTCGAGCAGGCGCAGCTTGAGCGGTTCCTTCTCGACCAGCTCGGGGCAGACGAAGATCAGTCCATTGTCCTGGTCGGTGGACAGGGTCTGCTCGTGGCGGCCCTCCGAACCGAAGGCGAGCCAGGCGTAGTCGACGCCGTAGAGATCGTGGCGCTCCAGCGCGAGCGCGATGATGCGGTGGGTGAGGGCGTCGTTGAGCGCCGAGATGAAGCGGGTGAGCTGCTCGGCGCCGATACCCTGGGCGATGAGGTTGAGTGCCAGCTGGCGGATGTCGGTGGCCGCGCGCTGCAGGGCCTCGATGTCGGTGGCGCCTTCGATGCTGGCGCGCACCTGGCGCAGGCTGATGCGCTGCAGGCTGAACAGGTCGCGCTCCGACACCACGCCGGCCAGCTTGCCTTCGCCGTCGACCACCAGCAGGTGGCGCACACCGTGGGTGGCCATGTCTAGCGCGGCGTCGTAGGCCGAGGCGCTCGCCGGCAGCGTGCGCGGATCCCGCGTCATCACTTCTTCGATCGGCCGCGCAAGGTCGAAGGCCGGCAGTACTACGCGCGGCAGGAGGTCGCTCTGGGTGAGGATGCCCAGCGGCTGGTCCGTCTCGTCGCACACCACCATGCAGCCGATGCGCGACTCTGCCATCTTCTCCAGTGCGGCGCGCGTGGTGGTGTCCGGGCTCACCCACACCGGCGCCTGCTTGATCAGGTCGCCCAGTGGCGTGGTCATGGTCTGCTGCTCGGCGGCGCGTTGCGCGAAGGTGTTCTGCAACTGCTGGCGCGACTGGCTGAGCAGGCTGGCGATGTACTGGGTGCAGAACAGGTGGAACACCGGGCTGATGCGCATCAGCTCCAGGAAGTCGTCCGCGCCGATCTGGAATACGAAACTGTCTTCCAGCGCCACGTAGGCGTTGGTAGACGGGCGCTGCGCCGAGATGGCGCCGATCGGAAAGCACTCGCCGGGCCCCAGGTTGATGCTGGCGGATTCGCCCGCGGCGGTCTGGCGGGCCTGCACCTTGCCGCGCTGGATGATGTGGAAGTGGCGCGGCAGGCCCATCTCCGGGGTCAGGATCTCGCTGCCGCGCGCGTGGAAGCCCAGTACCGCGCGCTGGGCGAGGAAGTCCAGCGCCTCGGCCTCCATGCGGTCGAAGGGCGAGAAACGCTTGAGAAAGTCGGAACTGGCGCCGACCAGCATGTCGGGAGCGGAGACGGTCATCGGAGCACGGCGGTAGGCGGGATCGCAACGGACCCGATTATAGGCGGCGGCCCGCTTCGTCGGGCCGGTCAGCGGCGCAGCGAAGGGAAATCGCGCTGGTCGCGGAACAAAACGGGACTGAATCGGTACCAAATGACACAGGAGGCACGAACCATGTTGAGACTGAGCAAACTGAGCGATTACGGCACCGTGATCATGGCGCATATGGCGCGCGAGCCGGCGCGCAGCGTCAGCGCGGCGGAACTCGCCGACGCGGTGGGACTCGCACCGACCACGGTGAGCAAGGTCCTCAAACTGCTGACGCGTGCGCAGTTGCTCGGTTCCCGGCGCGGCGTGCACGGCGGCTACGCCTTGGCGCGCTCGCCCGAGGAGATCTCGCTGGCTCAGGTGATCGCCGCGGTGGAAGGGCCGATCGGGGTCACCGAATGCGGCGCCGCCGCCGGCCTGTGTGCCCAGGAAGCGGCCTGCCCGTCGCGCGCCAGCTGGCTGCGCGTCAATCGGGTGGTGCACGAGGCGCTCGACGGCGTGAGCCTGGCCGAGTTCGCCCGCCCGGCACCGCCGCCGGCCACGCCGGTGAACCTGGCCGCGATCCACCCCGGCGGCGGGCATACCTGCGCACCCTGAATGATCCCGTCCGACCACCGATATGGAGGCAAGCACATGGGACAGCACGCTACGCAGCTCGACCAGCTGATCAGCCAGGAATACCGCCACGGCTTCTTCACCGAGGTGGAGGCGGACAGCGCGCCGCGCGGGCTGTCCGAGGACGTGATCCGCTTCATCTCGGCGAAGAAGAACGAGCCGGAATTCATGCTCGACTGGCGCCTGCGTGCTTACCGGCACTGGCTCACCATGACCGAGCCGGGCTGGTCCACCGTGCATCACCCGCCGATCGGCTACCAGGACATCGTCTACTACTCGGCGCCGAAGTCGAAGAAGGACGGCCCCAAGAGCCTGGACGAGGTCGATCCGGAGTTGCTGCGCACCTACGAGAAGCTGGGCGTGCCGCTGCAGGAGCGCGAGCTGCTCGCCGGCGTGGCGGTCGATGCGGTGTTCGACAGCGTGTCGGTGGCCACCACCTTCAAGGACAAGCTGGCCGAGCTGGGCATCGTGTTCTGCTCCTTCTCGGAAGCGGTGCAGCACCATCCGGAGCTGGTGCAGCAGTACCTCGGCTCGGTGGTGCCCTACACCGACAACTTCTTCGCCACGCTCAACTCGGCGGTGTTCTCCGACGGCTCGTTCTGCTACATCCCGCCGGGCGTGCGCTGCCCGATGGAGCTGTCCACCTACTTCCGCATCAACGCGATGAACACCGGCCAGTTCGAGCGCACGCTGATCATCGCCGACCGCGGCGCCTATGTGAGCTACCTGGAAGGCTGCACCGCGCCGATGCGCGACGAGAACCAGCTGCACGCCGCGGTGGTGGAGCTGATCGCGCTGGAAGGCGCGCGCATCAAGTACGCCACGGTGCAGAACTGGT
>JAUVWV010000210.1 GCA_030603925.1 Thauera sp. | reverse complement strand
GCGAGCAGCTGCTTGACCGCCGAGGCGCCCACCGCCAGGCAATACACCGCGCCGCAACCGGCCAGGGTGGCGATCTTGCCGGGCAGCTTGTTCTCGTTGCCGTCCTGCGCGGTGTCGATGAATTCGCACACTTCGACGAGCTGCGAGGCCTGGGCGCCGACCTCGAAGATGGCGAAGGCTTCCGCCGCGCCGAAGTGCTGGTTCACCGTGCTGCGGTCGGTGCTGGCGAAGGCGATGCGCACGCTGTCCATGGCGCTCTCCGTGCCGTCAGTGCCGGCCACCAGCCGCAGCCTGCGGCGGCGCGGCGTCGTGGTCGTCACGCACGACAAGCCGGGCGCGGTAGGGGGCGATGTGCTCATGGTTGTGCACCACCAGGTTGGCCAGATCGAACAGGGCTTGCCGGGTTCCGCGGTAGCCCACCCAGGTCTTGCAGTGGCCGCCGATGAGGTCGTACTGCGGCATGCCGGCGCGCAGCAGCGGCACGCCCAGGCGCGCGGCGGTGGCGGCAAGGTGCGAGTTGCCGAGCAGCAGTTCGGCCCCGGCCGCGCGGGCGAGGTCTTCCAGGTCTTCCAGGTCGCCCACGTGCACGCTGGCGGCGGGCACGTCGGCCAGCACCGGCGCCTTCACCGGTGCCACCGCGGCGACGATCTCGCTGCCCATGCCGGCCAGCCAGCTCGCCAACTGGTGCAGCAGGTCGGGGTCGGCGGCAATGCCGACGCGGCGCAGGCCGGTCATGAAGTGGGTGTCGACCATCGCGTCCTGCAGCTGCGCGCGGTGGCGTTCGATCTTCTCCGGCACCTTCTGCCCGGACAGTTCGGCCAGCAGTGCGGTGAAGCGGTCGCAGGCCTCCAGGCCCATCAGGCCGTCGAAGCGCCACTCGGGCACGGCGCTGCGTTCGGCCAGCAGGTCGGCGGCGCCATTGAGCGCACGCCCGATGACGACGGTGGCGGCCGCTTCGCCCAGCGTCGCCAGCTCGCCCACCGGGGTGCCGCCCAGGGTGACCGGCAGGAAGTCTTCGGCAACGATGTGGCCGTCCAGCGAGTCGGCCAGATCCGGCACCGCGACCGGGCGCAGACCGAAGGCCTCCACCCATTCCTTGATCGCCTCCACGTCGCCCGGGGTGAGATGGCTGCCGAGCAGCAGATTGACCTGCTTCTTGCGCCGCCCGGCGTGGCGGGTGTGCGGCACGGTGGCCTCCAGGATGCCATTCACCGTGGCGGCGTAGCCGCTTTCCAGACAGCCGGAAAAGTCCGGGGTGTTCACCGCGGCGACCGGGATGTGGTCGAACTCCGGGTGCTGGGCGCGGAACTCGCGCAGCAGGCGGGCGATGTCGGTGCCCTGGGTCTCGGCCAGCGCGGTGGTGGCCAGCGTGACCAGCGCCGGCCTGGACTTGCCGCATACGGTGGCGAGCGCCTGGATGACGTTCTCGTCGGCGCTCATCACCGTGGCCACCTGGTCCATCGCCGTGGTCTGCAGCGGGATGGGCTCGCGGAAGTGGCGCACGAAGAACACCTTGGCAAACGCGGTGCAGCCCTGCGAGCCGTGGAAGACGGGCATGCCGCGGTTGATGCCGAGGCAGGCCAGTGCGGCGCCGGCGGGCGCTGAGGATTTCAGCGGATTGACCGACAGGGCCTTGGGGTGACGGATGATCTCAGCCATGGTCTCGGGCTCCTCAGGCGGCGGCCAGCGGGTCGAAAGTCGCGTCGCCCACGGCGGGGGCGGCCGGTTCGTCGTCCTCGGCATCGGGGCTGTCGCCCATCTCCGGGCCGGCCACCACCATGGCCTTGGCCGACCACGGCGCCGGGCGGCGCACCGCCTCCCACACCGGCGATTCGAGGGTCAGGGCAAGCTGGCGCACCAGCTCCTTCATGCCCTCGTATCCGGCGTAGGCGAATTCGCGTTCCTGGTGGATGTCGAGGAAGGGGAGCCGCGCCTTGAGTGCGGTGTAGAGGTTGCGCCCGCCGGCGATCAGCAGGTCGGCCTTCAGCTCATAGACCGCGTTGAGCAGGTCGCGCGCGCCTTCGCTCTTCAGCATGATGGCCTTGTCGCCCATCAGTTCGAGGATGCGCGCCTTGTCTTCCTCGGTGGATTTCTTGGTGCCGCTGGCGACCACGTTCATGCCCAGGTCCTGCAGCGCGGAGACCACCGACCAACTCTTCACCCCGCCGGTGAACAGCAGCACGCGCTTGCCTTCCAGGCGCGGGCGCCACACCTCCAGCTCGGCGCGCACGCGCGCTTCCTCGCGGGCGATCAGCGCCTCGGTGCGCGCGATGAGGTCGGCGTCGCCGATGATGCGGGCGATGTCGCGCAGCGCCTGGCTGGTGTCGGTGATGCCGTAGAAGCTGCCCTCGAACCAGGGCACACCCCAGCGTTCCTCGATCTTGCGCGCCACGTTGATCATCGCCTTGGCGCACACCAGCATGCTCACCTCGGCGCGGTGCATGGTCTGCACCTCGTGAAAGCGCGCATCGCCGGACAGCGTACACAGCACGCGGATGCCCAGTTCGTCGAACAGCGGCATGACGTGCCAGAGCTCACCGGCGATGTTGTATTCGCCGATCAGGTTGATGCTGTGCACGGTGATGCCCGGCGGCACTGCGTCTGCGGGCAGCGGGTCGGGCTCGCGGGTGCCGATGACGTGCTTGAACATGGCTTCGCCGGCGATGCGGTTGCCCAGGTTCTTGGTGCCGTAGAAGCCGGCCGAATCGACCGGCACCACCGGCACGCCCCAGCGTTCGGCGGCGGCCTTGCACACCGCATCGACGTCGTCGCCGATCAGTGCCGGCACGCAGGTGTTGTAGACGAACACGGCGGCCGGGCGGTAGCGCTCGATGGCCTGCTTGATGCCGTGGAACAGGCGCTTCTCGCCGCGGCCCATGATCACGTCCTGCTCGGAGAGATCGGTGGTCATGCCGATCTTGTAGAGCGTGGGGCCGGAGGAGCGGGTGCCGCGGTTGTCCCAGGAGTTGCCCGCACAGGCGATCGGCCCATGCACGATGTGGGCGACGTCGGCGATCGGCAGCAAGGCGATCTGCGCGCCGTCGAAGGCACAGCCGCCGGCCGAGGCGCCGGGCTTGGGGCGCGCGCAGCCGGACTTTTCCTTCTTGTTGTGCGCACAGGCCGGCTCGTCCAGCAGGGCGGCGATGTCGGAGGCTTTCACGGTGGTGCTCCAGGGACGGTTCGATGTTGCTGGTGCAAGGGTTGTGCCAGCGTGGCGGGGCGGCCTGGAAGCGCCGTGCGCTGCGGTTTCCGAGCGCCGCGGCTATGTACGGAAACCGACAATGTGCGGCGGCGATGTGGGGTTTGTCGCGCGCCCACGGGCGCCGGTTTCGCGTGTGTAGGAGCGGCCTTGGCCGCGATGCGGCGTACGGGAAGGTTGCGGACGCATCGCGGGCACGCCCGCTCCTACAACTTCATCGCCCGCCGCATCAGCACCGCCGCATGCACCGCCTGCCGCCCCGCCCCGTCGTGGATCTGCTGGCGGCACGAGAAGCCGTCGGCCACTACCGTGGCCTGCGGTGCGGCGCGCAGGGCGGGCAGCAGGTCGGCCTCCGCCATCTGCAGGCTCAGTGCATGGTGCTCGGCCTCGTGGCCGAAGCTGCCGGCCATGCCGCAGCAGCCGGCCTCGATCACCTCCAGGTCCAGCCCGGGGATCAGCGCCAGCGCCTTCTTGAGCGGTTTCATGCCGCCGTAGGCCTTCTGGTGGCAGTGGCCGTGCACCAGCACCTTCTCCCCGCTGAGCGGGCCGAAGGCGAGCTGGAAGCGGCCGGCGGCGTGTTCGCGGGCGACGAAATCCTCGAACAGGAAGGCGAGTTTCGCCAGCTTGTCGACCTCCGCGCCCAGCCCCAGGCTGTAGTACTCGTCCTTCAGCAGGTACAGACAGGACGGCTCCAGGCCGACCACCGGGGTGCCGGCGGCGATGGCGGGGGCGAGCGCGGCGAGCAGGCGGCGGGCCTCCGCGCGGGCTTCCTCCACCAGGCCGTTGGAGAGCAGGCTGCGCCCGCAGCACAGCGCGCGCTGCGGGGTGGCGTCCTCGGCCGCCGGGGCGATGACCTCCACGGCGTAGCCGGCGGCGTTCAGCACCTCGATGGCGGCGCTGGCGTTGCCCGGCTCGAAGTGGCGGGTGAAGCTGTCCACCAGCAGGGCGACGCGCGGGCGATCTGTTGCGGCGGATGGCGCCGGCGGCGGCGCGGTAAAGGACCGCGGTGCGGGTTCCGGCAGGCGGCGCGCGGCGGCCAGGCCCAGCCAGCGCTCGCCCAGCCGGGCGGCCAGCGGCAGGCGGTTACGCAGGCGGATCAGCGCCCCCAGCCAGGGCCAGCGCTCCAGCCAGCGGGTGCTGTGGGCGAACGCGCGCTCGCGCGGCGCCAGGCCGTGCTGCCTGGCGCGCTGGGCCAGGTATTCGGTGCGCAGCAGGGCCATGTCCACACCGTTGGGGCATTCGCGCTTGCAGCCCTTGCAGCCGACGCACAACTCCATGGCGGCGGCCAGCTCGGGGCTGTCGAAATCGATCTCGGTGCCGTCGGCGTTGAGCACCGCCTTGAGCGCCTCCACCCGGCCACGGGTGGAATGCAGGGCCTCGCCGGTGAGGCGGAAGCTGGGGCACATCACCCCCTTGCGCTCGGCGCGCTGGCACTGGCGGTTGCCGATGCACACCGCCACCGCGCGGGCGTAATGCCCGCCGCGCGCGGGAATGCCGGCGTAGGCGTCGCCCTGGCCGTAGCTGGCGTAGGCGGACCAGTCCAGCGCCGCGCGCATGCCGTCGGCCGCCGGGTCGGGGGCCGACGGGGTTGCGGGGGCGGCGTTGCCGCCGGGGTTGAAGCCAAAGGCGTCGGCGGAAAAGTCCTGGGTGGGGTTGCGCTCTTGCATGGTCGTGGCTGCCGTGGGGTGACCGGAGCGGCGTAGCAAAATCGGCGCCAGCGCTGCCGCGAAACCCTCCTGTAGCCCGGATGAAGCGCAGCGGAATCCGCGGCCGTCCGTCGCGCCATGAGCGCCGTCTTGAGGATTCCGGCCTGCCTCCGGGCTACGGTATGTGTGGGTCTGGCATTGGGTTTGCTAGGAAAGGGCACACGCAACCGAACTGGAGTCCGACATGCTGAAACCGAAGAAACACGTCCTCGTCTGCGTCCAGGGCCGCCCGCCGGGCCATCCGCGCGGGTCCTGCCAGCAGAAGGGCTGCAACGAGGTCTATCAGACCTTCCTGGAGGCCTTTCAGGCGCGCAACCTGTGGAATGACTACGCGGTGACCAACACCGGTTGCCTGGGCCCCTGTTCGGCCGGCCCCAGCGTGCTGGTGTATCCGGAAGGCATCATGTACACCGGCGTGGGCGCAGGCGATGTGAACGCAATCATCGACGAACACCTGATCGGTGACACCCCGGTGGAGCGCCTGAAGGCGCCCGCCGACCTCTGGTAAGCGCGGGAGAACGCATCATGGATGGCGCAAGCTTTGGGCTGGGCGAGATCGTCTTTGCCACCGAGGACCTGTACAACGACGGCAGCCTGCCGGACCTGCCCGAAGGTGCGCTGCTGGCGGCGGCCGGCACGCGCGGTGTGGTGGTCAAGGCCGGGCATCTGGACGGCACCCGGACCGAAATCTTCGCGGTGCGCTTCGAAGGCGCGGACGAGGTGCTCGGCCCGCCGGTGGGCTGCCTGGTGGAGGAGCTGACCCAGCACTATTCGCCCGCCCTGCAGCCGGCGGCCGCCCCGGCATGAAGATCGCGGTGGCCACGCGCGCGTTCGCGCAGATCGCCGGCCACGCCGGCAAGGCGGCGGACTGGCTGGTGTTCGAGCACCGCGCCGGCCAGCCGCTGGGCGCAGCGCAGCGGGTACATCTTGAGAAGGCGCAGTTGTTCCACTACTTCGACGACGCCGGCCCGCATCCGCTGGACGGGGTGGCGCTGGTCATCGCCGGCAGTGCGGGCGACGGCTTTCGCCGCCACATGGCCAAGCGCGGAGCGGAGGTGGTGCTGACCGGCGACACCGATCCGCGTACGGCGGTGGAACGGCTGCTGGCCGGCGATGAGCTGGACGGCGTGCGCTTCGACCCGCTGCGCCTGGTGTGCAGCGTGCGCGACTTGTTCGCGCGGCACTGAGGGGCGCCGACGGGTGTAGGAGCGGG
>JAUVWV010000221.1 GCA_030603925.1 Thauera sp. | reverse complement strand
TGTTGGCCATGGCGACGATGGCGCGCACCAGGTTGGCCTGGTTGCGGTCGGTGGCGATGTCGCGGATGAAGCTGCGGTCGATCTTCAGCTTGTCGAAGGGGAAGCGCTGCAGGTAGCCCAGGGCGGAATACCCGGTGCCGAAATCGTCCAGCGCGAAGCGCACGCCCAGCGTGCGGAGCTGGCGCAGTACCAGCGCGATCTCGCCGCTGTCGCCGATCAGGGAACTCTCGGTGATCTCGAGCTCGATCAGGCCGGGTTCGATGCGCTCCGCCTGCAGTGCGGCGGTAACCTGGGCGATCAGGGTCTCGTCGATCTCCTTGACCGACAGGTTGACGCTCACCGGAACCGCTGCGAGGCCCTGGTCGAGCCATGCGCGCAGCTGCCGGCAGACAAGGTGCAGCACCTGCCGGCCCAGAGGGCGGATCAGCCCGCTTTCCTCGGCCACGGCGATGAATTCGCCGGGCAGGATCTCGCCGCGTTCGGGGTGCTGCCAGCGCACCAGGGCTTCAAGGCCGACCAGTTGGGAGGTCAGCGGATCGACCTGGGGCTGGTAGTGCACCGTCAGCTGCCCGCCGTGGACGGCCTCGCGCAAGGCCCGCTCCAGCGCGGCGCGCGCCGCCATGCTCTCGCTCATGTCGCGGGAATGGAAGGCGAGGTGGGTGCCGCCGCCGCTGCGGGCGCGGTGCAGGGCGGCCTCGGCCGTGCGCAGCAACTGTTCTGCGTCCTGGCCGTCGGGCGGATAGACCGAGACGCCGATACTGGCGGTCAGATGCAGGGTCTCGCCGGCGACCCGGTAGGGCAGGGCGAGCACGTCGGCGATTCGGCGCAGCAGGGGCAGGGCACTGTCGGTACCGGCGTGCGCCGGCAGCAGCGCAAGGAACTCGTCGCCGCCGAGCCGGGCGGCAGCCTGGCCGCCACCCAGCTCGCGCCCCAGCCGGTGCGCCACCTCGACCAGGATGCGGTCGCCGGTTTCGATGCCATGCGAGGTGTTCACGTACTTGAAGCGGTTCAGGTTGATCGCGGCGATCACCACGTTCAGGGATTTCTCGCGCGCCGCCTGCAACTGGGCTTCGAGGCGCTCGCGGATCAGGCGCCGGTTGGCCAGGCCGGTCAACTGGTCGAAGCTTGCCAGGCGCTGCGCGCGCTCTTCGGCCGCCTTCTCCCTGGAAATGTCGAAGGCCACGCAGTCCCACTGCACGCTGCCGTCGGACAAGGCAGTGGGGCGCGATACGGTGCGCACCCAGCAATAGCCGCCTCGCCCCCGGCGGGTGCGCAGCTCCATGTCCATGGGGGTGAGCGTGGCGGCCGATTTGCGTACCCGTTGCATGTAGGGCCCGCGGTCCTCCGGGTGCATGCGCTCGATCACGACGTCGGCTCCGAACGAGGTGCCTTCCGGGTCGATGCCCATCTCGCCGGCCAGGGCGCCGCGGAAGAAGGGGATGGTGACCGTGCCGTCGGGTGCCAGCACGCGCCGGAACACGCCGCAGGGCAGGTTGTTCACCACCGCACTCAGCAAGGCCTCCTGCTCGCGCAGCCGGTCCTCGGTGCGCAGCCACTCCGAGCGGTCCTGAATGACGCTGACCGAGGCGATCAGACGGCGCTGCTCGTCGTAGATGGGGCTCAGCGTGTGGCGCGTCTGGATCACCGTGCCATCGCGGCACAGCATCGGGAAGGTGCCGCGGAAGGCATTCGCGTGCTCGAACGCCGCCGCGCTTTCGCGCCCGCCGCGCAGGAATACCTCGCGGTCGGGGTAGAGGAACTCGGTGGTGCGCCCCAGCACCTCCTCGCGGCGGTAGCCGAAGGTGTGCTCGAAGGCGGGGTTGACCACCAGAATGCGGCGCGAGTCGCGCTCCACGACGATCACCGCGTCGTCCATGCTGTCGAAGGTCTTCGCCAGCAGGGTCTCCGCGGCGAACGATGGCGGGATACGGTTACGTTCCGGCATGGCGCGGAACGGTCGTCGGACCGTGTTCGATTGAGTGTGTCATCCAGCCCTCGAGGCGGCGGCTGCGGCTCACAGGCGGAAACGCGCCACGGCCTGACGCAGCTCGCCGGCCAGGCCGGCGAGTTCGCGTGCAGACTGCGCGGACTCGCGCACCGCGCCGCTGTTCTGCTCGCCCATGCTGGCGATGCGTTCGACGTTCTGCGCAATCTCGGTGCTGGCCGAGGACTGCTCGCCCAGCGCCACCGAGATCTCGCCCACCGCGGCCACCACCTTGCCCGACGAGGCGTTGATCAGGCCAATGGCCTCGCCGGCGCGCGCGGCCAGCGCCACCCCGGTCTGCACCTGCTTGACCTGGCTTTCCATGCTGCTCACCGCGCGGTCGGTGCCGGAGGTGATCAGTTCGACGATGCGCGCGATGTCCTGCGTGGAGGCGGCGGTGCGCTCGGCGAGCTTGCGCACCTCGTCGGCCACCACCGCGAAGCCGCGTCCCTGTTCGCCGGCGCGCGCCGCTTCGATGGCGGCGTTGAGCGCCAGCAGGTTGGTCTGGTCGGCGACCTCGCGGATCACGTTCACGACCGAGGAGATCTCGCGCGAATGCCCGCCCAGCTCGCGCACCACGCCGGCCGCGGCGTTCACCGATTCGGCGATGCGGCCGATGTCCTGCACCACCTCGTTGATCACGCCTTCTCCTTCGCGCGAGGCGCTGCCCGATTCCTCCGCCATGCGCCGCGCATCGCTGGCGAAGTCGGAGACATGGTTGATGCTCACCGTCATCTGCTCCACCGCTGCGGCCATCGACGAAGCGGCCTGCGACTGCTCCTCGCTGGCTTCGGCGATGCGCGCGGAGGCGCCGGACAGCTCGTTCGACGAACCGGCGATGTGCTCGGCATTGTGGCCGATCAGCTGCACCATCTCGCGCAAGGCGGCGCGCATCTCGCGCAGCGCGTCCGACAACTGGCCGATCTCGTCGCCGCGGTGCACGCGGATGTCGGCCGCGAGGTCGCCACCGGCAATGCGCCGCGCGAAGTCGCGCGCCTCGTCCAGCGGCCCCATGATCAGCCTGCGCACGAACCACGCCGCGCCCACTGCGCTGAGTGCGATGGCCGCCGCGATGGCGCCGATGATCAGCAGGCGCAGGCGCTGGTATTCCGCATTCTGCGCCTCGTAGGTTTCGCGTGCGACGTTCAGCTGCAGGTCGGTCAGTTCCTGGATGACCTGGGCGATCGGGTCGATGGCCGGATACAGCTCGCTGCCCGCGATGATTGTGACGTCGCTGGTGATGCCGCTCTCCAGCGAGCCGGCCATGCGTTCGATCAGCGCGTCGCCCTGGGCCAGCAGCGGTTCGGCGCGTGCCACCAGCTCCCGTTCGGCCGGTACCATGCGGCTGCCGCGGTAGGCGTTCCACTGCGCGTTGATGTTGGTCTGCGCACGACGCATGCGCTCGGCGGCCTGGTCCGGGGTGAGGGCCCAGTCGCGCACCTTGTGTACCGCGTCCACGATCGACACCGCGTACTCGTCGGAAATGGTCTTCAGGCTGCGCAGCGGGACCACGCGGTCCTGATACACCGCATCCAGTCCCTGCAGGCTGCGGCTCATCCCGTTCAGCCCGAGCAGGCCGAGCGAGGCGCCGACCAGGCAGAGCAGGGCAAAGGCCAGGTAGAGCAGGGCGCGCACGCCCAGGACGGTGCTTTTCGGCGTCTGGCTGTGCGTCGAAAGGCTCATTCGCAGGGTCTCCTCTTGGTATTCATTCTGGCGTAAGCGCTACGGTGATCTGTGCCACCTTGGCGTGCCGGCCGCACACACGGATGCGCGGGGCGGGCAGAGTATTTCCGCTCTGCGCGCCGCTGTCGAACGGGGTTTTCCCTAGGGCGGGTCGCGTTTCATTCGAAGGTCATTGCATGCGGACGCGCGAGGGCGCACGATTCCAGTTGATATCAGGCGCATTTGCGGGGTTCGCGAAACGGCGCCGGAATATTCCTTTCGACCGAGGTGGACGTCATGCAGCAGGTTCTTCGCCAACTGGGCAAGGTGCTCGACGCGGGCTATCCGCTGGTCTACCTGCGCGGCGACGACGAAACGCGCATGGAGCGCGTGCTGGCGGCGCTCGCGGAAGTGCGCGGGGCCGCCGCGCGCCCGCTGGTGAGCTGGAGCGTGACGCGCGGATTCACCAGCCACGGGCGCGAGATCGCCGCGGTGCCCGACCCGCTGGAGGCCCTGCGCCACATCCGTGCGAGCCGGCAGGAGGCCTACTTCCTGCTGAAGGATCTGCCCCTGCTGTTCGAGCACCATCCGGATCTGCTGCGCGGCCTGAAGGATCTCGCGCAGGACCTGGCCGGGCGGGAGAGCTGCGTGTTCATGTCCTGCGCGCAGCTGCAGGTGCCGGTGGCGCTCGGTGGGCTCCTGCGGATCGTGGAGATGGGTGTGCCGGAGCCGGCCGAGATTGCCGGGGAACTGCGCCGCGTGGCCGCCGCGCATGCGCCGCAGGCGCCCCCGGCGGACGACTGGTTCGCGCGCACCGCCGCGGCGATGAAGGGCATGAGCCTGCTCCAGGCCGGCCATCTGATGCGTCGCCTGATCGCGCAGCGGTGCCTGGCGCAGGACGAGGTGCTGGCCGAGGTGCGCGAGGAGAAGTCGGCCCTGCTGATGCAGGAAGCCTGCCTGCGCTACGTCGGCGACACCGTGGACATCGAGCGCATCGGTGGTCTGGAGAATCTGAAGGAATGGGTGCTGAGTCGAACGGCATTCTTCGGCGGCGAGGCTGTGCCCGCAGGCGTGCCCTTGCCGGCCGGGGTGCTGTTCATGGGGGTCAGCGGCTGCGGCAAGAGCATGGCCGCCAAGGTGGTGGCCGGCGCCTGGAAGCTGCCGCTGGTGCGCCTGGACATGAACCTGGTGCTGTCGGGCGCGCACGGTTCGCCGGAGTTCGCCTTCGATCACGCCTTGCGGGTGGCCGAGCAGATCGCGCCGATGGTGCTGTGGATCGACGAGATGGAGAACAGCTTCGGCTACGACTCGGAGCAGCGCGGCGGCGGCAACCCGAACATCTTCTCCAGCTTCCTCACCTGGATGCAGGAGAAACCGGCGGGGGTGTTCGTGGTGGCCACCGCAAACCGCATCGAGAAGCTGCCCGCCGAGGTGATCCGCAAGGGGCGTTTCGACCAGCTGTTCTTCCTCGACCTGCCCACCGAGGAGGAGCGCATGCGCATCGTGGAGATCCATCTGGCGGCCGCGGGCGGCGATCCGGCAGCCTTCAACCTGAAGACCCTGGCGGTGGTGACCAAGGGCTGGAGCGGGGCGGAGATCGAACAGGCGGTGCGCGCCGCGGTGGTGCATGCCTGGCAGGAGGGGCGCGCGTTCACCGAGCGCGACGTGCTGTGGAGCACCTCGCGCATCGTGCCGCTGTCGCGCACCATGGCCGAGCAGATCAAGCAGCTGCGCATCTGGTCGCAGGACCGCGCCACCCCGGCATCGGCCAAGGGCACGCCGTAGCGCGTCTGCGTCAGGCGGGCCCGCGGCGTTCGCCGAGCAGCCAGGTTTCCGCAATGCAGCGGTCGTCGCCGAGGGTCATCAGCACGAAGAGGCGTTCGGCCAGGGGCTGCGCGGTCGTCATGCGGCGCGCCAGCAGGGGCGTGGCGGCGGGGTCGATGACGATGAAGTCGGCCTCGCGGCCGGCGGCGAAGCTGCCGATCTGCCCGTCCAGGCAGAGCGCGCGCGCGCCGCCCAGGGTGGCGAGGTAGAAGGCGCGCTCGGGGCCGAGGTCCTGGCCGTTCAGGCGCAGCACCTTGTAGGCCTCGTTGAGGGTCTGCAGCATGGAAAAGCTGGTGCCGCCGCCCACGTCGGTGCCCAGGCCCACCCGCACCCCCG
>JAUVWV010000022.1 GCA_030603925.1 Thauera sp. | reverse complement strand
TGTAGGTCAGCGTGTCGCCCGCGTCGATGTCGCCGAAGTAGCCGCTCACATCCAGGCTGATCCCGCCTTGGGCGTCCTCGCCCGCTTGCGCAGGGATCGGACCTTCGACGTGCGGGGCGTCATTGACGCCCAGGACATTGACGGTAACCGTCTGCGTGGTACTCGCGCCATGTTCGTCCGTCACGGTGACCACGAAGCTCTCGACAACCGTCTGCCCTTGCGACAGGGGCTGCGCAGCCGCATTGTCCAGCGTGTAGGTCCACGCGCCGGTCGCAGGATCGACAACGAAAGCACCGTAGGCACCCGCAGCGTTGCCGCTGAACGTCAGCGTAGCGCCGTCGTCGACGTCGCTCGCCGTCACCTGACCGCTGGCCACCAGCGCACTGTCCTCGACCACCTCGCCCGACTGGACGGCGCTGGTGATCACGGGGGTATCGTTCGCACCCGAAATGGTGATGGTCAGGGTGCTGCTGCCGGACCTGCCTGCCTCATCCGTGACCTGATACGAAATGACCAGCGCCAGTTGGTCGCCGACTGCCAGCGACTGGTAGGCCGCATCGCTCGGATCGAAGGTCCAGCTGCCGTCGGGATTCAGGACAAAACCGTGCGGAGCGGCGCCCGTCAGGGTAAAGGTCAGCACGCCGACACCGGACGACTGCAGTTGTCCGTGCGGCTGGCCGAGCAGGTCGAGCAGGGCCGCGCCGCTCGCACCGCTGCTGCTCAGCGACCAGCCGCCGGCGCCGGCAACCGCATTGCCGACGGCGGACGTGGATACCACCATATCCGCCGGCAGGTTGCTGATGGTGAGGGAAGAATCCTGGACGGTATCCCCGACATCGGACACGCCGATCACGACCTGATAAGTGCCGGGCGTGGCGAAGGTATGGCTGAAGGTCTGCAGACCCGAGTTGCCATAGTCGCCGACACTGGCGACATCGCTGAGCGTCGCGACAGGATGTCCGTCGATCTGTACGAAACCGAAGTCGTTGTACGGCATGTAATCGCCAGCGGCGAACTGCCAGTCGAACGAGAACACCTGGTTCGGTTGGGTAACGACTACCGTCAGGACCACGGCCGCACCATCGGTGGATTGCGCCAGCGGGCCCGACACGACGGTGCCGTCCTCAAGCACGGCGACGGTGGTGGCGCTGGTCGGCAGAGAGGGCGTGCCGCCATCACCACCGGCGTCACCGCCCAGTACCCCCACGTCACCGGCAGCAGCCCCACCCAGATCGTCCAGCGGGAGGGCATCGACCGCACTGTCGAACTCAAAGGCCAGCGGATCGACGCCCTCGCTGACCCGCAGCAGGCGCACGAAATTGCTGCCCTCCCCACCGCCACCGCCGGCCAGACCGGCTGCGGGCGCTTCGAGGATGTCATCCAGGCTGGTGCCCTGGTCGAGCGCCTGGAGGATCTGCTGGATGGTGCCGTCGGCCAGGGCCGCGTCGGCCGCCTGGGGACGGGTCTCTTCGGACATTTCGGCGCTGACCGCAACGCTCTGGTTCTCGTCGATGCCGATCAGCGCGCCTTCCAGGCTGGCCAGCTCGACGCGCCCGCCGGCGGAGGTGATGACGACTTCACCTTCGTGCAGCAGGTCGCCGGCCTTGAGCGGGCGCACATTACCCTCGGCATCTCGGGCGAAGGCATTGCCGGTGACGGCGACGACGGTTGCGACGGGCTGGCTGGTGGCCATTGCGAATCTCCTGGTTGTTTCGGGCAGTCGGCGCGCGCATGCAACCGACGGACATATTCCATGACACCGTCGAGGCTATCCGGCAGGGCGGGGGCGGTGAATTGGACCAATGGACAGGATGTGAGGAATTTCACATCTTCACGGGATGGGCGGACCTGGAGCAGGCCGCGCCGATGCCCTTCGACCGGCCTGCCCTGAGCGCGCCCGCAGGGCGCAGGGCGAGCGGTAGCGGCGCATGTCGCGCGCGCTGGGCGCGCACCGCGTGCGAACGGGGGGCGTGCCGGCTTCAGGCGCCGATGCGCAGCGCCAGCTGCAGACGGTCGCGCACGCCGAGTTTCTCGAAGGTGGTGCCCAGGTGGGCCTTCACGGTGCGCTCGGTGATACCGAGCAGACGGGCGATTTCCTTGTTGCTGTGTCCGGCGGCGACGGCGCGGGCCACTTCCGGCTCGCGCGGCGAAAGCCGCTCGAGGGCCGCTTCGGGCGCCTGGTCGGGCAGGGCGCGGCGCATCGCACCGATCACCCGGCCCATCAGTTCCGCGCCGATCCACAGGCCGCCGTGGCGCACCACCACGGCGACTTCGCGCAACTGCCCGGGTGCGGCCAGCGCGTGGCAATAGCCCTGCGCACCCAGTTCCAGTGCCTGCAGGGCTTCGTCCTGCGAAGGCTGCAGCGACAGCACGACGACCGGCACCTGCAGCGGCGCGGTCACCGCGCGGCGCAGCACCTCGCGCCAGTCGGGCAGGGCGCTGGCGAGCCACACGGTATCGGTGGGCGCCAGGGCCGAGAGGCAGTCCGCCCCGCCCAGCGCGACGGATTCGGGAAAGGCCTCCGCCCAGCGCGTGCTGGTGCTGCCGGACGGGGCGATGAAGAGGTGTCGGCTCATCGTTCGGTCATTGCGTTGGCCTTGGCCCGCAGCACGGGCTTGAGCAGATAGGACAGGATGGTCTTCTTGCCGGTGAGGATGTCGACCTGCGCCATCATGCCGGGGATGATGGGCAGACCGTCGCCCAGGCTGGTGTCGCGCGTGCGCACCCGGACCACGTAGAAGGCGTTGCCCTTGTCGTCGGTCACGCTATCCGCGCCGATGTGTTCCAGCGTCGCCTCCAGGCCGCCATAGATGGCGAAGTCGTAGGCGGTGAATTTGACGATGGCCTCCTGCCCCGGGCGCAGGAAGGCGATGTCCTGCGGCAGCACCTTGGCCTCCAGGATCAGCGCATCGTCGAGCGGTACGATCTCCACCACTTCCTTGCCCGGCTGCACCACCGCCCCCACGGTGCTGACCAGCAGGCGCGACACCGTGCCGCGCACCGGCGCGCGCACTTCGGCATGCTTGACGCGGTCGGCCAGCGCACGGCTGCCTTCGGACAGGCTGGCGAGCTTGCTCATGGTGTCGGAGAGTTCGTTGCGCAGCTGGTTGCGCACGTTGAGTTCCACTTCCTGGATCTTCGCCGTGGCTTCGGCAATGGCCGACTGGATGCGCGAGATCTGCGAGCCGGCCTGGTCGCGCTCGCCACGCAGGCGGGAGACGTCGCGCTCCAGGCGCAGCAGCTCGACTTCGGACACCGCACCGGACTCCATCAGCGGGCGGGTGACTTGCAGCTCCTGCATCACCAGGTCGTAGCCGCGCGCGGCCTGCTCGCGCCGCGAGCGCGCCTCGTTGAGCTCCTGCTGGCGCTGCGCGAGCTGGTCGCGCGCGATCGACAATTGGGCGTCCATGCCCTGCCGGCTGGAGAGGTAGAGGCGGCGTTCGTGCTCGGCAATCTCCGGCGCGTCGCGCAGCACCTCGGCCGGCACGGTGAATTCGCTGCCCTGGGTGAGCGCCTCCAGGCGCGCGGCCTTGGCCTGCAGGGCTAGGTACTGGGCACGGTTCTCCAGCAGCGAGGAGACGAAGCGGGTGGGATCGACGCGCAGCAGCAGCTCGCCGGCGGCCACTTCCTGCCCCTCGCGCACCAGCATCTCCTCGACCACCCCGCCATCGACCGACTGGACGATCTGCAGCTGGCTGGATGGGATGACCTTGCCTTCCCCGCGCGTCACCTCGTCGAGCTCGGCGAAGGCCGCCCAACCGAGCAGCAGCACGAAGACCAGCAGGGCGATGCGCAGCACCGCCCGTGCGCGCAGGGGCTCCCGCTGCAGGCGCGCCCAGTCGGCGTCGCCCGCCCAGTCGAGGTTCTCCGGCGGCGGCGGGAGGATGCGGGCGAACAGGCGGTCCACCAGCGGGCGCGCCGTGCCCGAGAGACGCGCGTTGGTGCTGCCGATGCCGTCGAACAGGCGCTGCTGGGCCGAGCGCTCCATCAGCCGGCCCTCCCGATGCGGCCCTGGCGCAGGGCCTCGACCACCTGGGCCTTGGGCCCGTCGGCCACCACCCGCCCGCCGTCGATGACGATGATGCGGTCGACCAGTTCGAGCAGGGAGGTGCGGTGGGTGACCACGATCATGGTGCGCCCGCGCGCGTACGCCCCCAGGCGGCGCTTGATGTCTTCCTCGGAGGAGTGGTCCATGGACGAGGTCGGCTCGTCGAGCAGCAGCACCGGCGGATCGTTGATCAGCGCGCGGGCGATCGCCACGCCCTGACGCTGGCCCCCGGAGAGCGACTCGCCGCGCTCGCCCACCAGCATGTCGAAACCCTGCGGGTGGTTGTTGACGAACTCGAGGATGCCGGCCGTCTCCGCCGCGCGCAGCACCGCCGCATCGTCGGCGAGCGGCGCGGCCAGGGTGATGTTCTCGCGCAGGCTGCCGTAGAACAGCGTGACGTCCTGCGCCACATAGCCGATGTTGCGGCGCAGTTCGGCCGGGTCGAGCTGGCGCAGGTCCACCCCATCGACCAGCACCGAGCCGCCGGTGGGGCGGTACAGGCCGAGGATGAGCTTCTCAAGCGTGGTCTTGCCGGACCCCACCCGCCCCAGGATGGCAATACGCTCGCCCGGCTGGATGCGCAGCGAGACGTTGCGCAGGGCCAGCGTGTCCTGTCCCGGGTAGTGGAAGCTGACGTCGCGGAATTCGATCGCGCCGCGCAGCGTGGGCCGGCTGATGAAGCTCGACGCCTCGGGGCGCTCCACCTCCTGCCCCATCAGCGCGTCCAGCGAGGTCAGCGCAGTGGCCGCATTGTGGTACTGCACCAGCAGGCCGGCGACCTGGCCGATGGGCGCCATCGCGCGCGAACTCAGCATGTAGCAGGCGATCAGCCCACCCATGGTGAGCGCGCCCTCGCCGATGAGGTACACGCCGATCACGATCACCACCACGCTGACCGTGTGCTGCACCCACATCGCACCATTGGTGGCGCTCGCCGACAGCAGGCGCAGCTGGGCACCTACGCGCGCCAGCAGCGCGGCACTGCGTTCCCACTTGCGCTGCACCGGCGCTTCGGCGCCGAGCGCCTTGAGCGCCTCCATGCCCACCAGGCCTTCGATCAGCGTAGCGTTGCGCTGCGCTCCGGCGCGATAGGTGGTTTCGGTGAGTTCATGCATCCGCCCCTGCACCGCCAGCGCGTAGAGCAGCAGCAGCGCCACGCCGACCAGGAAGGGCAGCACCAGCGGCCAGGCGATCCAGCCGATGACGATGAGGAACAGCGCGGCAAAGGGCACGTCGATGAAGGCGATCACCGTGGCCGAGCTGATGAAGTCGCGCACCGACTCGAAGGCGCGCAGATTGGCGGCGAAGGAGCCTGCCGAGGCCGGACGCTCCTCCAGGCGCAGGCCCAGCACGCGTTCCATGATGCGCGCGGAGAGCTTCACGTCGATGCGGCTGCCGGCCAGGTCGACGAAATGGCCGCGCATGGTGCGCAGCACCAGGTCGCCGAGCAGCACCACCATCACCCCGGCGGCCAGCACCCACAGGGTTTCCACCGCGTTGTTGGGCACCACCCGGTCGTACACGTTCATGACGAACAGCGGCATCGCCAGGGCGAACAGGTTGATCAGCAACGCGGCAAGCAGCACGTCGCGGTAGAGCGCACGGTTCTCCGCGATCACCCCCCAGAACCAGTGCTGGCCGCGCGCCGGGCGTACCGACGGAGTGCGCGCGTCGAAGCGGAAGCGCGGACGCAGATAGATGGCCCGGCCGCTGTAGCGCGCGGCGAGCTGCTCGACCGGCATGTCGACCGCAGCCTCGCCCAGTTCGGGAAACACCACCCGCGCATGGCTGCGCGTCGCGTCCCAGCCGGTGAGCACACAGGCGCACCGCTCTTCGAGCAGCAGGATGGTGGGCGCCAGGGCGTCGTTGAGGCCGTCCAGCGGCGCGGCGACGATGTTGCTGGTCATCCCGGCACGCTGTGCGGCCCGGCCGAACAGCGACGGCGTGAGCCCGGCGCCGTCGACCGGCAGGCCGGCCAGCGCCGCCTCGCGCGTCAGCGCGCCGCCATGCGCGCGGGTGACCAGGATCAGGCAGTCGAGCAGGGGGTCGCCTGCGGGCGCGGCCGTGCGGGGGGCGGACCCGCGCGCGGATACGTTGTTCTCGGTATCGGGATTCGCCAGGCTACCTGCTTCGGCCACGTTCTCGGTTCGCAATTCGGCACACAGCCGCCCATTGTGGGCACCACAAGGTCATAAACCAAGCAAAAACCGGTAGATTTTGCGGATTTTTGCACGCCGCGCCCGAGTCTTGTCTGCCCGCGGCGCAGCAGCACCCGTAGCGCCCGGCATGGACGCTTGCGACATGGCTCCCGGCAGGCCAGAATGGTTCGGTCCCTGCACCCGCCCTCCGGAGACCCTCGGCATGCACACGCCCGAACACCGCCAGTTTTCCCGCATCCGTTTCCGCAGCGGCGCGAACCTGTCGATCGAGGACCGCGAAACGGCGTGCGAGGTGCTCGACCTGTCGCTCAAGGGCGCCCTGCTGCGCCCGCTCGAAGCCTTCGACGCGCACCCCGGCGAGCGCTGCCTGCTCGAACTCACCCTGGACGACGGCGACACCGTGGTGCGCATGGAGGGCGACATCGCCCACCGCGAGGAGGGGCGCCTCGGCTTGGTGTGCCGCGAGATCGACCTGGACAGCATCACCCACCTGCGCCGCCTGCTGGAGCTCAACCTGGGCGATGCGGAACTGCTGCACCGCGAGTTCTCCGCCCTGGTGGCGGACTGAATCCGGCGCACCGGGCTGGCCGGGCAGTGGCGAAGGGCGCTAGAATTAATATCAGACTTTTCTGATATTCAATCCCATGGCCGACAAGACCCCCTGTTCCGGCGGCTGCGCCTGCAGCGGCCCCCTGCCCAGTGCGACCGACGCCGGAGAGCGGCAGGTGCTGCGCTGGCTGCTGGCCATCAATGCAACGATGTTCGTTCTGGAACTGGGCGCCGGGTTGTGGGCACAGTCGGCCGGGCTGATCGCCGACTCGCTGGACATGTTTGCCGATGCGGCGGTGTACGGCCTTGCGCTCTACGCGGTGGGCCGCAGCGCGGCGCTCAAGCAGCGCGCGGCGCACCTGTCCGGCTGGTTCCAGATGCTGCTGGCCGCCGGCGCCCTGCTGGAAGTGGTGCGCCGTGTGGTCTACGGCGCCGATCCGGCCGGCGGAGCGATGATGGCGGTGGCGCTGCTGGCGCTGATCGCCAACGCCACCTGCCTGGCGATGCTGTTCCGCCACCGCAACGGCGGCAGCCACATGAAGGCAAGTTTCATCTTCTCGGCCAACGACGTCATCGCCAACCTCGGGGTGATCTGCGCCGGGGCGCTGGTGGCCTGGCTGGGGAGCCCCTGGCCGGACTGGATCATCGGCACCCTGATCGCCGCGGTGGTGCTCTCCGGCGCGCTGCGCATCCTGCGGCTGCGCGAGCCCGGCGTGGCGGCGGGGTAAGCGCCCGCCGCCGCTCAGTGGCTGGCGAACACCTTGGTGCCGCCCTTGCGGTCGAAGCTGATCACGTCGTACTTGTCGGCCGGATAGGGGCCTTCCATGCCGGGCGAGCCGAGCGGCATGCCGGGCGCGGAAATGCCCGCCACTGCGGGCTTCTCCGCCAGCAGGCGCTTCACGTCGGCGGCCGGCACATGGCCTTCGACGATGTAGCCGCCCACCTTGGCGGTGTGGCAGGAGCCCAGCGCCTGCGGCACGCCGGCCTTGCGCTTGACCTCGCCCATCTCGCGGGTGGCGATCTCCTTCACGCTGAAGCCGTGCTCGCGCATATGGTCGGCCCAGGCGCCGCAGCAGCCGCAGTTGGGATCCTTGTACATCACCACTTCGTCGCCGCCGGCCAGCGCCGGAACGGCCACGCACAGGGCCAGCGCGGCGCCGGCGAGATGGGTGCGGAGGGGGCGGATGGGGTTCATGCTTGCGGTCCTTGTGCTTCGGTCTTGAATGGAGCGGCGGCGACGCCCGCCGGTTCCGCATCCGCCGGCGCGGCTGCGGGCAGATGCAGGGTGAAATGCGTCCAGCCGACGGCGGAGGCCGCCTCGATGTGCCCGCCGTGCGCCTCGACGATGGAGCGCGTGATCGCCAGCCCGAGGCCGGTGCCATCGCCCCGGTCGCGGCTGCGTGACGGGTCGACGCGGTGGAAGCGCTCGAAGATGCGCGCCAGCTGGTCGGGCGGAATCGCCTCGCCCGGGTTGCTCACCGTGAGCCGCACGCCGTGCGCGTCGGTGTCGATGGCGATGCGCACCTCGCCACCGGGCGCTGCGTGGCGCAGCGCGTTGGAGAGCAGGTTGGAGAGCGCGCGGCGCAACATCAGCCGGTCGCCGCGTACCCGCGCACGGCCGCTCACCGCCAGACGCAGGCCGTGCGCTTCGGCCAGCGCTTCGTAGAAGTCGGCCAGCGCGGCAGCCTCCTCGGCCAGCTCCACGGTTTCCGCCGGGCGCGGCAGCAGGCCGTTGTCGGCCTGGGCGAGAAACAGCATGTCGCCCACCATGCGTGCCAGGCGGTCGAACTCTTCCAGGTTGGAGACCAGCACCTCGCGGTAGGCCTCCGGCGCGCGGCTGCGCGAGAGCGCCACCTGGGTCTCGGTCATCAGGTTGGAGATCGGCGTGCGCAACTCGTGGGCCAGATCGGCGGAGAACTCCGAGAGGCGCCGGAAGGAGGCCTCCAGGCGGTCCAGCATGCCGTTGAAGGCTTCCGCCAGTTCGCGCACTTCGGCCGGCGCGTCGCGCTCGGCGATGCGTTCGCCCAGGCGTTCGGCGGACAGCCGGCGCGCGGTGGCGGTGACCCGCGCCAGCGGCGCCAGGCCCTGGCGCGCCGCCAGCCAGCCGAGCAGCGCGGCCACGGTGGCGGCCAGCGAGATGCCGATCCACAGCCGGTTGCGCACCGTGGTGAGGAAGTGGGCGTGGTGGGTGATGTCCAGCGCCACCAGCGCGGTGAGCGGCTGCGGTTCGGCCAGCGGGGCGAGCAGCGCGCGTTCGCGGCCGATGTAGTGGCGCCCGTCCAGCGTCCAGGTGCGTTCGGCGGCGGCCAGCGGCGCGCCGGCGAGGTGGGCGGCGTCGAAGGCCTGCGGGCGCTCGGCGAAGATCACGCTGCCGTGCGCGTCGCGCAGCAGCACGGCGACGTTGTCGTGCCCGGAGAGCGCATCGCGCAGGCGCTGCGGCAGGGCGTCGAAGGCCGCCTCGCTGCCGGTGCGCGCCACCAGATTGGTGATCATGGTGAGCTTGGCGGACAGGTCGTGATGGTCGAGCTCGTCGAAATGCGCCTCCACCGCGCGCCCCAGCACCACCCCCACCACCAGCAGCAGGCTGGCCGCGAGCAAGGCGAACAGCGCCGCCAGTCGGGCGGTGAGCGACAGCGGGCGGCGCGCGGCCATGCTCAACCGGCCTCCGGCACGTCGAGCACGTAGCCCATGCCGCGCAGGGTGCGGATCAGCTTGGGTTCGAAGTCGTCGTCGATCTTGGCGCGCAGGCGGCGCACCGCCACTTCCACCACGTTGGTGTCGCTGTCGAAGTTCATGTCCCACACCTGGGAGGCGATCAGCGAGCGCGGCAGCACCTCGCCGGGGCGGCGCATGAAGAGTTCCAGCAGGGCGAACTCCTTGGCGGTGAGGTCGATGCGCCGCCCGCCGCGCAGCACCCGGCGGCGCAACAGGTCGAGTTCCAGGTCGGCCGCGCGCAGCACGTCCGCTTCCTTGTTCTTGCCGCGCCGCAGCAGGGTACGCACGCGGGCGAGCAGTTCGGCAAAGGCGAAGGGCTTCACCAGATAGTCGTCGGCGCCCAGTTCCAGACCGCGCACGCGGTCTTCCACCGCGTCGCGCGCGGTGAGGAACAACACCGGCATCTGCTCGCCGCCACGGCGCAGCCCCTGCAACACCCCCCAGCCGTCCAGGCCGGGCAGCATCACGTCGAGCACCAGCAGATCGTAGTCGCCGCTCTGCGCCAGGTGCAGGCCGTCCGGCCCGGTACGCGCCAGATCGACCACGAAGCCGGCCTCGGAGAGCCCCTGGCGCAGGTAGTCGCCGGTCTTGGGTTCGTCCTCGACGATCAGGATTTTCATGCTTGGTCCGCCTTCATGCCTTGCCCGCATTGTGCCAGCGCCACCGCCGCGCGGCGCCCGGATTACGAAGATGTAATCGGGCGGCAAGCTTTGCGTTTGCCTGGCGCCCTCTGGTACAGAGCTTCACGCAGCGTGGCACTTAAGTTGGGAGGGCGAGACTCCCTCCCCTTCAAGGGCAGGGCTGGGGTGGGGATGGGTAGACTCCGAAGCCCTTCCCAGAAACCCATCCCCATCCTGTCCTTCCCCTTGAAGGGGAAGGGACCTGCTGACAGGCACCTGCGACAAACTCAAAGAACTCGTTGACCTTCCCACCATGTCAAAGTCTACAGTGGCACCCATGAAGATCATCGGACTGGAGCAAGGCTCATGAACACCCTGGCAGAACCGGCCGGCACCGTGCGCATCCTGCAGGTCGGCGGGATGAGTTGCGCGTCCTGCGTGGCGCATGTGGAAAAGGCGCTGCTCAAGGTGGAAGGCGTGCGGGCGGCGAGCGTGAATCTCGCCACCGAGACCGCCACCATCACCGCGGCGCCCGCCGTCGGCTTTGCCCAGTTGGCCGAAGCGGTGGCCAAGGCCGGCTACGAGGTGCGCCGCGACGCGCTCGACCTGGATATCGAAGGCATGAGCTGCGCGGCCTGCGTGGGGCGGGTGGAGAAGGTGCTCAAGCGCGTGCCCGGCGTGGTGGAGGCCAGCGTGAACCTCGCCGCGCGCAGCGCGCATGTGGAAACCGCCGGCGGGGTGGCGCCGGCGGCGCTGATCGAGGCGGTGAAGAAGGCCGGCTTCGGCGCCCGCCCGCGTGCCGAGGTGAGCGAATCACGCCGCGCCGCGGACGCCGCCGCCGAGGAGCGCCAGTTGCAGCGCGCGGTGTGGCTGGCGGCGGCGCTGACCCTGCCGGTGTTCGTGCTGGAGATGGGCTCGCACCTGATCCCGGGGATGCACGACTGGGTGATGGCCACGCTTGGCCACCGCCAGAGCTGGTGGCTGCAGTTCGCGCTCACCACCGTGGTGCTGTTCGGCCCCGGCCTGCGCTTCTTCCAGAAAGGCGTGCCCGCCCTGCTGCGTGGCGCGCCGGACATGAACGCCCTGGTGGCGCTGGGCACCAGCGCGGCCTGGGGCTATTCGGTGGTGGCCACCTTCGCCCCCGGCCTGCTGCCGGCGGGCACGGTCAACGTCTATTACGAGGCCGCCGCGGTCATCATCACCCTGATCCTGGTCGGCCGCCTGCTCGAAGCGCGCGCGCGCGGCCGCACCAGCGAGGCCATCCAGCGCCTGATGCGCATCCAGCCGCGCACCGCGCGGGTGGTGCGCGACGGCGAGGCAAGGGAAGTACCGGTCGAGGAGGTCGCGGTCGGCGACCTGATCGAACTGCGTCCCGGCGAGAAGGTGGCGGTGGATGGCGAGGTGGTGTCCGGCAGTTCCTTCGTCGATGAATCGATGATCACCGGCGAGCCGCTGCCGGTGGAAAAGCGCACCGGCGCACAGGTCGTGGGCGGCACGCTGAACACCCGCGGCGCGCTCAGCTTCCGCGCCACCAAGGTGGGGGCGGACACCGTGCTGGCGCAGATCATCCGCATGGTGGAAGCCGCGCAGGGCGCCAAGCTGCCCATCCAGGCGCTGGTGGACAAGGTCACCATGGTGTTCGTGCCGGTGGTGATGGGGGTGGCGCTGCTCACCTTCCTGGTCTGGCTCGCCTTCGGCCCGGCGCCGGCACTCACCTTCGCGCTGGTCAATGCGGTGGCGGTGCTCATCGTCGCCTGCCCGTGCGCGATGGGGCTGGCCACGCCCACCTCCATCATGGTCGCCACCGGGCGCGCCGCACAGCTGGGCGTGCTGTTCCGCCAGGGCAGCGCGCTGCAGGTGCTGCGCGACGCCGAAGTGGTGGCGCTGGACAAGACCGGCACCCTCACCGTCGGCCGCCCCACCCTCACCGACCTGGTGCCCGCGCGCGGCTTTGCGCGACGAGGTGCTGGCCCTGGTGGCCGCGGTGGAGCGGCGCTCCGAACACCCGATCGGCGAAGCCATCGTCGCCGCGGCGCGTGAGGCCGGCCTGATACTGGCCGAAGCGGAAGACTTCGAAGCCAGCGCCGGCCACGGCGTGCGCGCCCGCGTCGCCGGCCGCCGCGTGGACGTCGGCGCCGACCGCCTGATGCGCAGCCTGGGCCACGACCCTGCCCTCACCTCCACCTTCGCCGCCGAAGCCGAACGCCTGGGCGACGAGGGCAAGACCCCGCTCTACGCCGCCATCGACGGCCGCCTGGCCGCCATCATCGCGGTCGCCGACCCGCTCAAGCCCACCTCCGCCCAGGCCGTGCAGGCCCTGCACGCAATGGGCCTGCGGGTGGCGATGATCACCGGCGACAACGCCCGCACCGCCCACGCCATCGCCCGCCAGGCCGGCATCGACGAAGTGGTCGCCGAAGTGCTGCCGGACGGCAAGGTCGCCGCGCTGCAGAAGCTGCGCGCCGGCGGAGGGGGCAAACCGCGCCGCGTCGCCTTCGTCGGCGACGGCATCAACGACGCCCCGGCGCTGGCCGAGGCCGACATCGGCATCGCCATCGGCACCGGCACCGACGTCGCCATCGAAAGCGCCGACGTGGTGCTGATGTCCGGCGACCTCGCCGGCGTGCCGCGCGCCATCGCGCTGTCGCGCGCCACCCTGCGCAACATCCGCCAGAACCTGTTCTGGGCCTTCGCCTACAACAGCGCGCTGATCCCGCTCGCCGCCGGGGTGTTCTACCCCGCCTTCGGCGCCCTGCTGTCGCCGGTCTTCGCTGCAGCGGCGATGTCCATGTCCAGCGTCTTCGTGCTCGGCAACGCCCTGCGCCTGCGCCGCTTCCACGCCCCCGGAGGCGCCGCATGATGAACATCGGCAAGGCCGCCAGCGCCTCCGGCGTATCGGCCAAGATGATCCGCTACTACGAATCCATCGGCCTCATCACCCCGGCGCAGCGCAGCGACGCCGGCTACCGCCACTACAGCGCCGACGACGTCCACGTGCTGCGCTTCATCCGCCGCGCCCGCGACCTCGGCTTCAGCGTGCATGACATCGCCGGGCTCCTTACCCTGTGGCGCGACCAGGGCCGCGCTAGCGCCGACGTCAAACGCATCGCCACCGCCCACATCACCGCCCTGCAACGCAAGATCGACGAACTGCAAGGCATGGTCGACACCCTGCGGACCCTCGCCGAGCACTGCCACGGCGACCAGCGCCCGGACTGCCCGATCCTGGCGGATCTGGACGCGGCGGATGGGGGGCCGGCGCCCGGCGGCAGCTCTTGCCATCATGGCGGCAGCAAGTAGGAAAGACGCTGCCGGCCTTTGCGGGAAAAATCCGCGGCACGGAATATCCGCCCCCCAAGGCATATCACCGGACCGAGCTGGATGTGCCGCAAGGAAGCTCGCCCCGGCGCGTAGCCGGCGCTGGTCACCGCGAGCAGTGCCCAGGGCGTGTGCGCTGGGGGCGGGCATCGCTCAGCGCGCGCTGTCGGTGCGGATCGACTTCACCGTGTAGGCGCCCCGGACGCGCTCGATCGTCACCATGACACGGTCGCCGGCCTGCAGGCCTTCCAGCGCTGCCGGCTCCTGCACGGTGAACACCATGGTCATGGGTGGCATGTCGAGGTTGGGCACGTAGCCGTGGCGCAGCGTGACCTTGCCGGCGCTGTGATCCACGCGACGCACCTCGGCTTCCACCTCGGGCAGATCCCCGGCTGCCAGCGCCGCACCGCTCAACACGCTTGCGGCCAGAAACATGAGGGCTTTCTTCATCGTCGTTCCTGCCCCGTGTCTTACTGCATCCGCCGCGCCGCGGCGGGCTTGCGCTCCGCCAGGCGCTGCGACTCGACCCTGACGCTGGCCAGCATGCCGGCCTGATAGTGGCCGGGCAACAGGCAAGCGAACTCGAATTCTCCCGCGCGATTGAAGGTCCACACGATCTCGGCGGTTTCGCCCGGCGGCACATGGGCCATGTAAGGCTCGTCATGCTCCATGTCCGGGAAGCGCACCATCAACTCTGCATGCTCGGCCAGCGCTTCGCGGTCGCCAATGACCAGTTCGTGCATGACCTGGCCGGCATTGCGTACCACGATGCGCAGTGTTTCGCCTTCGCTCACCCGCACCGCGGACGGGGTGAAGCGCATGTCGTCGGTCATCACCACTTCCAGGGTGCGGCTGGCCTGCGCGGGGTCGCCGGCGATGCCCCAGGCGGTCTGTTCCTTGACCACCGGCTGGGCGGCGCCATGGCGCGGGGCGTGTTCCTTGCCGCCATGAGCGTGCAGGCCGAAGCTGGACAGGGCGAGGATGAGGCCGGCAGCGGCCGGGGCGAGGGTTCGGTTCTTCATTCGGGTGAGACTCCTTGGGATTGGGAACGATACGCGATTCCGGCCGCTTGCCGGCGGCCTTGTTGTTGTTTCGAACGGCAGGCGCTCAATGCTGATGCGAGCCACTGCCCGGCTTGCGCACCTGCATCTCGAGCGCGGAGCGGCGCAGGCCGGGCACCTCGCCGGCATTGAGGCGTTCGGCGCTGAAGCGGGCCGGTTCGGGCAACTCGCCCTGCCACTCGAAGGCCTGGGTGCCGGGCGGCTGGGCATACCAGCCGGGGTCGGCGTAATCGCCCGGTTTCTGGTCGCGGCGCACCTTGAAGGTGGTGAACATGCCGCCCATGCCAATCGGGCCGTGCGGACCAAAGCCGGCCATCATCTCCAGGGTCTGCTCGGGCAGCATCATCGGCATCTCCTTCATGTCGGCCATGTCGCGTTCGCCCATCATCATGTACTCCGGCTCCACCTGCTGGATGCGACCGACCAGCCCGCGGTGGTCGACGCCGATCAGGGTCGGCACGTCGTGCCCCATCGGGTTCATGGTGTGATGGCTCTTGTGGCAGTGGAAGGCCCAGTCGCCCTCCTCGTCGGCAATGAACTCGATCTGGCGCATCTGGCCCACCGCGATGTCGGTGGTGACCTCCGGCCAGCGCGAGCCCGGCGGCGTGGGCCCGCCATCGGTGCCGGTGACCTCGAACTCGTGGCCGTGGAGGTGGATCGGGTGGTTGGTCATGGTCAGGTTGCCCACCCGGATGCGTACCCGGTCGCCCAGGCGCACGTTCATCGAGTCGACGCCCGGAAAGGCGCGGCTGTTGAAGGTCCACAGATTGAAGTCGAGCATGGTGTTGATCTTCGGCACCAGGCTGCCCGGGTCGATGTCGTAGGCGTTGAGCAGGAAGCAGAAATCCCGCTGCGCCTCGCTGATCAGCGGGTGACGGGTGCGCGGGTGGGTGACCCAGAAGCCCATCATGCCCATCGCCATCTGCACCATCTCGTCGGCATGGGGGTGGTACATGAAGGTGCCGGGCCGCCGCGCGATGAACTCATACACATAGGTCTTGCCCACCGGGATCGCGCGCTGGTTGAGCCCGACCACGCCGTCCATGCCGTTGGGCAGGCGCTGGCCGTGCCAGTGGATGGAGGTGGCTTCCGGCAGCCGGTTGGTGACGAACAGGCGCACCCGGTCACCCTCGACCACTTCGATGGTCGGCCCCGGGCTCTGTCCGTTATACCCCCACAGGCGCGCAACCATGCCGGGCGCGATCTCGCGTTCCACCGGCTCGGCGACCAGGTGGAACTCCTTCACGCCATTGTTCATGCGCCAGGGCGCCGTCCAGCCGTTGAGAGTGACCACCGGGTTGTACGGGCGGCCGCTCGGCGGCAGCAGCGGCGGCGCGGTGGCGGGCGAAGTCTGGATGACCGGCTCGGGCAGGCCCGCGAGGGCGGCCTTGCTGACGCCGGCAGCGGCCACTGCCCCCAGCGCGGCACGGCCGATGAATTGTCGTCTGTCCATGCTCAGTGCCCTCCCGCCGCTTTCTTGCCAGTTGCTGGCGCGACTGCGTCGGCGCCCGGATAGTCCGCGCCCGCCAGCACCGCCTGCAGATTCACATGGGCCAGCCAGAAATCGAGCAGCGCCTGCGCGGCGGCGGTTTCGGCGGCAAGCCGCTCGCGGGCGGCGTCGAGCAGGTCCCAGGTGCTCTTGAGCATGCCGTTGTAGCGCAGCAGCACTTCCTCCTGTTGCGCCACCTGCATGGTCTGGCGGCCGAGCGCCTGCGCGGCCAGGTCGTGGGCGAGGCGGTAATTGAGATAGGCCTCGCGCACCTGCGAGCGCACTCGCACCGCCTGCTGCTCGGCGTCGGCAACGGTGCGCGCGGCGTGTGCCGCATCGTTGCCCAGCGCGGCACGCGGCAGGTCGATTAGCGCAGCCCGGAGCGGCGGCTCGCCCAGCACGCCGGCATCGTCCGCAGCACCGCCCAGCACGCCGTCGAGCGCCTCGCCGACCACCGCCTGCCAGCGTGTGAGCGCGGCGGCCCCTTGCGCACGCCGGGCGCGCTCGGCCTCCTGGCTGGCCAGGACGAGTTGCGGGTGGCGCGACAGGGCGAGCGCTTCCAGCCCTGCACCGTCCATCGGCCCGTCCGGCAAGGCCGGCAAGGCGGCCGGCAGCGTGAACTGCCCTGCCTCGCCCCACAGGCCGGCCATCCGCGCCAGCGCCTCACGCGTGCCGATGGCTTCCTGGCGGGCGCCGACCAGCGCCACGCCGGCGTCCTTGAGCGTGCGTTGCTCGCGCAGCAAGCGGTCGCGCCCCCAGTTGCCCACGCGGACCATCCTGCCTGCGAGCACGGCGCCGGTCTCGGCGGCATCGAAGGCCTTGCGTGCGTTCTCCTGCGCCACCCCGGCCGCGACCGCACTCACCCAGGCACGCAACACGTCGCGCGAGAAAGCCGCCGCCTCGATGCCGGCGCGAGCCTGCTCGACACGGCTCATGTTGGTCGTGGCCAGCAGCGCAGGCTGCGTCGCCAGGGCCAGACGCAGCGCCGTCGCGGCGTTCAGCAGCGCACCGGCGGGCCCAGGGTCGGCCGGCGTGGCGGCCGCCTGTTCGCTTTCCCAGCGCAGTACGTCGATATGTCCGCGGGTGAATTGCCCGACCGTGTCATTGGCCTCACGCCAGTCGAGCTCGCCCAACTCGGGCAGCGCGTCCGGCTCGGGCAGCGGCAGGTAGCGTGGAGGAGGAACCGGCGCAGCCGGATCGTAGGGCTGGGCGGCATGGACGAACACGGGCAACAGCCCGGCCGCCAGCAAGCCCGCCAGGTGGCGTCTGCGGATCAATTGTGACTCCTTGTCTCTCGTTGGGCGCACCCACGCTTATCGGTGCGTGGTGTGGACGGCCGGCTGCGCACAGCCGGCCTGGCGGGCAATGATGCCGCCCCGCTGCTTACCGGAGGCTGAGGCGCGGATTACAAAACCGTAATCCGCGGCAAGTTGGGGAAGTTCCGCCTGTTGCTCAACTGCCCGAGTAAAGCGCCTCGTGCCAGCGACGCTCGTCCTCGGTCATCTTCAACGAGGGACGCGGCGAGTCGAGTCCCGCGCCGTCAATTCGCTCCAGGCGGCCGTTGTTGAATGCATACTCAGGCGTGGGCGGCGCCCAGCCGGCCTCCCCGCCGACATGGCGCCAGCCGTCCCCAGCGACCGGGGCGAGGCGGAAAGCGCGCATTTCCTCAAGCACCTCGGCACGACTCTTGGTCGACGGCATCACGTGGAAGGCGTATCCAACTTCCCCGCCTACCCATGTTGCACCGCTATCGGCGCTGGCGAAGGGCACGACGAGGACACTGAAGGAAAGGGCGATGATGCTTTTCTTGATCGTCATGGTGTTGCTCCTTGTCTTTCCGTTGAAGTAATGCGCTGTCTGCATCACGGGTTCCATGGTACGAAGCCGCCCATGACCTCAAGCTGATGCGGGCATTACATCGACGTCAGTAAGGCCGCGGCAGGAGAGCAGCCCTGTGCCGAACCGCGCGATAAACTCCGGCTTGTTCTTCCCCGCCCCCGGAGCCGACATGAGCGCGGATCAGTTGAGAGCGCCTGACCACGGGCCGCGCAGGAAACGCCGCCATCTCCTTGCTTTCCTGGCAATCGCCCATCTGCTCGGCTTGCTGTCCTCGCTCGACGCCCTGATGTCGGTCCGCACCGCGCAAGGCAGCGTCGCCTGGATGGTGTCGCTGAACGCGGCGCCGGTAGTGGCGGTGCCGGCGTACTGGATCTTCGGACGGACGAAGTTTCAGGGCTACGTGATCGGCCGGCGCGACGAGGACAGCCGCCTGCATCACGAGCTGGAAGACAAGATGTCGCTGGTCCACCCGTTCAGGGTGGCCCTGCCGCCGGGCGAGCGGCATGTGGGCGCGATCGAACGGCTGGCCAAGATGCCGATCGTGGGTGGCAACGAGGTCGAACTGCTGATCGACGGCCAGGCCACCTTCGACAGCATCCTGCAGGGCATCGCGCAGGCGCGCGACTATGTGCTGGTGCAGTACTACATCTTTCGCGACGACCGGATCGGACGTGCCTTCCAGCAGGCAATGATGGCCAAGGCCCGCGAGGGCGTGCGGGTGTACTTCCTGTATGACGAGATCGGCAGCTACAAGCTGCCGGCCGGGTTTCTGGCGGAGTTGAGCGCGGCCGGTGTGGAAGTGCGGCGCTTTCATTCCACCCGCGGTTCAGGCAACCGTTTCCAGCTCAACTTCCGCAACCACCGCAAGATCGTCATCGTCGATGGCCACAGCGGCTGGCTGGGCGGGCTGAACGTGGGCGACGAGTACCTGGGGCGCGATACGCGGATCGGCGCCTGGCGTGACACCCACCTGCGGCTGTACGGCCCGGCGACCCTGTGCCTGCAGCTGTCCTTCGTCGAGGACTGGCACTGGGCCACGGACGAGGTGCCGCCGCTCGAATGGACGCCGGTGCTCGCCCAGTCCGATCTGCCGGTCCTGGTCTTGCCGAGCGGCCCGGCGGACCGTTTCGAGACCGCCAGCCTGATGGTGCAGCATGTCATCGGTTCAGCGCATCGCCGGCTGTGGATCTCCAGCCCGTACTTCGTCCCGGATGAAGGGGTGCTCGGCGCGCTCAAGCTGGCGGCGCTGCGCGGGGTGGATGTGCGGATCCTGATTCCGGAGCGTCCGGACAACCCGCTGACCTACTATGCGGCCTATGCCTTCGTCGGCCCGCTGATCGAGGCCGGGGTCTCGATCCACCGCTACCAGGCCGGATTCCTGCACGCCAAGACCTTCCTGGTGGACGATCTGGCCACCAGCGTCGGCACCGTCAACCTGGACAACCGCTCCTTCCGGCTCAACTTCGAAATCACCGCCTGGGTCATGGACAAGGATTTCGCGGCCCGCACCGAAGAGATGTTCGTCCGCGACTTCGGCCAGGCCCGCACCATGACACTGGACGAACTCGATCAGAAGGCCTGGTGGTTCCGCCTCTTCTCGCGCGCCGCCTACCTGACCGCGCCACTGCTCTAGCGGCGCAAAGCCCGCCACGCCCCCACCGCCCTAGCGCGCGCGGCGTGGCACGAAGGCGGGCGTCGACGCCATGTAGGCCCGGTACGCTTCGCCGAACGCGGCCAGCGCATCCTGCTCCTCACGCCGTGCCAGGCGGGCGTACACCACCAGCAGGACAGGGAACATCAGCACGGTGATCAGCGTGGGCCACTGCAGCAGGAAGCCGAACATGATCAGCACGAAGCCGACGTACTGCGGGTGGCGGATGCGGGCGTAAGGGCCGCTGTCCGCCACACGGTGCGCGCACTGCGCGGCGTAGAGCACCGGCCAGGACTTCGCGAGCAGCCAGAACCCGGCGACGATGAAGGCGGTGCTGAGCAGATGGAAGGGGCCGAAGTGCGGGTTGGCCTCCCATCCGAAGAGCATTTCGAGCAGGTGGCCGGCGTCGTGCGACAGCCAGTCGACGCCCGGGAAGCGCGACGACAACCAGCCGGAGAGCAGGTAGATCGTCAGCGGAAAACCGTACATTTCGGTGAATAGCGCGACAATGAACGCCGAGTAGGCGCCGAAGGAACGCCAGTCGCGCGTCGTCCGGGGGCGGGCGAAACTGAACGCGAAGACGATGAAGATCAGCGAGTTGACCAGCACCAGCGACCACAGGCCGTAATCGGATGAGGTACTCATCGGCCCCGCCCCTCCTGCTCCTTGCCGTGATGCGGTGCATGACCCGGGCCATCATCGTGCCGGCCATGCCCCCGGTGCATGAGCAGGTGCATGACGAGGCACCCCCCCAGCAGCAGCCAGGGCAGGATGACGTTCAGGTGCAGCCGGTGTTCGAACAGCAACAGCGCGGCGATCAGCACGATGAATGCCCAGATGGCCCACTTCAGCGTCACGGATACCGGTTGCGGCGGGGCCTTGGGGTCCGCCGGCTCGACCTTGCGTGGAGTTTCGTTGTGGCACGGCATGATGGTCTCCTTCCTGAATCGGTGGTCGCGGGGCTCAGTTCCGGAGGCGGACCCGGCGCAACAACAGCGAGTTGCCGATCACCGACAGCGAACTGGCCGTCATCGCCACCACGCCGATCATCGGGTGCAGCAGGCCTAGCGCGGCCACCGGGATGGCGGCAACGTTGTAGAACCAGGCCCAGAACAGGTTCTGCACGATCTTCGCGAAGGTGGCCTTGGAGAGCCGGATCGCCTCGACCACCCGGGTGAGCTCGCCCTGGACCAGGGTGACGTCGGCTGCCTCGATGGCCACGTCGGCCCCGGCGCCGATGGCGATGCCGACGTTGGCCTGCTTGAGCGCCGGTGCGTCGTTGATGCCGTCCCCCACCATCGCGACACGGTCGCCGTACTGGCCCTGCAACCGCCGGATCGCATCGACCTTGCCTTCCGGCAGCACGCCGGCCATGACCTCGTCCACCCCGACCTGGGCAGCGACATGGCGCGCGGTGCGTTCATTGTCGCCGGTGACCATCACCACATGGATACCGAGGGCGTGAAGCGCGGCAATCGCAGCCTTCGAGTCGGGCTTGACGGTGTCTGCCACCGCGACGACGCCGGCAGCCTGATCGGCAATCGCCACCAGCATCGCCGTCTTGCCCTCGTTCTCGAAACGCTTGAGCACTTCGTCCAGTGCGCCATAGGCGATGCCGGCTTCATCCAGCATGCGGCGACTGCCCACACGCACCATCTGCCCGTCCACCTCGCCCTGCACGCCGCGCGCTGTAACGGCCTGGAACGACCGCAGCGCGGGCAGCTCTACGCCGCGCCCACGCGCACCGGCCACGATGGCCTGACCGAGCGGATGCTCCGAACCGGCCTCCACCGCGGCGGCAGCACGCAACAGCGCCGTTTCATCGACGCCCGCGCCCATGACGATGTCGGTCAAGGACGGTTTGCCTTCGGTAATGGTGCCGGTCTTGTCCAGCACCACCACCTTGATGTCCTTCAGCGTCTGGATGGCCTCGCCGGAGCGGATCAGCACGCCGCGCTCCGCCCCGATGCCGGAGCCGACCATCAGCGCGGTCGGCGTGGCCAGCCCCAGGGCGCACGGGCAGGCGATCACCAGCACCGCCACCGCCGACAGGGTGCCGACAATGAGCGGCGTGCGGCTCGCATCCACCCAGGGCAGGAAGCCCGCCCCCCAGTCGAGCACCGGCTGCAGGCTCGCACCGATCAGCAGCCACATCACGAAGCTCGCCAGGCTGACCAGGATCACCGCCGGCACGAAGCGGCCGGTGACGCGGTCGGCAAACTCCTGGATCGGCACCTTGGAGCCCTGCGCCTGCTCGACCAGACGGATCACCTGCGCCAGGAAGGTGTCCGCGCCGACCCGGGTGGCGCGGACCTTGAGCAGGCCTTCCTTGTTGATCGTCGCGCCGATCACCGCATCGCCCGGCCCCTTCTCCACCGGCACCGACTCGCCGGTGGCGATCGACTCGTCGAGGTGGCTCGCGCCCTCGATGATCTCGCCGTCGGTGGGCACCTTCGCCCCGGGGCGCACCACCATCACGTCGCCCACCGCCAGCTCGGCCACCGGCAGTTCGACCTCGCGCCCGTCGCGCAGCACCGTCGCGGTCTTGGCGCCAAGCGTGACCAGCTTGCGGATCGCCTGCGAGG
>JAUVWV010000050.1 GCA_030603925.1 Thauera sp. | reverse complement strand
GGGCGTGGACATCCTGATCAGCGACATCGACGACGAGAAGATCGCCGAACGCATTCCGGACTGGTATCGCAAGGCGTCCACCGCGAAGACCTTCGTCCTCTTCCCGCTCACCGTGAAGTCCAACCCGGTGGCGCTGATCTATGCCGACAAGCAGCATGCCGGCGAGATCGTCATCACCGACAAGGAACTCCAGCTGCTGCGCACCCTGCGCAACCAGGCCCTGCTCGCCATCAAGCAGGCCGCGTGAGGCGCGCGCGCGACGTGTATAATCCGCCTCCCGTGCGAGGGTGGCGGAATTGGTAGACGCACTGGATTTAGGTTCCAGCGCCGCAAGGCGTGAGAGTTCGAGTCTCTTCCCTCGCACCATAGCGCCACGGCGCTACATCTTCAGGCGCTCGCCGTAGCCGGTCATTTCAAGGTATCCGCGGCCGATCTCCCGCCCGGCTTCCAGCACGCGTACCGCCCCCTCCCAGTACACCGCGCCGGTCGACCGGCGGCTGACGAGTTCCTGGTCGTCGAACAGCGGGATGATCCGCAGGCTGCGCGGACCCGCTGCGCTGCCGACCTCCAGCGTCCATTCCACCGGATAGTCCGTGCCCGTGCGGGGCGAGCGCCAGCGCCGCAGGGGCGTGAAGCGCACCTCATCGACCGCCAGCGTGCGCAGCAGGCCGTCGGCGTCGCGCACGCTGCCGCCCGCCCACAACGCCTGACCGTCGTCGTCGCGCATGCGGAAAGCCATCAAGGCGCCGCCGTCGTGCAGGTTGATCCCCACCCAGTCCCAGCCGCGCGCACCGTCTGGCATGATCTCGCTCGACCATTCGTGATCCAGCCAGGCGTGTCCGCGCACTTCATGCGTCGCGCCGCGCAGGCGCACGCTGCCGCTGGCGGCGAGTTGCGGGCGGCTGTAGTAGTAGCTCGCGTGGCGCGGATCGGGCGCCTTCTGACTGAAGCCGCGTTCTCCGTTGAGCATCGGCTCGCCGCGCGGCTCGAAGCGCAGTTCGAAGGCAAAGTCCTCTGCCTCCACCCGTGCGCGGTAATGGTCGCCCTCCCAGTGCAACGACCAGTCATCCACCCAGACGCGGGTATGCGTCTCATCGAAACCCGCCAGTGGCTGCATCGCCCGCGCGGCCCGTTCGGCATGCAGCAGGCGTCCCTCGCGCGGATCGGCGAGTGCGGCGTGGGCGAGCACCAGCTGGCGCGGCGCGAAGCGGCTGGGGTTGTCCTCGCCAAGACGGGTGCGCACCCTGAAGAAGGTGATCTGGAAGCCCCGCGCCTGGCCGCCGGTATCTTCCAGCCAGCCGGTGACATACCACCATTCGGTGCGATAGTCCGGATGCGCGCCGCCATCGACCGGAAAGGCCAGCGTGCGCCCGGGCCGCACCGGCGGGTACTCGGCCGCCCCGCCATCGGCCTGCGCCGCCCCGACAGCCAGCGCGGCGAGCAGCACGAGCCAGGCCACACCGCGCCGCGGCGCCCTGTCGGTGCGCTGCACGCTGCCGTCGCCGAGCAAGGATGGCCAGCTGCGCACGCTACCAATCCTCCCGTACGGCGCGCACCGCGGACTGGCGCATCGCGTGCGCGCCTGCCAGGCGGGCCGCGAGCGCAGCAAGGCCGACGAGCGCCCCGGCGAACACCGCCAGCCCGCCGACCGGCAGACTCATGTCCATGCTCCAGTGGAAGCTCTGGCGATTCACCACCTCGACCAGCACCCAGGCCACCGCAGCGCCCGCCAGCAATCCCACCGCGACACCGACTGCGGCCGCCAGCGCGCCTTCCAGGGCAAGCAGACGCCCGATCTCGCCGCGCGTCAGACCGAGGTGGCGCAGCATGCCGAACTCCCGCCGGCGCGCGCTGGCCAGCGCGGCGAAGCTGGTCGCGATGCCGAACAGGCCGATCGCCACGGCGACGGCCTCCATCAGATAGGTGACGAGAAAGCTGCGGTCGAAAATCCTCAGACTCAGGGCGCGGATCTCGCCGGCACCGGCCACACGGATGGTGCGTTCGCCCAGCGCCTGATGCAGGGCCCGTGTCACCGCGGCCGGATCTGCGCCCGCACGCAGGCTGATCGCCAGGTCGTTGGTCCGCAGGTCGCCGGTGAGCGCACGGTACTGCGCCAGGTCCAGCGCAACGGCACCATGCTGGCGCGCGTAGTCGCGCCAGATGCCGGCCACGCGGAAGCGGTACGCGCGCCCCTGCAGAGGCAGTTCCAGCTCGTCGCCACTGCGCAGCGCAAAGAGATCGGCCACCGCTTCGGAGATCCACGCCGGCGGCAGATCCTGGCCTGCCATGCCGTCGATCCGGCCTTCGACCAGCGGCAGGTCGCCAGCCTGGCGGATCGCGCGCGCCAGCAGGGTGACGGGCGGACGGGCATCCGACAGGCGCAGCTGCTCGGCGCGGATCGGCTCCACCGCCGCCACCCCGGGCAGGGCGGCGACCCGAGCCGGTACGTCGGCGTCGAGATAGCCGCTCGCACCCGACGAGGACGCCTGCAGGTACAGGTCCGCCGGCAGCATGCGCGACAGCCAGTCGTCGAGCGACAGGCGAAACGAGCTGACCATGATCGCCATCGACGAGGCCAGCGCCACGCTCGCCACCACCGCTGCGCCGGCCACCACGGTCTGCCCCGGCGCACCACCAAGGCGCGCACGTGCCAGGCGCCACACCGGCGAGGCACGCAGTGCCAGCACGCGCGCCGCAATGCCGGTTGCCCCCGGCAGCGCGAGCACTCCGGCCGCGAGCAGGCAGGCGATAGCCGCATAACCGGCCACCGGCACCCCGCCGAGCGGCGGCGCGGTGCACAGCACGGCAGCGCCGAGCAGGCAGCAGAGCGTGGCCCACCAGCGCGGGCGCACCGCCAGCCCGGCATCGTCGCTCGCCGCACGCAGCGCCTGGGCGGGCTGCAGCATGGCCGCATCGCGCGCCGGCACCCAGCTGCCGGCCAGCCCGGCGGCTACACCCAGCATGGCGTAGCCCAGCACCAGCCACGGCTTGAACTGCAGGCTGGGTTGCACCCCGTCGAAATAGCCCGCCCCCAGATCGGCACCGATCAGGCGGAAGGCCAGCGCCGTCAGCACATGCCCCAGCAGCACGCCGCCCAGCCCGCCGAGCAGCCCCAGCACAGCGCCTTCGGCAAGCAAGGCCGCGCGCAGGCTGCGGCGTTCCAGGCCGAGTGCGCGCAGGAAGGCAAAGGTCTGGCGGCGGCGCACGACCGACAGCAATTGCGTGGAGAACACCAGGAAGCCGCCGGTAAGCAGCGCAATGGCTGCCAGCATGCCCAGATTGACGCGGTAGGCACGCGACAGCCCGGCGGCCTGGCCCAGTGCGGCATCGGGCGTCAGCACGCTCAGCCCGGGCGGCAGCATGCCCGCGAGCACACGGCGCGCCTGTTCTGCGCCGACGCCCTGTGCCAGACGCAGGTCGATACGGGTCAGCAGGCCCATGCGCCCGAACAGCTGCTGCGCCGCGGCGATGTCCATCACCGCGAGCTGCTGCCCGTGTCCCGCCGCAGGCAGCGCCCCGGAGACGATCAGCGCATGCTCGGCGACGCCGCTCTGCACCACCAGCTCGTCACCCGCCCTTACCCCCAGCGCGTTCGCCGCCGCGGCACTGAGGAAGATGCGCTGCGGGGCGAGCGCGGCGAGCGCTCCGCCCCCCTCGTCCGCCAGCGGCAGCAAGCCCGGCTGCACCGCGGGCAGGCGGAACACATCCACGCCAAGCACGCGCAGCGTAGCCTCGCGCCCCGGCAGGCGGGCTTGGACTTCCAGTACCGGACTCGCTTCGGCGACCTCGGCACGGCCGAGCAGCTCGACGTACAGGGCATCGTCGAAGCCGCCGCGCGGGCCGAGAATCTGCAGATCCGCTTCGCCCGACAGCAGGCGCAACCCGCGGCTGAACTCGTCGAGCGCGGCATCATGGATGAGGTGGACAGCCAGCCCGAGCGCCACGCCCAGCGCCACCGCCAGCAGGGACAGCAGCGTGCCCAGCGGGCGTCGCCGCAGGCTGCCCAGAAAGACGTGGCGCAGCACCGCCTTCATCGCGCAGGCGGGCGCGCGTGCAGGCCCGTCGAGTCCAGCCGCAGGATGCGGTCCGCGCGCTGCGCGGCACTCGCCGAATGGGTCACCAGCAGGCCGGCCGCGCCGGCTTCGCGCACGTTTTCCAGCAGCAGGTCGAGCACCCCCGCCGCGCGCTCCGGGTCCAGATTGCCGGTCGGTTCGTCGGCCAGCACCAGGGCCGGGCGATGAACCAGCGCGCGTGCGATCGCCACACGCTGCAGCTCGCCCCCCGACAGGTGGCGCGGCCAGTCCTCGCACCGCGCGCCCAGGCCCACCCGTTCGAGCATGCGGCGCGCACGCGCCTGCGCCTCGCCCTCGGCGCTGCCCTGCAACCACATCGCCAGAGCGACGTTCTGCACCAGGGTGAGGTGCGGCAGGATGTGGAAGGCCTGGAAGATGAAGCCGTAGCGCATGCGCCGCAGGCGCGCAAAGGCGTCGTCGTCCAGCCCGGCCAGTTCGCGCCCTTCGAGGCGGATGCTGCCGCCGTCCACCGGCTCCAGCCCCGCCAGGCAATTCAGCAGGGTGGACTTGCCGACGCCGGACTCGCCGACGATGGCCACGCACTCGCCGGCCGACACCGCCAGATCCACGCCGGCGAACAGCGCACCATGCGGATGGGCTTGAAAACGTTTCACGAGACCACGGACGATCAGCATGCGAGAAAGACCCGTCAGTCTGGCGGAAAGTGCCCGGGCGCGCTTTCGCTTATACTCCGGGCGCTCCGTCGGGCCAAGCGTGGGCGCGCATCGCGCGGCATGCCGCCCGTATTCCTGCCGCCGCACCATGCCCGTCGACCACTACGAGAACTTTCCCGTTGCCTCCGTGCTGCTGCCCGCCCGCCTGCGCGAGCCGGTGGAGGCCATCTACGCCTTCGCGCGCGGCGCCGACGACGTGGCCGACGAGGGCGAGGCCACGCCCGCGGAGCGCCTCGTCCGCCTCGACGCCTACCGTGCCGGCCTCGCGGCGATCGAACGCGGCGCGACGGCGCCAGACCCGGCGCTGGCGCCAATGTTCGCGCGCCTCGCGCGCAACATCCATGCGCACGCATTGCCGCTGCAACTCTTCCACGACCTGCTCGACGCCTTCAGCCAGGACGTGGTCAAGACGCGCTACGCGGACTTTGCCGAGCTGCTCGACTACTGCCGGCGTTCGGCCAATCCGGTGGGCCGCCTGCTGCTGCATCTCTACGGCGCGGCCAGCGCGGACAATCTGGCGCTTTCCGACCGCATCTGCACCAGCCTGCAGTTGATCAACTTCTGGCAGGATGTCGGCATCGACCGCGCGAAAGGGCGCATCTACCTGCCGGCGGACGAGATGGCGCGCTTCGGCGTCAGCGCGGCGCAGCTCGAGGCAGGACGGGTGGATGCTGCCTGGTGCGCGCTGCTCGACTTCCAGGTGCAACGTGCGCGCGCCATGATGCGGGCAGGCGCCCCGCTCGCCCGCCGCCTGCCCGGACGCATCGGCTGGGAGCTGCGCCTGATGGTGCTCGGCGGGCTGCGCATCCTGCAAGGCATCGAGGCGGCCGGCCACGACGTCTTCAGGCAGCGCCCTGCACTGGGAAGAACCGACTGGCCGTTGCTCGCCTGGCGCGCCATCAACTACGCAAAGAACACATGAACCCGCACGCCTACTGCCAGGACAAGGCCGCCAAGAGCGGCTCCAGTTTCTACTACAGCTTCCTCTTCCTGCCGCCCGAACGGCGCCAGGCGATCACTGCGCTGTACGCCTTCTGCCGCGAAGTGGACGACGTGGTCGACGAATGCCACGACCTCTCGCTGGCGCAGACCACGCTCGAATGGTGGCGCCAGGAAGTCGGCCGCGTGTATGACGGCCAGCCGACCCATCCGGTGGGCTTCGCGCTGAAGGACGTGCTGCAGCGCTTCGACCTGCCGCGCGAGCAGTTGCTGGAGATCATCGACGGCATGGCCATGGATCTGCAGCAGACCCGCTATCTCGACTTCAAGGGGCTGCAACTGTATTGCTACCGCGTGGCCAGCGTGGTCGGCCTGCTCGCCGCGGAGATCTTCGGCCACAGCGACCGCAACACCCTGAAGTACGCGCACGACCTGGGGATGGCCTTCCAGCTCACCAACATCATCCGCGACGTCGGCGAGGACGCGCGGCGCGGGCGCATCTATCTGCCGATCGAGGAACTGCAGCGCTTCAACGTGCCGGCGGCCGACATCCTGGCAGCGCGCTACAGCGACAACTTCCGCGCCCTGATGCAGTTCCAGGCCGCGCGTGCGCGCCAGTTCTACGAACAGGCTTTCGCCCACCTGCCGGCCGCCGACCGCAAGAGCCAGCGTCCCGGCCTGGTGATGGCGGCGATCTACCGCACCCTGCTCGAGGAGATCGAGCGCGACGGCTTCCTGGTGCTGGACCGGCGCACCTCGCTGACCCCGATCCGCAAGCTGTGGATCGCCTGGCGCACCTGGATCAAGGGCTGAAGGCGCAATGATCCCCCATCAGGTCGCCATCATCGGCGCCGGCTACGCCGGCCTGGCCTGCGCCGTGGAGCTGGCGCGGCGCGGCGTGCAGGTCACCGTGTTCGAACGTTCGCACACCCTGGGCGGGCGCGCGCGCGTCGAGGCGAAGGACGGCTGGCGGGTGGACAACGGCCAACACATCCTGCTGGGCGCCTACACCGAACTCACCCGGCTGCTGCGTACCACCGGCGTTTCGCCCAAGACCCTCACCCACCTGCCGCTGCTGCTCCATACCCCGGGGCAGCTGCACCTGGAAGCGGCCCGCCTGCCCGCCCCCTTCCATCTCGCCCTGGGCCTGCTGCGCGCGCGCGGCCTGAGCTGGGCGGACCGCCTGGCGATGCTGCGCCTGATGCGCGGACTGAAGAAGCGCGCCTGGCGGGTGGATCCGGCGCACAGCGTGGCCGAACTGCTGCGCCAGACCCGTCAGACGCCTCATCTGATCCGTCTGGTGTGGGAGCCGCTGTGCGTCGCCGCGCTCAACACGCCGCTTGCCGAGGCCTCCGCCCAGGTGTTCGCCAACGTAGTGCGCGACAGCCTCGGTGCGGCCGCCAGCGCCAGCGAACTGCTGATTCCGCGCATCAATCTGTCGGAACTCTTCCCCGTCCCTGCCGCACGCTTCCTCGCGGTACGGCGTGGCAAGCTGCGCACCGGCACCGCGGTGGAAGCCATCCGGCGCGAGCAGGGACAATTCTTCCTCACCGGAGATCCGGGCCGTGCAGGCTATCAGCAGGTGGTGATCGCCACCGCGCCGCATCACGCCGGCAGCCTGCTCGCCTCGGTGGGCGATTGCGAGCGTCTGGCCGCGCAGGTCGAGGCCCTGCCCACCGAGCCCATCGTCTCCATCTATCTGGCGCTGGGCGAAGGCACGCACCTGCCGCACGCGATGATCGGCCTGGCGAACGGACCGGCGCAATGGGCCTTCGACCGCGGCCGCCTGGGCGGGCGCGAGGGCCTGATCGCCTGCGTGATCAGCGCCCACGGCCCGCACGAGGCCTTGTCGCGCGAGGAACTGCTGCTCGCCGTGCACAAGCAGCTCGAGGACGAACTAGGCCGCCGCCTGCCGGCACCGCAATGGAGTCAGGTGATCAGCGAAAAGCGTGCGACCTTCGCCTGCCGCCCCGGCCTGCTGCGCCCCGGATGCCGCACCCCGGTGCCCGGGCTGTGGCTGGCCGGCGACTACGTGGACTCCGACTACCCGGCCACACTGGAATCGGCAGTGCGTTCAGGGGTGGCCGCGGCACAGCAGGTGATGCGCTTCGCTGCACGCCCGAAAGACTGACGTAGGGCAGCGCGGCCCCGCGAGAGGTCGGGGAGCGTTCAAGCCCAGCGCAAGGCGGGCTTGGGCGGTTCGATTTCCGGCGTACCGGAGCGGAAGGCGGTCAGCATGCGGCGCAACGCGCCGGCATCCTCTTCGTTGAAGCCGCGCTTGAAGTCGGTGAGGATCAGGCGCGAACGGGTCAGCCAGTTGCCCGGCGCATCGTCGAGCGCACACCAGGCGGCGCTGCCGATGTCGGCCTCATGCTGCGCCAGCCAGAGCATTGCCTCGCGCTCGCGCAGGCCGTGAAGTTCGGCGCCTTTCTTGGGAATCACGTGCGGCGTCGCACCCACCACGCGCGGGCGGATGTCCTCGGCGAAGCGCGCAACCAGCTTGGACAGCGAGAACAGCATGCGCCAGTCCGAGGCGATGACGATGCGCGCTTCTTCGAACTCGCGCACCACCGCCTCGATGGCCGGCAGGCAACGGAAATCCTCGACCTCGCCCCAGGGATGGGTGACACCGTCGAAATCCATGAAGATATATGCGTTCTTGCTCATTGCGTGCGGGTTTTCCGGGTTTCCCAAGTCTCAGCGGTTCATCGATGTTGCAATGCAGAATATACTGTAATCGTTCCGCGCGAAAGCACTTCGCGGCGCCTCTGCTGCGCTGCGTTTTGAGGCTGTAACCTCTGCATGATCAAATCGTGCACTGCAACCAGAAGAAACCTCTAACCAGGAGTCCCGCATGAACCCGATCATCAATCTGGAAGGCAAGGTGGGCCTGATCACCGGCATCGCCAACGAGAAATCCATCTCCACCGGCGTCGCCGAGGCCTGCGCCCAGGCCGGCGCGAAGCTGGTGATCACCTACCAGAACGACAAGACCCGCGCCTTCATCGAGCCCATCATCAACCGCCTCGGCATCGAGGACGTGTATCTGATGGACGTCACCCGCACGGAGACCATCCAGGAAGTCTTCGCGCGCATCGACGAGCGCCACGGCAAGCTCGACTTCGCCATCCACAGCATGGCCTTCGCCAAGCGCGACGACCTGCACGGCCGCGTGGTGGATACGTCCGCCGACGGTTTTGCACTGGCCATGGACGTCTCCACCCATTCCTTCGTGCGTCTCGCCAAGTACGCCGAGCCCCTGCTGTTGAAGGCCGGCGGCGGTTCGCTGGTGACCATGACCTACCTCAGCTCCGAGAAGGTGATCCCCAACTACGGCGTGATGGGCCTGTGCAAGGCCGCGCTGGAGGCTGCCACCCGCTATCTGGCCGCCGAGCTGGGCGAAAAGGGTATCCGCGTGAATGCGGTCTCGCCGGGTCCGCTGATGACCCGCGCGGCCTCGGGCATCGCCGGCTTCGACGGTCTGATGGCCGCGGCGGTGGAGCGCTCGCCGATGCACAGCCTGGTGACCCCGGAAGACATCGGCGCACTCACCGCCTTCCTGGTGTCCGACGCGGGCCGCCTGATCAGCGGTGGCGTGCATTTCGTGGACGCCGGCTACAACATCATGGGCTGACGGAGCCGCCGATGATCGATCTCGCCGAGGCACGCGCGCGTCTGGGCCGCGAGTCCGTGGTCCTGCCCGATCCGGTACCGGATCATCCCCTGCTGGCGGGCAAGACCGAGATCGGTCGCGGCGAATACTCCATCGTGCTGGACAAGGGCGACGGCGAGCGGGTCTACAAGGTGATCAGCTCGCCGGCCGACTACTTCCTGTACACCGCGGAAGACCGTCCGCGCGGCAAGCACTTTCCGCTGATCCACGCCGACCACGGCATCATCGGGCGGGCCAGCTCCGGCTACCCGTTCCACCTGATCGAGATGGAGCGCCTGTACCCGCTGCAGGAGCACACCCCCGCGGCGGATCTGGCCTCGCGCCTGATCGAGTTCTACTGGTCGGCCTGCCAGCAGTGGAACCGGCTGGGCATGGACATGGGGCGCATCGCCCTGTACCACATGACGGTCAATCCGCTCGACGTCTCCGACAGCCTGCAGCAGGCGCTGAAGGCCTTGTCGGACTTCGTCGAGGAATATCAGGTGCTGCCCGACATCCTCAACGCCAACAACCTGATGATGCGCAAGGACGGCACCCTGGTGTTCTCCGACCCCGTGTTCATCGCCTGAGGCACGCGCAGCCGTTCAGTGCAGCGTGAAATCCGGCCGGCGGTGCGCGCCCAGATCGAGCATCACCACCTCACGCCCAAGCAGCATCAGCGAACCGCGATGACGGTCGTTGCCGCTGCCCGAGTACTCGAATTCATACACCCGCCGCATGGCGATGCGGCCGTTGTCGTCGCGCGCGAGGCGCAGCGACCGGCAGGACACCGTTTCATCGAGCAACTGAACGCCCTCACGCTGACAGGCCGCGCGCGCGCCCAGCATGCCTGCTTCGCGCGCCTTCATGCCGTCAAGCCAGAACCAGGCCAACGCGCCGAGCAGGATCAGGGAGAGGAGTTCGAAACCGGACATGGCCGGATGATACGCGATCGGCGCCCGGCCGCCGTGCGGCCGGGCTGCGCTCTCAGCCGATCATCATACCGCGGATCATGAAGAACAGCATCGAGGCGATCAGCGCCGAAGCCGGCACGGTGATGATCCAGGCCGCGGCGATGCGCATCAGCTGCGAACGCTTCACCAGCTCGCGCTTGTAGACCTTGCGCAGGCCCTTGCGCTCGGTCTTGGAGAGGTGCAGCGGGTCTTCGTGCAGCTTGGCCTTGCGCTTGAGTTCGGCCAGCATCTCGCCCTTGCGCTCGATCGAGGCCTTGGCGAAGGCCGCCAGGAAGGCATCGAGCGCCTCCTGGTTGTCCTCCGGGTGATGCGCCTTGATCTCCGCCACCATGCGGTCGTAGTTGCGCTTGAGGTACTCGCGCAGGAAGCCGACGCCGAACACCCCACCGACCGCGATATGGGTGGAACTCACCGGCAGGCCGAGCTGGCTGGCGATGATCACGGTGAGGGTGGCCGCCATCGCGATGCAGTAGGCGCGCATCTGGTCGAGCTCGGTGATCTCCGTTCCCACCGTGCGGATCAGCTTCGGTCCGTAGAGCGCGAGCCCGAGCGCTATGCCGAGCGCGCCGACCATCATCACCCACACCGGAATCGGTGCCGACCGGCCGATCTCGTCGCCCCCCTTGCTGACGATGTCCACGATGGCCGCCAGCGGCCCCACCGCGTTGGCCACGTCGTTGGAGCCGTGGGCGAAGCTGAGCAGCGCCGCAGCGAAGATCAGCGGCACGGTAAGGAGTTGGTTCACGCTCTGCTTGGAGTTGCTGATCAGGCGCGAGCGCCGGTCGATGATGGGTTTGACGACCAGATAGACCAGCACGGCGAACACCAGCCCGAGCAGGATCGCCCCGCCGAAGCTCACCTTCCACAGCCTGCTGATGCCCTTCAGCAGGATGTAGGCGCCGAAGGCCCAGGCCATGAAGGCCACCAGCAGGGGCACCATCTTGCGCGCCGCGGCCACCATGTCGGCCTTGTAGGTGATGCTGCGCTTGATCAGGTAGAGGAAGCCGGCGGCGATCAGCCCCCCCATCAGCGGCGAAATCACCCAGCTGGCGGCGATCGAACCCATCACCGGCCAGTTCACCACGTCGAAGCCGCTGGCCGCGATGCCCGCGCCGAGCACGGCGCCGACGATGGAGTGGGTGGTGGACACCGGCGCGCCGACCGCCGTGGCGATGTTCAGCCAGAGCGCACCGGCGAGCAGTGCGGAGAGCATCAGCCAGACGAAGGTATCGGAATCCGGAATGCGCGCCGGATCGATGATGCCGCTGCGGATGGTGGACACCACCTCGCCGCCGGCGATGAGCGCCCCGGCCGCCTCGAAGACCGCCGCGATCACCAGCGCCCCGCCCAGCGTGAGCGCCTTGGAACCGACCGCCGGGCCGACGTTGTTGGCCACGTCGTTGGCGCCGATGTTCATCGCCATGTAGCCGCCGACCATGGCGGCGATCACCAGCAGCAGGCTGAACTGGCCGTCGCCGCGCATCGCGGCGTAGAGCATCACGCCGACCAGGAAGATCAGGCCGAGGCCCAGTCTGAATAGCTCCGAGCGCCCGCGTTCGGTCGCCCGTTCAATTTCGTTGATGTGCTGAAGTTCCACGCGCAAGAGCCCGCATTTTCGGAAAGCGCGTATTGTTTCAGAAATGTTCGCTTAACCCAAACGTAACAGTGTGGTCTTTCGCACGATCGTGCCCGACGCCCCTTCGACGGCAGCGCCCGGCTCAGAGGCGGTCGTACTTGTCGGCCCGCCCGCGCGCCGCCTCCACCGGGTAGCGCTGGACATTGATCGCCAACTTGCGCTGCGCCGCCTCGGCCAGATCGATCTGCAACACGTCGGCCAGGCGCACCAGATAGAGCAGCACGTCGGCCAGTTCCAGCGCCACCGCCTCGTGCGTCGCCTGCGGCAGCGCCGCCGACTGCTCGGCGGTCAGCCACTGGAAATGCTCGATCACCTCGCCGGCCTCGCCCGCGAGGGCCATCGCCAGGTTCTTCGGTGTATGGAACTGCTGCCAGTCGCGCGCCGCGGCAAATTCGCGCAGTTCGGCGCGCAGCGTTTCCAGGGTATCCGGGGCGTTCATTCGATGTGGTGCTCCAGGTCGAAACCGGCGCCCTCGTCTTCCGCCAGACGCGCCACCAGCCAGGGCATCACTGCCTCCAGGCGCTCGGGCAGCACCCACGGCGGATTGACCACGAACATGCCGCTGCCGAACATGCCGAAGCCGTCGCGCGCAGGGGTACGCACCATCAGCCGCACGTCCAGCCAGCTCTCCGCGCCCAGCGCGGCAAGCTTCTCGGGCAACTGGCGGGCCTCCGGACGCGCCAGCATCGGATACCACACCGCAAAGGTGCCGGTGGGAAAGCGGCGCAGCCCGTCGGCCAGCACATCCACCGTGCGGCGATAGTCATCCTTCACCTCATAGGGTGGATCGATCAGCACCACCGCGCGCCGCGTGGGCGGCGGCAGCAGCGCGCGCAGGCCGGAGAAACCATCGGCACGGCGCACCTGCACCCGCTCCTGCTCGCCGGCAAAGGTCTTCTGCAGCAGTTCCACGTCAGACGGGTGCAACTCGAACAGACGCATGCGGTCCTGTGGGCGCAGCCGCGTCATCGCCAGCGCCGGCGAACCGGGGTAGAAGTTCAGCCGTCCGTGCGGGTTGAACTGGCGCACCGCCTCGATGTAGGGCAGCAGTTCGGCCGGCAGGTCCTCACGCTGCCACAACCGCCCCACCCCGGCGGCGTGCTCGGCGTTCTTCGCCGCCTGCTCGCTGTCCAGCGCATAACAGCCTGCACCGGCATGGGTGTCGATGTACCACCAGGCCTTGTCCTTGCGGTTGAAGTAGTCGAGCAGTTCGATCAGCAGGAAGTGCTTGAGAACGTCGGCGTGGTTGCCGGCGTGGAAGGCGTGGCGATAGCTCAGCATGGAGGGCTTGCGGCAGGTGCGATGGGCGAATCCTAACACCGCGCCGGACGCCCCCCGGAAGTGCTTGATGAATAGACCGCTTTTGACGTAACGGCATGTTTTCACGCGGCGCAGCAATTGCTATGATTGCGCCCCTTTCCCGACAGCGTGCGACGCGCTGCACCCGAGAACAGAGAGATCAGGCAATGGCAATCTACGCACTGGGCGACAAGACGCCGCGCTTCGGCGAGGGCTGCTGGGTCGCCGACAACGCCACCGTGATCGGCCAGGTCGAAGCCGGGCAGAACGTCAACATCTGGTACAACGTGGTGATCCGCGGCGACAACGATCCCATCGTCATCGGCGACGGCACCAACATCCAGGACGGCTCCATCCTGCACAACGACGACGGCGTGCCGCTCACCATCGGCGCGGACGTCACCATCGGCCACATGGTGATGCTGCACGGCTGCACGGTGGGCGACGGCAGCCTGATCGGCATCAACGCGGTGGTGCTCAACCACGCGGTGATCGGCAAACACTGCATCATCGGCGCCAACGCGCTGATCCCCGAGGGCAAGGTGATTCCGGACCGCTCGCTGGTGGTCGGCTCGCCCGGGCGCATCATCCGCGAGCTGACCGACGAGGACATCGCCGGCCTCAAGGCGAATGCCGCACACTATGTGGACAACGCCCGCCACTATGCCGCCGAGTTGCGCCACATCGACCCCTTCAACGGACGCTGAGCCCCGTTTCACAAGCTCTTACACCTGCGGGCGGCGATTCCGCCGGCTTATGCGGTATAAAACCGGCCATCCGCTGACCGCCGAGAGCGCACCCATGAATACCACTCCCCGTCTGCTGCCGGCGCTGCTGTGCGCCGCAGCGCTGTTCGCCGGCACCACGCACGCCAGCCCGCCGTCCGCCACCACCATCGACCTGTCCGCCGAAGCAATGCGTCCGGCGGCGAACGATCTGGCGGTCGCCACCGCCTACTTCGAGGCGAGCGACGCCAGCCCGGCTGCGGTGGCGCGCCAGGTCAACCGCACGATCGCTGCGGCGCTGGAGACCGCGAAATCCTTCGGCGCAGTGAAGACCCAGTCCGGCGCCACGCAGACCTGGCCGGTGTATGGCAAGAACGGGCGCAGCATCGAGGGCTGGCGGATGCGTTCCGAAATCCGCCTGGAAAGCCGCGACATCGCCGCCATGTCCGAGTTGCTCGGCAAACTGCAGGCGACCCTGGCGGTCTCGCAGATCGGCATGGAACCGGCACCGGAAACCCGCCTGAAAGCGGTCGAAGAGGCCACCGTGGAGGCCATCCGCGCCTTCGAGCAACGCGCACAGCTGGTTTCCACTACGCTGGGCAAGGCGTACCGCATCCGCCACCTGAGCATCGGCGACTCGGGCTATCGCCCGCCCATCATGCCGCGCATGCGCGCCGCGGTGATGTCCGCCGAGGCTGCACCGGCGCCCCTGGAGGCCGGCGAGAGCCAGGTCGGCGTGGCGGTCAGCGGCACCATCGAGCTGGCGGAGTAAGCGGCCGATGCGACCGCGCAACCTCAGACTGCTGGCCACGCTCGCCCTGCTCGCACCAGCCGCCGCGCTCACCGGTTCGGTGCTCGCGCGCGAAACCGCCCGCAGCACCGAATACCTCTGCCCCTCCGGCGAACGCTTCGTCGTCGAACGCTACGACACGCATGTGAGACTGCGCACCGGCAGCGGCGTGTTCGCGCTGACCACACTCGCCGGCGAACACGGCGAACGCGGCGAACGCGGCGAACGCCATTCCGATGGCGTCATCACGCTATGGCACGCGGACGGCCAGGCCCGCCTGGAACGCCCGGACCTGACTTCTTCGGGTGCGTGCCGACGCATTTCCGAGGCGTCCTGAGCACTGCGTCACCAGTCGCCGGTATCCACACGGTGGACGCGGCGCGAGCAGTTCGATTATCTTTGCCGGCATGCATGCGCCGATGCCGCTCCTTTCCCCCAAGCTGCGCAGCCTGAGCACGGGCTTCGTCCTGTCCGCCAGTCTGCTCGCGGGCTGCGGCACCCTGCCCCCCGGCGGCAGCGTGTCGCAACTGCCCGAGACCCAGGGCGAAGCGCCACATACGAGCTACTTCACCCTCGACAACGTCGCGCAGACACAGGAGATCGTCCTTTACGCCCTGGGCCTGCTCGACGTCGGCTACCAGTTCGGCGGCCGCAACCCGGAAGCGGGACTGGATTGCAGCGGCATGGTGAGCTACATCGTCGAACAGGTCAGCGGGCGCCGCCTGCCGCACAATGCGGCGCAGATCGCCGAGCGCACCCGGCCGATCGCCGCATCCGAGCTGCGCCCCGGCGATCTGGTGTTCTTCAACACGCTCAACCGCCGTCACTCCCACATGGGGGTCTATATGGGCGACGGCCGTTTCATTCACGCCCCGTCGAGTCGCGGGCGCATCCGCATCGAGCGGCTCGACAATCCCTACTTCGCCCGCCGCATCGACGGTGCCAGAAGCCTGCTGGCGAGCAACTGAGCTGACCCGGCCCGGACTCCTCGCATGCATCCGGAACACGCCACACTGCATGCCCGCATCAATGACGACGGCCCCCGTGCCGCCAGCGATGAGTTTGCCCTTCAAAGGAGGACGCAACATGCCCACGCGCAAGATCAGTGAAGTGATCCATCAACAGAGCATCCTCACCACCAGCAGTGGCATCACGGTGCGTGAGGCCTGCCGGCTGATGGTGGACAACCGGGTCGGTTCGATCATGATCGTGGACGGCGACGGCGCCCTGATGGGCATCTTCACGGAACGCGACGCGCTGAGTCGCGTGCTCGCGGCGGGCATCGATCCGGACTCGGTCCGGCTGGAAACGGTGATGACCGCGGAGCCGGCCACCATCGACCCGTCCCGTCCACTGGGCCATGCGCTGCATCTGATGTACGACAATGGCTTCCGTCACGTACCGGTCGTCGAGAACGGCCGCCCGGTGGGCATGATTTCGGCGCGCGATGCGCTGGGGCCCGAGATGGTCGCCTTCGAGGAGGAACTGCAGCAGCGCGAAATGATTACCGAGTTGCTGTAGTAGCGGACGCCGCCGGCGCCGCCTGCTCCACGGCATTCCCGCCCGCGGGCAGCGACGGAGCCTGCGGCACATGCACGTAGATCTCGCCCGGACGGGTCAGGCCCAGTTCGAAGCGCGCGCGCTCCTCCACCGCCTCGTTGCCGGCCTTCAGGTCCTCGACCTCGGCCGCCAACGCGGCGTTGCGCTGTTCGAGCTGGTGATTGGCGGCGCGCTGCGCGCGCAACTGGCCGTCCACTTCCCAGACGCGCAGCCAGCCGCCCTTGCCGAGCCACAGCGGGTACTGCAGGGCCAAGGCCAGGAGGGCGAGAACGATGACGGGCCAGCGCATGGACAGCAAGCAAGTGCCTTATGTACGGAAGGGCGGGGGGTGACCCCCCCGCCATGCGGTTTTTTACACGCGCCCCCCCCCGGAGCGCGCGCCCCGGACT
>JAUVWV010000085.1 GCA_030603925.1 Thauera sp. | reverse complement strand
TAAACGTGTGATCAACGTCTGATCCGCCGTCCGCGGCACGCTCCGGGGCCCCGCTGCGGCGGGGCCTCTTGCGTCAACGCGGCGCCCCGAAGTCCAGCGCGCGAGTCAGCGATTCGACCTCCTCGGCCGATTCCTGCAGGATGCCGGCGAGCGTCTCGTCGCTCAGTTGCAGGGCGATGTCACCCGCTTCGCCGTCCGCCTCGCCGCGCCGCAGGGGCGAACGAACCGGCGCCAGGTGGTTGGCGAGCAACAGGGTGTCGGCCAGGCTGGCCGGCGGCAGCGCGAGGTAGCCTTCGCCGTAGGCGGTGATCGCCTCGAGGATCTGCTGCGGCACTGCCAGGCGGCGCAGCACGGCCAGCGTGAGGCCGCGTTCCAGTTCGGCCTCCGGATCGTCCATATCGTCCGGATCGTCCGGATCGCCTTCCGCAGCGGCGGCGCCCGCGGGCGGCGCGTCCTCGAGCAAGACCGGATACTGCGCGGCGCGCGACAGCAGATAGAACCCGCCCACCTCATGCACGAGTCCGGCAAAGAGGGCGGTTTCGGGATTCTGTCCGCTGACCCGGCGCGCGATCACACGCGCCAGCGCCGCCATGTGGGCGGTGTGCGTCCACAGCTGCGCGGCGGCACGCTGTTGCGCGGGCGTGCCGGCCGGGCCGGCCATCTGGCGGGCCACCAGGGCCATCGCCAGGCTGCGCAGGGCGGAAAAACCAAGCCGGGTGACCGCGCTGCGCACATCACTCACCGTCCGCCCGGAACGGTTCAGCGCCACCGAGTTGGCCATTGCCACGACCCGCGCGGACAGCAACGGTTCGGCCTGCACCAGGCGGGCGGCTGCTTCCATGTGGCAGTCCGGATCGTCCAGCGCCTCGCGGATCTTCAGCGCCACCGCGACGCTGGTGGGAAAGCTCAGTTCGCCGCGCTCGACCTCGGCGGCAATGCTCTGCAGGGCTGCGAGTCGGTTCATGGCGGATGAGGAGCGGGACCAGGCCCGAGTATAGCCCCGCCACGGCGGTGATATGATCCGCCGCACCGATGCCCACCCCAGCCTCCCCCTACATCGGGCGTTTTGCCCCTTCGCCCAGCGGCCCGCTGCACTTCGGTTCGCTGGTCGCCGCCGCCGGCAGCTTTCTCGACGCCCGCAGCCAGGGCGGGCGCTGGCTGCTGCGCATCGAGGATGTCGACACGCCGCGCTGCATTCCCGGTGCGGCCGAAGACATCCTGCGCACGCTGGCGCGTTTCGGCTTCGAGTGGGACGGCGAACCGGTCTGGCAGAGCAGGCGCCACGCGGCCTACGCCGCGGCGCTGACGCGCCTGGTCGACGCCGCCCAGGCCTACCCCTGCGCCTGCACCCGGCGGGAGCTCGCCGATTCCGCGCTGGCACCCGACGGCTCGCGCATCTACCCCGGCACCTGCCGCAACGGCCTGCCGCCCGGGCGCAGCGCACGTGCCTGGCGGGTGCGCGCCGAGGGTACGCTGCAGTTCGACGACGGCGTGCAGGGTCTGCAGGTCGAGGATCTGGCGCGCGAGGCGGGCGACTTCATCGTGCTGCGCGCCGACGGCCTGTACGCCTATCAGCTCGCCGTGGTGGTGGACGATGCGGAGGCCGGCGTGACCCATGTGGTGCGCGGCGCCGACCTGCTCACCTCCACCGGGCGGCAGATCTGCCTGCAGCGCCTGCTGGGCTACCCCACGCCGCACTACGCCCACCTGCCGGTGGCCACCAATGCGGCCGGCGAGAAGCTCTCCAAGCAGACCCTGGCGCGCGCGGTGGACGCGCAGCCACCGGGCGCGGCGCTGCTGGCGGCCCTGGCGTTTCTGGGCCAGAATCCGCCTGCCGAGCTGGCACGCGCGCCACTGGCCGAGATCTGGCGCTGGGCGCAGGCGCACTGGTCGCTCGCCGCCGTGCCGCGCACCCGGCAGATCGCCGTGGCACACCCCTGAGCCCGGGCACAGGACACAAGGAGGCTTTCACAGGATGATCGACGATATCGACAGACTGCGGCGCGTACTGCTGGAGAACCGCAGCATTGCGGTGGTGGGGCTGTCGGCCAACTGGCACCGGCCGAGCTATTTCGCCGCGAAGTACATGCTGGAGCACGGCTACACGGTCATTCCGGTCAATCCGGCCTACCAGGAGGTACTCGGGCAGAAGTGCTATCCCAGCCTGCGCGAGATCCCGGTGCCGGTGGACATGGTCGACGTGTTCCGCAAGCCGGAGGACGTGGAGCCGCTGGTGGATGAGGCCGTGGCGATCGGCGCGAAGTGCTTCTGGATGCAGCTCGGGGTGATCAACGAGGCGGCCGCACGGCGCGCCGAGGCGGCCGGCCTGCAGGTGGTGATGGATCGCTGCGTGAAGATCGAGTATGCCCGCCTGTTCGGCGGGCTGAACTGGGCGGGCGTCAATACCGGGGTGATCTCGGCGCGCCGGCCGGTACTGCCCGGTCTGCGCTGAACGAAGGCAGCCTCACCCGCACAGTCTCAGTGCTTGCGGCCGTAACCGGCCAGGCCGATCGCCAGCCGCACGAACTGATAGGCCAGCCAGCTGGTCAGCCGGCGCAGCGTCTTCTGCCGCCGCCAGTGTTCAGGGCGCAATTCCCGCGCGCCCTCGTGCAGCGCCCGCTGCAGGCTGGCGCGCAGTGCCGCAGCGAAACCTTCGTCCTCCACCACCACGTTGGCCTCGCGCGCCAGCAGCAGGCTGAACGGGTCGATGTTGCTCGACCCCACCGTGGCCCAGCGCCCATCGACCACCGCCACCTTGGCATGCAGGTAGCTGCGGTGGTACTCGTGCAAGCGCACCCCATGCGCCAGCAGGTGCGGGTACAGCGCGCGACTGGCGTTGGCCAGCACCGGATGGTCGGCTAGACCCTGCAGCAACAAGATCACCCTCACCCCGCGGCCGGCCGCCTCGATCAAGGCACGGCGGAAGCGCCGCCCGGGAAAGAAGTAGGCGCAGGCGATCACCACCTCCTCGCGCGCCCGGCCGATGGCCGCCAGGTAGGCGTCCTCGATGTCGCGGCGGTGGCGCAGGTTGTCGCGGATCAGGAAGGCCGCGCGCAGCGTACCGACCCGCTGCGCACGCGGCGCGGCGAGCAGCGGTTCGTTGAGGCGGCGGCGAAAATTGGCCCAGGACACCAGGCGCCACAGGCGGTGCACCGCGGCCAGCACCTGGGCAACGATCGGCCCCTCGGCACGCAGGGCATAGTCGAAACGCGGATGCTGCGGCGCGCCACGATCGAAGTCGTCGATGATGTTGATTCCGCCGACGAAGGCCACCCGCCCATCGACCACCGCCAGCTTGCGATGCATGCGCCGCAGGCGGTGGCGGCGCAGTGACAGGGCGCGCACCTCGCGGCGGTAGATCAGCACCTGCACGCCGTCGGCCTCCAGCCCGGCCTGCAGCTCGCGCACGAAACTGCGCCCGCCGAAACCATCCACCAGCAACCGCACGCGCCCCCCGCGCGCCGCGCCGCGCGCCAGCGCGGCAGCCACCTGGCGCCCGGTGGCGTCGTTCTCGAAGATGTAGGTTTCCAGGAAGATCTCGCGGCAGGCCGCATCGATCTCCGTCAGCAGGGCGGGAAAATAGGCCTGGCCGTTCTCCAGCAGGGTGAGGGCATTGCCTGCCAGCAGGCGACTCACCCGAGCGGCTCCAGATCGGCGGTCAGCGCGGCATGGTCGGAGAGCTGCGACCAGGGCGGGCCGAAGTGCACCTGTGCGTCGCGCACCGCGAAGCCGCGCACATAGATACGATCCAGCCGGAACATCGGCAGGCGGCTGGGAAAACTGCGCGCCGGCGCGCCCCGTCCGCTGCCGAAGGCCTCGGTCAGGCCGAGGCGGCGCACCAGGACCTCGTCGGCATGATTGCGCCAGTCGTTGAAGTCGCCGGCGATGATCAGCGGCGCACCGTCCGGCGCGAGGCGCTCCATGCGCTCGGCCAGCGCCTCCATCTGGCGCCGCCGGCTGCCCGCCATCAGGCCGAGATGCACGCACACGCAGTGCGCCGGCCGCGCGAAGGCCGGCAGTTCGACCTCGCAATGCAGCAGTCCGCGCCGCTCGAAGCGGTGGTCCGACACGTCCTGGTTGTCCGCGGTGAGGATCAGGTGGCGGCTGAGGATGGCGTTGCCGTGGTGTCCGTGGTCATACACCGCATTGCCGCCGTAGGCGGTCTGATGCCAGGTGTCCTGCGCGAGGAACTCGTGCTGCGGGTGGGGCGGCCAGTCGCCGTGGCGCGCCGCATGTCCCAGGTGCAGGCCCTGCACCTCCTGCAGGAACACCAGATCGACATCCAGACTGCGCAGGCGCTCGCGCAGCTCATGCACCACCATGCGGCGGTTGAACTGCGAAAAGCCCTTGTGGATGTTGTAGGTACAGATGCGCAGGTTCATGAGCGGACGGGACGCCGGGCTGAATCCGGCCACAAGGCATAATATGCGGCCTGTGGGCAGAAATTAAACCGCTTTCATGAATAGATTGCAGGCAACCTACCGGGTTCGGTGCGAGGCAGCCGACATCGAGCGGCGCGCCGCCGCGCTGGCAGTGGAGCAGAGCATCGAGATGCCGCCCGCGGCGGTACGCGACGCACGGCTGCTCGATGCCGTGCTCGGCCGCGTCGAGGCCATCGCGCCGGACGGTCCGGCGCACTTCCGCGTGCGCCTCGGGCTGGCGCTCGAGACCACCGGCGGCGAGGCCGGCCAGCTGATGAACATGCTGTTCGGCAACTGTTCGCTGCAGCCCGAAGTCGAGCTGCTCGACGTAGACCTGCCGGATGCGGCGCTCGCCCGTTTCGGCGGACCGCGCTTCGGCATTGCCGGGCTGCGCGAGTTGTGCGGCGCCCCACGGCGCCCGCTGACCTGCAGCGCGCTCAAGCCGCAGGGCAGCACGCCGGAGGCGCTTGCCGACCTCGCGGCGCGCCTGGCCGCTGCGGGGATCGACATCGTCAAGGACGACCACGGCCTGGCCGACCAGGACGCTGCCCCCTTCGCCCGCCGTGTGGACGCCGTGCAGCGTGCGATCGATGCGGTCAACCGCAGCACCGGGCGGCGCTGCGTATACGCCCCCAGCCTGGGCGGCGGACCGCGCCGCCTGCGCGAGCAGATACGCCTGGCGCGCGAGGCCGGCGTCGGCATGCTGATGCTCGCGCCGATGGTCTCGGGCATGGGCGCGCTGCAGGAGCTGCGCGAGTAAGGGCTGCCCATCCTCGCCCATCCGGCGCTGGGCGGTGCGACGCGCATCGCGCCGGCTGCGCTGATCGGCCGGCTGTTCCGCCTGGCCGGTGCGGATGCGGTGATCTACCCCAACCATGGCGGACGCTTCAGCTATACGCCGCACACCTGCCTGGCCATCGCCGAGGCGGCACGTGCCCCGTGGGGCGGCCTGCGCGGGGCGCTGCCGGTGCCGGCTGGCGGCATGACGCCGGCGCGCGTGCAGGAGATGGTCGATTTCTATGGTACCGACGTGATGCTGCTGATCGGCGGCGCCTTGCTCGAGGCGGACGACCTGCAGGCGGCCGCGGCGGACTTCGTGCGCCGGGTGCACGCGGCAGGAGACCCCCGATGAGCCATCCGGCATTCCGCAAGGCGCGCCCCGGGCGGCGCTGGGACGAGGTCGAACTGCTCGAATACAAGCCGCAGGGCAGCGCCCCGTTCCGCGACATCAGCCGCCAGCTGCTGTTCCGCACGGCGGCGCTGGACTGCGAGTTGCGCTACTTCGAGATCGCGCCCGGCGGACATTCCACCCTGGAACGCCATCAGCACGAACACGCCGTGCTGGTCCTCTCTGGCGGCGGCGCCTGCATGGTGGCGGGCGAGGTGCGCGCGCTGGGCGTGCACGACCTGGTCCACATCCCGGCCATGAGCTGGCACCAGTTCCGCGCCAGCGAAGGCGGCCATCTGGGCTTCCTGTGCATGGTCAATGTGGCGCGCGACCGCCCGCAACTGCCCGACGCCGACGACCTCGCCGAGCTGCGCCGCGACCCGAAGGTCGCCGCCTTCATCCGCCCCTGAGCGCACCGCCCGCCAGCCCCCGCTCCCAGGGCGGCAGCGGCTGGAAGTGGCGCAGCAGCGCATCGAGGAACACGCGCACCTTGGGCAGCCGCACCCGGCTGGGGGTGTAGCAGGCGTACAGCTCACTGCCGAACACCACCTCGGGCGAGTAGCCGTCCAGCACCGTGCGCAAGGCCCCGCTGGCCAGCTCGCGGTAACACAGGTACGTCGGCAGGATGGCGATGCCCTGGCCGGCGAGCACCGCATCGAGCATGCAGTCCAGGTTGTTGAAGTGGATGCGGCTGCGCACCGGCACCAGGGTCTCGGCACCCCGCGCATCGCGCAGCGACCAGGTCCTGTTGTCGCCCAGCACGTAGCTCAGGCACTGATGCCGCAGCAGGTCCTGCGGCCCCTGCGGGACGCCGCTGCGCGCCAGGTAGGCCGGTGCGGCGCAGATCACCCGGCGCAGGCTGACGATGCGGCGCGCCACCGCATCGTCCGGCGGCATGCGGGTCATGCGCAGCGCGAGATCGATGCGCTCGCCGACCAGGTCCACCAGATGGTCGGCCAGGATCAGCTCGATCTCCAGTTCCGGATGGGCCGCGGTGACCTCGGGCAACAGCGGCGCCACCCAGTGGCGGCCGAAGCTCATGGTGGCGCTCACCCGGAGCGTGCCGCGCGGCAGTTCGCCGAGATTGCGCACGGCGATCTCGGTGCTGGCCACCGCCTCGAGGGCACGCAGCGCATGCTGGTGGAAGACCTCCCCCGCCGGGGTCAGCGCCAGCCGGCGGGTGGAACGCTCGAACAGCCGGGTACCCAGCTGGCGTTCCAGTTCGGCGACCTGCTTGCTGACCTGCGCACGGGTGCAGCCCGCCGCGCGCGCCGCCGCGGCCATGCTGCCCCCCTCGACCACCCGCACGAAGCTCTGCCACGCGGGCAGCCAGCTCATGACGCGCACCGCCGCGGGAAGAACCCGCACGTGGCCGAGGTTTCGAGGCCGCCTCGCACGGACTTTGTCAATTCTTCGTTGACCATATGGTGCGGATTATCCCTCTTGTCGTTTCCATTGCGGAAACTATTCTGACAGCCTCACGGCACCCGCTGCAGTACCGCCGCCCTTCCTCAACGCTCGATCCGCACGCCCTGCCCATGTTCCACACGTTGCGCCGCCCGGAAGTACTGTTCGTCACCCTCGCCGCCGCCGGCATCCTCGCCGTGACCATGGGGGCCCGCCAGTCGCTGGGCCTGTTCGTCGGCCCGCTCAACACCAGCACCGGACTGGGCATCGCGGCGATCAGCCTGGCACTGGCGATCGGCCAGTTCACCTGGGGCGCGATCCAGCCGCTGGCCGGCATGGCGGCCGACCGCTGGGGCGCACATGCCGTACTGATCGGCGGCATCCTGTTCCTCGCCGTGGGCAGCGCGCTCACCCCGTTCATGGATTCAACCTTCGGCCTGATCGTCTCGCTCGGCCTGTTCTCGGCGATCGGCTCGGGGGCGGCGAGCTTTTCGGTATTGATCGGCGCGGCCGCCCAGCGCCTGCCGGCCGAATCGCGCGCTGCGGCCTCGGGGGTAATCAATGCCGGCGGCTCCTTCGGCCAGTTCGTCTTTGCCCCCGTACTGCAGAAGCTGATCCAGGCCTTCGGCTGGATGGGGGCGATGTGGTCGATGGCGGTGATGACGCTGGCCGCACTACCCTTGATCGGCAAGCTTGCACAACCCGGCCAGGCGCCGCCCGCGCACCACGCCGAGGATGCCGGAATGATGCGCGCGATCCGCACGGCGCTCGGCGACCGCAGCTACCTGCTGCTGCACGCCGGCTTCTTCACCTGCGGCTTCCACATCGCCTTCCTGGTCACCCACCTGCCGGGCGAGGTGGACCTGTGCGGCCTGCCGCCGTCGGTGGCGAGCTGGTCGCTGGCCATCATCGGACTGGCCAACATCTTCGGCAGCCTGTACGCCGGCTCGGCGATCTCGCGCTACCGCAGCCGCAACGTGTTGGCGGCGATGTACGGCTCGCGCGCGCTGCTGGTGGCGCTCTACCTGATGCTGCCCAAGACCGAATGGACCTTCTACCTGTTTGCCGCCGGGCTGGGCTTCACCTGGCTGGCCACGGTGCCGCCCACCGCGGCCCTGGTCGGCAAGCTGTTCGGCGTGCGCTACCTGGCCACGCTGTTCGGCCTGACCCTGCTCTCGCACCAGGTCGGCGGCTTCCTCGGCGCCTGGCTGGGCGGCATCAGCATCGCCCTGACCGGCGATTACACTTGGATGTGGTACGCCGATATCGCACTCGCCGGCGCCGCGGCGCTGCTCAACCTGCCGATCCGCGAAGCACCGGTGCAGCGCATGCCGCAAGCGGCCTGAACCCCGGCGGCCAGCCTCTTCCGACCCACCTGCGCAGGAGACCCCCATGAGCATGCTGCGACCCGATGTCCAGATCGAACTTCTCAACCAGCGCGGCAGCGAATACCTGCCCGGCTACCTTGGCATCGAGATGCTCAAGCTGGCCGAGCGCACGCTGACCAGCCGCATGCCGGTGAAGAAGCTGCACATCGCGCCGAACGAGTTCCTGCACGCGGCGAGCATCGTCGCGCTGGCCGACACCACCTGCGGCTACGCCACCATCGCCCACCTGCCGCAGGGGGCGGAATCCTTCACCACCATAGAGTTGAAGAGCAACCACCTCGGCACGGTGCGCGAGGGCGGCATCGCCTGCATCGCCACCGCGCAGCATCTGGGACGCAGCACCCAGGTGTGGGACGCAGTGGTCAGCGACGAGGCCAGCGGGCGTACGCTGGCGCTGTTCCGCTGCACGCAGATGATCCTCTGGCCCAGGGCATAGGCGAAAAAAAAACGGCGACCCGCCGGGGCCGCCGCCGTGCGCCGCGGAGCGCTGCGTCAGGACACCGCCAGCATCCGGTCGAGCGCCACGCGGGCCAGTCCGGCCTCGTGCGGAGGTACCCGGATCGCATTGACCACATTGCCGTCGGCCAGGTTCTCCAGCGACCAGGCCAGGTGCTGCGGGTCGATACGCTGCATGGTCGAGCACATGCACACCGTGGGCGCCATGAACTGCACGCGCTTGCCTTCCGGCTTCATCTCCTCGGCCAGGCGGTTGACCAGGTTCAGCTCGGTGCCCACCAGCCACTGGGTATTGGCCGGGGCCGCGGCGATGGTCTTGATGATGTACTCGGTGGAACCGACGTAGTCGGAGTTGATGCACACGTCCAGATTGCTCTCCGGGTGCGAGATCACGAAGCCGCCCGGATTCTGCATGCGCCAGCGGCGGATGTGGCTCTCCTGGAACATCTGGTGCACCGAGCAGTGTCCCTTCCACAGCAGGATCTTCGCCTTGTGGATCTGTTCCGCGGTGAGGCCGCCGCATTCCAGGTCCGGATCCCACACCACCATCTCGTCGAGCGCGATGCCCTTCTTGTAGCCGGTCCAGCGGCCCAGATGCTGGTCCGGGAAAAACAGCACCTTCTCGCGCTGCGCGAAGGCCCAGTCGAGGATGGTCGGCGCATTGGTGGAGGTGCACACGATGCCGCCGTGCTCACCGCAGAAGGCCTTCAGGTCGGCCGCGGAGTTGATGTAGGTGACCGGGGTGATCAGCGCGTCGGGCCTGCCCAGCACCTCGGCCAGTTCACGCCAGCTGCGCTCGACCTTCGCCAGGTTGGCCATGTCGGCCATCGAACAGCCGGCGGCGAGGTCGGGCAGGATCGCGGTCTGCCCGGGGCTGGACAGGATGTCGGCGACTTCGGCCATGAAGTGCACGCCGCAGAACACGATGAACTCGGCATCGGTCTGCGAGGCCAGGCGCGCGAGCTTGAGCGAGTCGCCGGTGAGGTCGGCGTGCTGGTACACGTCGGCGCGCTGGTAGTGGTGGCACAGCAGCACCGCCTTCTTGCCCAGCCGGGCGCGTGCGGCGCGGATGCGTTCCTGGGCCTCGTCGTCCTGCAGGGTGTTGAAGCGGTCGAATGCGATGGTGGCGACTTGCATGATGCGGGTACTCGTTGGGGGTTGAGACGGCGCCTTCAGCCCTGCTGCCAGGGCAGTCCGGCATGGCGCCAGCCGCCGATGCGGTTGCGCTGGCCGTTGGCATCCTTGTCGCCCTCGAAGCCTTCGAGGACGTTGTAGCAGTTGCTGTAGCCGGCGCCGATGGCGGCGCGCGCCGCGGCGTCCGAACGGGCGCCCGAACGGCACATGAACATCACCAGCGCCTGCGGATCGACCTGCTGGCGCAACTGCGCCAGGAAGCCCGCATTGGGCTGCCCGCCCGGCCAGCTCAGCCATTCGATCTGCACGGCGGCCGGCACCCGGCCCACCCACTCCCACTCGGCACGCGTGCGCACATCGACCAGTTTCGCCCCCGGCGCGAGCTGCCACACCTGCCAGGCTTCCTGCGGTGTAAGCGCGCCCTGATAGGGCAGTTTCAGTTCCTGCGCACGCTGCCCGGCCAGGCTGAGCAGATCGGATAGGGTTCCCATGGCGGCGATCCGGCTAGAATTCGAGGTATCGAATTCAGAAGTATACCCCTGCAGGCCAGCTCGACACATGCCATCGCCCCAGTCGCCCCCCCACAGCCCGTCGCGCACGGGTGCCACGAGCGCGGCACGCGGCGCGCAGATCCAGAAGGTCACGCTGGTGGCGATCCTCACCAACTCCGCACTGGCTCTCGGCCAGGTGGTGATCGGCCTGTTCGCCAACGCCTTCAGCCTGGTGGCCGACGCCGCGCACACCCTGTCGGACCTGATCACCGACGTGATGGTGCTGCTGGCGGCACGCAGCGGTGCAGAGCCGGCCGACAAGAATCACCCCTACGGTCATGGCCGCATCGAGACGGCGGCCTCGCTCGCGCTCGGCGTGGTGCTCGCCGGCGTCGGCCTGGGCTTCCTGTGGAGTTCGGGCGTGCGCCTGCAGAACATGGACGCCCTGCCCGAACTGCATCCGGCTGCACTCGGCATGGCGCTGCTCACCCTGGTGGCCAAAGAGGGTCTGTTCCGCTACACCCTGCGCGCGGCACGCCGGCTGAAGGCGCCGGTGCTCGAGGCGAACGCCTGGCATGCGCGCTCCGATGCCGCATCCTCCCTGGTGGTCGCCGCGGGGATCGGCGGCAGCCTGGCGGGCTACCCCTTCCTGGAACCGCTTGCTGCCGCCGTGGTGGGTTTCCTGATCCTGCACATGGGCGTGCGCCTGGCGCGGCGCGCGCTGGGCGAGCTGATCGATACCGGCCTGCCGGAGGAGCACCTGGCACGCCTGCGCGAGACCATCCGCACCACACCCGGGGTGGTCGGGCTGCACGACATGCGCACCCGGCGGATGGCCGACAAGGTGCTGTGCGACGCCCACGTGCTGGTCGATCCGCGCATCACCGTCTCGGAGGGGCACCGCATCTCGGACACGGTGTACTACAGGGTGCGCGCCGCCCATCCCGAGGTGCAGGAGGTGCTGGTGCACATCGACGCCGAGGACGACGGCGTGCTGCAGATCGTGCCGCCCGGCCCGCTCCCCGACCGCGCCGAAATCCTTGCGCTGGTGCGCGACCTCGTCGGCCCCGGGGGTGCGCAGCCGCAACGGGTGCAGATCCACTACCTGGGCGACCGGGTGGAGGTCGAGGTCATGCTGCCGGGCGATGCGCAGATCGACACTGATGCACTCAAAAGGCGCGCAACGGACGCCCTGGAGGGGGCGCCGGCCTACCGCAGCCTGGCCTTCTTTGTACGCATCGCACCATAGCGGGGCGCGCGTATAACACGCCGCACCATTTTCGTGCATTAGCGTCGTTTCTCAGTACGAAAGGCCCTTGTGGCACAATGCTGGACGGCCCGAAAATGCATGGCACGGATACTGCTTGACTGCGCAGCAACGGATCACCGTTACCCGAATTTCGCCTCATCTCACCAGGAGTGAATATGAACGCTCAAGACGTCATGAAGATGATCCAGGAAAATGAAGTACGCTTCATCGACCTGCGCTTTACCGACACCCGCGGCAAGGAGCAACACGTCGGCCTGCCGGTCTCTGCCTTCGAAGAAGAGCACTTCGAGCACGGCCACCCGTTCGACGGCTCCTCGATCGCCGGCTGGAAGGGCATCCAGGCTTCCGACATGATCCTGATGCCGGAAGCGTCCTCCGCCTATATCGACCCCTTCTTTGACGAAACCACCCTGGTGCTGACCTGCGACGTCATCGAGCCGTCCGACGGCAAGGGCTATGACCGCGACCCGCGCTCCATCGCCAAGCGCGCCGAGGCCTACCTGAAGAGCACCGGCATCGGCGACACCGCCTACTTCGGCCCGGAACCCGAATTCTTCATTTTCGACTCGGTCGAGTGGTCAGTCGACATGTCCGGCGTTTACAGCAAGATCATCTCGGAAGAGGCTGCCTGGTCTACCGCCGACAAGTTCGAAGGCGGCAACACCGGCCACCGTCCGCGCGTCAAGGGCGGCTACTTCCCGGTGCC
>JAUVWV010000169.1 GCA_030603925.1 Thauera sp. | reverse complement strand
CTACGATCACGCCCGTCCGCCATCCCCGGGGAGTGCCCCACCCATGCGCCTGTAAAGCTGCCGCGGCCGTCACGGCCACCTTGTCTTCCGTTGCCGCAACGGAGAGTCCCAGGCACTTGCAGGAGTCCGCATGTCAGCACGCACCCCGCGCGCCGCGATCACGCTGGATCGCGTCAGTTTCACGCTGCCCGATGGCAGCGCCCTGTTTTCCGAACTTTCCGAACACTTCGACGGCCGGCCCACCGGCCTGGTCGGGCGCAATGGCGCCGGCAAGAGCGTGCTGGCGCGCATCATGGCCGGCGAACTGGCGCCCGCTGGCGGCCGGGTGCGACGCGCCGGGGCGGTGCGCTACCTGCCGCAACTGATCGATCCGGCGCGCCACGCCCGGGTGGCGGACGTGGCCGGGCTGGGCGCAGTGCTGGATGCGCTGGCACGCATCGAGCGCGGCGTGGGCAGCGCCGAGGATTTCGACGCCGTCGGCGCGGACTGGGACCTGCGCCAGCGCTTCGGTGCCGAACTGGCCGCCAGCGGCCTTGGCCACCTGGCACCGGAGACGCCGGCCGCGCGCCTGAGCGGCGGCGAATGCACGCGGGTGGCGCTGCTGGGCGCGCTGCTCAGCCAGGCGGACATGCTGATCCTGGACGAGCCCAGCAACCACCTCGATGCGCCCGGCCGTGCGGCGCTGTTCGCCCGGCTTGCGCACTGGCCGCGCGGCCTGCTGGTGATCAGCCACGACCGCACGCTGCTCGAGCGCATGGACGCCATCGTCGAACTCGGCCCGCAGGGGCTGACCCGCTACGGTGGCGGCTACGACTTCTACGCCGCCGAACGCGAGCGCACCAGTGCTGCCGCGCAGGAGGCGCTGGACCACGCGCGCGCCGAGCGCCGCCGCGGCGAGGCCGAACTGCGCCGCCAGCAGGAGCGCGCCGCGCGGCGCAGCAGCCAGGGCCGGCGCAGCGCGCAGGACGCCAATCAGGCCAGGATCCTGCTCGATCAGGCCAAGGAACGCAGCCAGCACAGCGCCGCCCGCCTGCGCGGGCGCCATGAGGCGGCGCGCCAGCAACTCGATGAGGCGGTGCGCCAGGCCGCCGGCCGGGTGGAGGGCGCGCGCGAGACGGTGCTGTTCGCCCCGCAGGCGGCGCTGCAGGCCGGCCGGCGGGTGGCGGAACTGGACGGGGTGGTGCTGCCCTGGGGTTGTACGGCACCGCTCGACCTGCACATCGTCGGTCCGCGCCGCATCGCGCTCGGCGGCCCCAACGGCTGCGGCAAGAGCACCCTGCTGCGCCTGCTCGCCGGGCAACTCGCGCCGCGCCACGGACGCTGCGCGGTGCACGAGCGCGCCGCCTGGCTGGATCAGTACCTGGCGGGGCTGGACGGCCAGCGCTCCGCGCTGGCGCAGTTGCTCGATGCCAACCCGGCGCTGGGCGAGGCGCAGGCGCGCACCCGGCTGGCGCAGATCGGCCTCGAGGCGCGCCAGGCGCTCGTCCCCTGCGACACGCTGTCCGGTGGCGAGCGCCTGAAGGCGGCGCTGGCCTGCGCACTGTATGCCGACCCGCCGGCCCGCCTGCTGTTGCTGGACGAACCCACCAACCACATCGACCTCGACGCCCTGCAGGCCGTGGAGGCGATGCTGCGCGAATACCGCGGCGCGCTGCTGGTGGTGTCGCACGACCGCCACTTCCTGCAGGCGCTCGAACTCACCGACGAACTGGCGTACACGCCGGCCGGCTGGCGCTGGCAGCCGGCCGCGTGAAGAGGCGCGCTCAGCCCAGCGCGGCCAGCGCCGCGGCGTAGTCCGGCTCGTCCTTGATCTCGGGCACCAACTGGGCGTGCACCACGTGGTCGGCGGCATCGAGCACCACCACCGCGCGCGCGGTGAGTCCGGTGAGCGGGCCCGAGGCGATGGCCACGCCCCAGTCGCGCGCGAACTCCGGGTTGCGGAAGGTGGACAGGGTGTGCACATTGGCCAGCCCTTCGGTTTCGCAGAAGCGCTTGGCGGCGAACGGCAGGTCGGCGGAGACCACCAGTACCACGGTATTGCTCAGGCTGCTCGCCTCCGTGTTGAACTTGCGCGTGGAGGTCGCGCAGGTCGGGGTGTCCAGGCTGGGTACGATGTTCAACACCTTGCGCTTGCCGCGCCAGGCATCCAGGCCGACGTCCTGCAGGTCGGCGCCGGTCAGGCGGAAGGCGGGCGCGGCTGCGCCCTTGGCCGGAATACGGCCGGCGACTTCGATCGGGTTGCCGGCGAGGGTTACGGTGCTCATGTCGGGGTCTCCTGTTGTTGTGGTCAAGGCCGGGTAGGCGGCTCTGGCAGCATAGCCGCTCGGCACGCCAAGTTGAAGTCGCGCAGGCTCCCGCGCGCCGGCGGTGTTAACATTGCCGGCCTTCGATCCACCGCCCATCCGCATGCCCCGCCGCAAGACCGCCTTCCCCGAGACCTACCTGCTGTTCGAGGACGACTTCGACCCGCTGACCTTCCAGCGCGGCCGGGACTATGCGCAACGCGGCAAGGCCGTCGTCGAGGCGGTACACAACGAAGCCGACGGCGCGCTGCGCATCGACGGGCGCTGCAGCGGCAGCGGCTCGCAGGAGTACCGCGTCTCGGTGCGGCTGGACAGCTTCACCGACGACGAGCTGCCCTACGTCGCCGACTCGGTGTGCACCTGCCCGGTGGGCATCGACTGCAAGCACGCGGCGGCCCTGCTGATGACCTTCGCCGAGAGCGCCGCAGCCTTCGCGCCCGCCGATGACGGCGACGGCGCGCACGACGAGATCGGCGCCGACACCCGCCAGTGGCTGGAACTGCTCGACACCCCGGCCGCCGCCCCCGCGCCGGCCGAGCAGGCGCGCAAACCGCGCCTGCTCTATCTGCTGCACCCCGGACGCCAGCCCTATCTCTCGCTCGGCAAGAGCCACACGCTGAAGAAGGGCGGAATGAGCAAGCCGGTGCGCGTCACCCTGCAGGGCTACGACCTGTCGGCGCGCACCCGGCGCGACTTCATCGCCCCCGAAGACGAGACCCCGCTGCGCCTGTTCCATGCCGCGCAGGCCGGCAGCCATCCCTACATGATCGCCACCGAGGTCCCGCTGGTCGGCGAAACCGGCGCCCTGCTGCTGATGCAGGCCGCGCGCACCGGCCGTCTGTACCTGGCCGACGCACACCAGCTGCCGCTGCAGCCCGAAGCCGAGCGGCCGCTGCCGATGAAGTGGATCGCCAACGAGCGCGGTCGCCAGCAACTGGCCTTCGACCTGCCGCCGCAGGTACACGTACTGCCCACCTGGCCGCCGCACTTCTTCGACCCGCACAGCCATGGCGTGGGGCGCCTCCAGGCCGGCCTCGACGAAGCGCTGTTCCGCAAGCTGCTGGTGGCGCCGCCGCTGAACGAGCGCGAAGCCGCGCTGGTGCGCGCCAAGCTGGAGGACTACGCACAGCGCCACGACGTCGCCGTGCCCCTGCCCTGCGCGCAGACGCCGCAGGAGCCCGCCGCCCCGCCGGCCGCCCGCCTGCTGCTCACCATGGGCCGCTTCCGTCCGCACGGGGCGTTCGGCCTGGTCGAGGAGTACCCGGTGGCGGAGCTCTACTTCGACTATGCCGAAGGCGCCAGCGCCGCCGGCTGCGAGCATCCGGAACCGCTGCTGCAGGTCGGCAGCGGCGCGGCACAGCACCTGCTGCGGCGCGATCTCGACGCCGAGCGCGCGGTATGGCGCGCCCTGCAGGCGGCCGGCCTGGAAAGCTGGCAGCGGCGCCTGCCGAAGCACCTGCGCGTGGGCAGCGAGGTCGAATGCCTGCTCACCGCCCCGCACGACGCGCGCGGCTGGGCACCCCTGCTGGGCGGCAGCATGGCGCAGCTCGAACTGGACGGCATTGCCATCGAGTACGCCGCAGATTTCCCCTTCCAGCTCGCACAGGCCGACGAATGGTTCGTGCGCATCGACGAGAGCGATGCACAGTCCGGCGGCGAAGACTGGTTCGACCTCGACCTGGGCGTGGTGGTGGATGGCCAGCGCGTCAGCCTGGTGAACCCGCTGCTCGGCCTGATGCAGGAACAGCCGCAATTGCTGCAGCGCCTGGCGAGCCTGGGCGAGACCGACACCCTGCCGCTGCGCCTGGACGGGCGGCGCATCCTGCCGGTGCCGGTACCGCGCCTGCGCAACTGGCTGCGCCCCTTGATGGAATTCCTCGACGACGAACGCCCGCGCCTGTCGCGCTACCAGGCCGCGGCGCTCGCCGACCTCGACGAGCTGCCCGTGCACTGGCTGGGCGGCGACGCCTTGCGCGAACTCGGCCGGCGCCTGCGCGACTTCTCCGGCATTGCCGAGACGCCGCCCGCGCCCGCCTTCCGCGCCACCCTGCGGCCCTACCAGCAGGCCGGCCTGAACTGGCTGCAGTTCCTGCGCAGCTACGGCCTGTCCGGCATCCTGGCCGACGACATGGGGCTGGGCAAGACCGTGCAGACGCTCGCCCACCTGCAACTGGAGAAGCACGCCGGCCGCGCCGACCGCCCCAGCCTGGTGGTCGCGCCCACCAGCCTGCTGCCCAACTGGGCGGCCGAGGCGCAACAGTTTGCCCCGGACCTGAAGCTGCTCACCCTGCACGGCCCGGAGCGCGAGCGCCACTACGAGGCGATGGCCGAGGCCGACCTGATCCTCACCACCTACCCGCTGCTGGTACGCGACCGCGAGGTGCTGCAGGCCTGCGACTACCACCTGCTGGTGCTCGACGAGGCGCAGTTCATCAAGAACCCCAAGGCGCAGTCGCACCAGGTGGCGCGCAAGCTGCGTGCGCGCCACCGCCTGTCGCTCACCGGCACGCCGCTGGAGAACCACCTCGGCGAACTGTGGGCGCAGTTCGACTTCCTCATGCCCGGCCTGCTGGGCAACGCGCGCCGCTTCGCGGCGATGTTCCGCACGCCGATCGAGAAACAGGGCGACGGCGACGCGCACCGCCGCCTCAACGCCCGGGTCGCGCCCTTCCTGCTGCGCCGGACGAAAGAGCAGGTGCTCAGCGAACTGCCGCCGCGCACCGAGATCGTGCGCTGGGTGGAACTGGGCGGCGCACAGCGCGACCTGTACGAATCGCTGCGCGTCGCCTTCGACCGCAAGCTGCGCCAGGTGCTGGCCAGCCAGGGCGTGGGGCGCAGCCAGATCATGATCCTCGACGCCCTGCTCAAGCTGCGCCAGGCCTGCTGCGACCCGCGCCTGGTGAAGCTGGCCAGCGCGCAGCAACTGGGCGCGCGCGGCATCGCCGAATCGGCCAAGCTGGCCGAACTGATGGCGCTGCTCGAGGAGCTGATCGACGAAGGGCGGCGCATCCTGCTGTTCAGCCAGTTCACCTCCATGCTGGGGCTGATCGAGAAGGAGCTGAGCCGGCGCGGCTTCGGCTTCGTCAAGCTCACCGGGCAGACCCGCGACCGCGATACCCCGGTACGCGAGTTCCAGTCCGGCAAGGTGCCGGTGTTCATGATCAGCCTGAAGGCCGGCGGCACCGGCCTGAACCTCACCGCGGCCGACACCGTGATCCACTACGACCCGTGGTGGAACCCCGCGGCCGAGGCCCAGGCCACCGCACGCGCGCACCGCATCGGGCAGGACAAGCCGGTGTTCGTCTACAAGCTGCTCGGACGCGGCACCGTGGAAGAAAAGATCCTCGCCCTGCAGGCGCGCAAGCGCGGCCTCGCCGATCAGCTGCTGGGCGGCGGCGGCGCTGCGGACGGCGGCCACCTGATCACCGCGGAAGACCTCGACGTGCTCTTCCAGCCGCTGGGCTGAGCGCCGCCGAAGGACCGCGGAAAACGCCGGCGGCCCTGCTCAGCGGGTGTAGTACCCCACCCCGACCAGCTTGCCGTCCACCGCGCGGAAGAAGCTGGTCTTGCTCTCCACCTTGCCGGTGAGCGGGTTGTGCCAGGCGTATTCGAGCTGGCCGGCACCCTTGCTGCGCGCGATCGCCAGCATGTCGGCGACGATGGCCTTGCCCTTCGGGTCGCGCAGCGCGCGCCCGTCGCGCCCGAGCAGCGCGGGGCTGGCGCCGTGCGCAAGGAAGCGGCCGTCTTCCATATCCACCACGAAGACGTAGAGATCGTCCTGGATGAAGCGCCCGCCCACGTCCTGGAAATCGGCCAGTGCCGCCGCATCGCCCTGCAGGGCCACGGCGGCCCGCTCCAGCATCTCGCGCGCCTGCGCGGCGCTGGCGCGCGGCGTGTAAAAACCGACCGCGACGATGTGCTGCCCCACCCGGCGGAACAGCGTCACCTTGGGTTCCTCGCGGTTCTCCACCGGATTCAGCCAGCGGTATTCCACCCGCCCGCCGCCGTCGCGGGCGGCCTTCTCCAGCAACTCGCGGAAGAAGGGCTTGCCGTCGGAGTCGGTCCGCCCGGCCACGTTCTGCCCGATCAGCGCGGCCGAAGAGCCGCCGCTGGCCAGAAAGCGCCCATCCGGCGCCAGCACGTACACGTAGAGATCACGCTCGACGAAAGCACCCTGGCGGGAAAAATCCGCCAGTGCCGCCTCGCCGCCAGCCTGCAGATGGCGCGCCGCACGCTCCAGCAGGGTCGCGGCACGTTTCTCGTCCCAGCGCTCCGACAGGCGTTCGCTTGCTGCGGCGCTCCCGGACACGGTGGCGAACAGCAATGCGGCAAGCATCAGCAGCTTGGCAGGGTGCGACAGGCGAAACATGGCACATCTCCGGAGCGCGGAACGGGATACCAAAGATAGTGAGGCGTGCCGCGCCTGTCGAGCGGGGTTTACCGCCGGTTGCTTACCCCTGCCGCTCAGCTCGCCATCTGCGCCTGCAGGTAATTCTGCAGGCCGACCATCTTGATCAGGCCGAGCTGCTGTTCCAGCCAGTGGGCGTGATCCTCCTCGGTGTCGTCGAGCATCTTCTCGAGGATCTCGCGGGTCACGTAGTCCTGCTCCGTTTCGCACAGCGCGATGGCTTCGCGCAGGTTCTTGACCACCACCATCTCCACCGCCAGGTCCTTGCTGAAGATGTCCGGCAGGTCCTTGCCCACGGTGAGCTTGGACGGGCTCATCGCCGGCACGCCTTCGAGGAACAGGATGCGGCGGATCAGTGCGTCGGCGTGCTGGGTTTCGTCTTCCATCTCGTGCGCTATGCGCTCGGCGGCGCGCGCCAGGCCCCATTCGGAGAGCATGCGCGAGTGGATGAAGTACTGGTCGCGCGCGGCCAGTTCATCGGCCAGCAGGGCGTTGAGGGCGGTGATGACTTTCTTGTTGCCTTTCATGACGGGCTCCGCGAACGGTTGGTCGTGTGGATCGGGGGAATGATAGACCGGTATGTGGATCTGTGGCGCGGGCTTGCCCGCGATTGCGGCGAGGTTTACTCGACGGGCGTATCGCGGCCAAGGCCGCTCCTACAGGGGGCGATGGCGGTGTTCAGGCAGGGCGGGCGTGGTTGTCGAAGGCGAAGGGGTGCGGCCAGTGGCCGCGCGGCTGCGCGCTGGCGGCGGCCACCTGCCACAGGTCGCCGCCGTCGCCGG
>JAUVWV010000117.1 GCA_030603925.1 Thauera sp. | reverse complement strand
TCTCGATCACCATCTCGGCGACCTGGACGTGGCGCGCCGCCGGCTCGTCGAAGGTCGAGGCGACGACCTCGCCGCGCACCGAGCGCTGCATCTCGGTCACTTCCTCGGGGCGTTCGTCGATCAGCAGCACGATCAGCGTGACGTCCGGGTGGTTGGCGGTGATGGCGTGCGCGATGTGCTGCAGCATCACCGTCTTGCCGCTCTTCGGCGGCGCCACCAGCAGGCCGCGCTGGCCTTTGCCGATCGGCGCGATCATGTCGATGATGCGGCTGGTGGTGTTCTCCTCGCCGCGCATGTCGCGCTCGAGCTTGAGGCACTCGTTCGGATGCAGCGGGGTGAGGTTCTCGAACAGGATCTTGTGCTTGCACTCTTCCGGCGGGCGGCCGTTGATCTTGTCGAGCTTGACCAGCGCGAAGTAGCGTTCGCCGTCCTTCGGGGTGCGGATCTCGCCTTCGATGGTGTCGCCGGTGTGCAGGTTGAAGCGGCGGATCTGCGAGGGCGACACGTAGATGTCGTCGGTGCCGGCCAGATAGGAGGCCTCGGGCGAGCGCAGGAAGCCGAAACCGTCGGGCAGTACCTCGAGCGCACCGTCGCCATAGATCGGCTCGCCTTTCTTGGCGCGGTTCTTCAGCAGGGCGAATACCAGTTCCTGCTTGCGCAGTCGATTGGCGCCATCGATCTCGTTGGCGATGGCCATCTCCAGCAATTCACTTACGTGGAGGGCCTTTAACTCCGATAGGTGCATGGCAGCGGGCGGCGTTGAAACGTCGGTGGAGGAATCGGACGCAGGGGGCGGAGGAGCGGGGTCTTCGCGGCGCCGCGCCGTGCGGCGAGGGGGCCGGGGGGCGCCGCTGGCGGTGGCCGGAGCGAGCTCCGGCTCCGGATTAGAGATTGCTGTCAATGAAGGCCGTCAGTTGAGATTTGGACAGGGCGCCGACCTTGGTGGCTTCCACGTTGCCGCCCTTGAACAGCATCAGGGTGGGGATGCCGCGGATGCCGAACTTCGCCGGGGTGTCCGGGTTTTCGTCGATGTTGAGTTTGGCAACCTTGAGCTTGCCGGCATATTCCTTGGCGACTTCGTCAAGGATGGGTGCGATCATCTTGCACGGACCGCACCATTCTGCCCAGTAATCCACCAGTACGGGCGTTTGCGACTGCAGCACCTCGGACTCGAAATTACCGTCGGTCACGTAATGGATATGCTCGCTCATGATTCCTCACGTCAGGGGCTATGTTGCTGAATTGGGTCGGGGGTCGGGGCCGGAGGCGGCCCGAGTGACCGAGGCCGGGGGGTGGCCTCGCTGGGGTTTTGCGAAAGTTATGCGAACCCGCGGCCCGCGTCAAGAAATTATCGGAGCGCGCGCGACGGGGTGCTGCGGGGCGTGGCGAAAATGCAATGCACTGATCTATATTTGATGGCCGTCGAGGGCTTCCGCAAGTGAGGCCGGACGCAAGCCAACGGAGAGAACAAATGACCTATGTGGTGACCGAGTCCTGCATCCGCTGCAAATACACCGATTGCGTGGACGTCTGTCCCGTGGACTGTTTCCGCGAAGGGCCCAACTTTCTGGTGATCGATCCCGACGAGTGCATCGACTGCACGCTGTGCGTGGCCGAGTGTCCGGTGGAGGCCATCTATGCCGAAGACGACGTGCCCGACGGGCAGCGCCATTTCGTTGCGCTCAACGCCGAGCTGGCCAAGCAGTGGAAGCCGATCGTCGAACGCAAGGATGCCCTGCCCGATGCCGAGGAATGGGCCAAGGTGCAGGACAAGCTCGACAAGCTCGAACGCTGAGCCGCCGCGGGCCGGCGGCTTTCCCCGTGTTTGCCGGCGGCCCTTTCCGTCCCCCCGGCAATGCACTAACATGGCGCACGCACGCATCGAAATCAGACCGAGAGGAAAGAAATGCTGGTCAGCGAAATTCTCGCCATCAAGGGCAAGGTGCTCTACACCATCGCGCCGAACCGCAGCCTGGCCGAGGCGGTGGAGATCATGACCGAGCAGGATGTCGGTTCGCTGGTGGTGTTCGACCAGGGGCGCATGGCCGGCATGCTGACTTTCCGCGAGGTGCTCGGTGCGGTTCATGCGGGCGGCGCGCAATGGCAGCAGATGGCGATCGAACAGGCCATGCTGCGCGACCCGTTGAGCGCTTCGCCGAACATGGAGATGGACGAACTGCGCCGGCTGATGGTGGACAAGCATCAGCGCTATCTGCCGGTCATGGACGAGGGCACGCTGCTCGGCGTGGTCTCCTTCCATGACGTGGCCAAGGCGGTGCTCGAAGAGCAGAGTTTCGAGAACCGCATGCTGAAGAACTACATTCGCAACTGGCCGGCGGAAGCCGGCGAGCAGGGCTGAAAACAGTCTGACTACATGTGCCGCATGCCGCAGGGGGGTGTGCGCCGCATGATAATAAATAGATAAGGTCCGGGCCTCTACGGACATGCTGGTTGGAAGGCGGGCGGCCGATGCGTCGGCGCCCGTATCGCCTCGGGAGGGCGGTGCTGTGACCATTCGGTGTGGTCGGCATTTTTTCCACCAAGAGGAGGAGACAACTTGGACAAGATCTGGCTGAAGAGCTACCCCCCTGGCGTTCCGGCCGAGGTCGACATGGGCGAGTTCGCTTCGCTCGTCGACCTGTTCGAGCAGGGCGTGCGCAAGTATGGTGCGCGCACCGCCTACATCAACATGGGCAAGTCGCTCAGCTACGAGGAGCTGGATCGGCTGTCGGCGCGTTTTGCCGCCTATCTGCAGGGCGAACTCAAGCTCGCCCGCGGTACGCGCGTCGCACTGATGATGCCCAATCTGCTGCAGTATCCGATTGCCATGTTCGGTGCGTTGCGTGCCGGATGCACGGTGGTGAACGTGAATCCGCTGTACACCGCGCGCGAACTGGAACACCAGTTGCGCGACTCCGGTGCCGAGGCGATCGTCATCCTGGAGAACTTCGCCCATACCTTGCAGCACGTGCTGCCCAAGCTCGCGCTGCGTACTGTGGTGGTCACCAGCCTGGGCGAGATGCTCGGCTTTCCCAAGGGCGCGCTGGTCAATTTCGTCGTGCGACGGGTACGCAAGATGGTGCCGGCCTGGTCGATACCGGGCCATGTGCGCTTTTCCGGCGCGCTGGAGCGCGGCGCCGCGCACACCCTGCAGCGCGTGGTGCTCAATCATGAGGACATCGCCTACCTGCAGTACACCGGCGGTACCACCGGTACGGCCAAGGGGGCGGTGCTCACCCATGGCAACATCGTCGGCAACCTGCAGCAGGCCCATGCCTGGATCGGCCCCTATGTGGAGGAGGGCGGCGAGGTGATCATCACCGCCTTGCCGCTGTATCACATCTTCTCGCTCACCGCGAACTGCCTGACCTTCTTCAAGCTCGGCGCGACCAACGTGCTGATCACCAATCCGCGCGACGTGCCGGGTTTCGTCAAGGAGCTGGGGAAGTACCGCTTCACGGTGATCACCGGGGTGAATACCCTGTTCAACGCCCTGCTTAACAACCCTGACTTCGCCAAGCTCGATTTTTCCGGTTTCAAGCTTGCGCTGGGCGGCGGTATGGCGGTGCAGCAGGCGGTGGCGGAAAAATGGCACAAGGTCACCGGCAAGGTGCTGCTGGAAGCCTACGGGCTGACCGAAACCTCGCCCGCGGTGAGCATCAATCCGCTCGACCTCACCGAGTTCAACCACTCGATCGGTTTGCCGGTGCCCTCGACCGAGATCAGCATCCGCGACGACGACGGCAACGAGGTGGCGCGTGGCCAGCGCGGCGAACTGTGCGTGCGCGGCCCGCAGGTGATGCGCGGCTACTGGAACCGGCCGGACGATACCGCAAGGGTGTTCACCGCCGACGGCTTCCTGCGTACCGGCGACATCGCGGTCGTCGATGAGCGCGGCTTCATTCGCCTGGTGGACCGCAAGAAGGACATGATCCTGGTGTCCGGTTTCAACGTTTATCCGAACGAAGTCGAGGACGTGGTGGCCAGTCATCCGGGGGTGCTTGAGGTGGCGGCGGTCGGTGTGCCCGACGAGCGCAGCGGCGAGGCGGTGAAGATCTTTGTGGTGCGCAAGGATCCGGCGCTGAGCGCGGAGGCCATCATCGCCCATTGCCGGGAGAACCTGACCGGTTACAAGGTGCCGCATCACGTCGAGTTCCGTGACGAGCTGCCGAAGACCAATGTCGGCAAGATCCTGCGCCGTGCCCTGCGCGATGCGCCCGTCCATGCCGGTTGAAGCGCGCGGCACGGGTTTCGTGGTGCTTGCCGTGCGCTGCGATTCGTGGTTAGATCGCTGCCGTTGACCTTGATGAATCCGCAATGAACCGCTTCGCCCGCAAGTTCGCCGCAGTAGTACTGTCCGTACGCGTAGTAGTAGGCGTAGGCAGTCGCGCGTCGTAACGGGTCCAGGCAAACAGGCAGCAAGCGAATCCAGAACCCCCGCCGGCGCGCAAGGCCGGCGGGGGTTTTTTGTTTTGTGCCGCCGGTCGTGACGCCGCAAACCGTCCCAGGAGAATGAAGATGAATCAGATGACCGGCGCCGAACTGATCGTGCGCCTGCTCGAACGCCAGGGTGTGCGCACCATCGCCGGCATTCCCGGCGGTGCCATCCTGCCGCTGTACGACGCGCTGTCCGGCAGCACGCTGATCCGCCACGTGCTGGCGCGCCACGAGCAGGGCGCCGGCTTCATGGCCCAGGGCATGGCGCGCGTGTCCGGCGTGCCGGAGGTGTGCTTTGCCTCCAGCGGGCCCGGTGCGACCAACCTGGTGACGGCCATCGCCGATGCGCGCCTGGACTCCATCCCGATGGTGGCGATCACCGGACAGGTGCCCCTGTCGATGATTGGCACCGACGCCTTCCAGGAGGTGGACATCTACGGCATGACCGTGCCGATCACCAAGCACAACTTCCTCGTGCGTTCCGTCGACGAGCTGCTGGAGGTCATCCCCGAAGCCTTCCGCATCGCCATGTCGGGCCGCCCCGGTCCGGTGCTGGTCGACGTGCCGAAGGATGTGCAGAACGCGTTGGTCAGCTTCGCGGATTTTCCGCCACCGGCCACGCCGCAGCCTCTGCCGGCGCTCGACATGGCGCTGATCGAGGAGGCCGCGCGCATGATCGATGCGGCCGAGCGTCCGGTGCTCTACCTTGGCGGTGGCGTGATCCACTCCGGCGCCGCGCAACTGGCGGTGACGCTGGCCGAGCAGGCCGGGCTGCCGACCACGATGACCCTGATGGCGCTCGGCGCGATGCCGATGGATCACCCGCTGTCGATCGGCATGCTGGGCATGCACGCGGCGCGTCACACCAACTACGTGTTGGAGGAGGCGGATCTGCTGGTGTGCGTCGGGGCGCGCTTCGACGACCGTGCGATCGGCAAGGCCGCGCAGTTCTGTCCCGCGGCGAAGATCGTGCACATCGATGTGGATCCGTCCGAGCTGCACAAGATCAAGCAGGCCCACGTGGCGATCAACGGCGACGTCGGGCAGGCGCTCGAAGCGCTGCTGCCGCGGGTCAGGGCGCAGTTGCGCAAGCGCTGGCTGTCGCATGTCGAGAGCCTGAAGGGGCGCTTCCCGGTGCAGTGGGCTGAGCAGGATGATCCGCGCAGCCACTACGGTCTGGTGCGCGCGGTGGCCGCCGCGCTCGACGACGAGGCGGTGATCACCACCGATGTCGGCCAGCACCAGATGTGGGTCGCACAGGCCTATCCGTTCCGCCGTCCGCGCCAGTGGCTGACCTCCGGCGGGCTGGGGACCATGGGCTTCGGCATGCCGGCGGCCATCGGCGCCGCCCTGGCCGCGCCGCAGCGCACCGTGGTGTGCTTCTCCGGTGACGGCAGCTTCAAGATGAACATCCAGGAACTCGCCACGCTGGCCGAGGAGTGGCTCAACGTGAAGATCGTGCTGATGAACAACAATTCGCTGGGCCTGGTGTACCAGCAGCAGAACCTGTTCTACGGCAAGCGGGTGTTCGCATCGAAGTACCGCGGGGCGCCCGATTTCGTGAAGATCGCCGAGGGCTTCGGCATTCCGGCGGTGGATCTGGATACCGCGGCCAACCCGCGCGGCACCCTCGCACAGGCGCTCAATACTCCTGGACCCTGCCTGATCCACGTCTCCATCGACCGCGAGGAGTTCGTCTATCCCATGGTGCCGCCGGGTGCCGCCAACACTGAAATGATCGGAGGCTGAACATGATCGAACAGGTCGCAGAACCCCTGCAGCAAACCGGCTTTGCCAAGGTGATCCTCGAGATCGACGTCAACAACCACCCTGGCGTGATGAGTCACATCTGCAATCTCTTCGCGCGCCGCGCGTTCAACGTCGAGGGCATCCTGTGCATGCCGGTGTCCGACGGCAAGCGCAGCCGCATCTGGCTGCTGGTCTTCGAGGACCAGCGCCTCGAGCAGATGGTCCGCCAGGTCGAGAAGCTGCAGGACGTGCTCTCGGTGCGCCGCCACGGTGCCGAGCATGAAGTTTTCGAACGCCTGGAGGACTTCTTCCACTGAGGCTGGCAGCGGGGCAGGGAGGGGCGCTGTGCTAAACTCGGCGCCCTCCCGCCCGCATACGCATATTCTTCACAAGAGCGCACCGATGTCCGGCAATACCCTAGGCACGCTGTTCACCGTCACTTCGTTCGGCGAATCCCATGGTCCGGCCATCGGCTGCGTGGTCGATGGCTGCCCGCCTGGGCTGGCGCTCTCTGCGGCGGACATCCAGGCCGAACTGGATCTGCGCAAGCCGGGCACCTCGCGCCATGTCACCCAGCGCCGCGAGCCGGACGAGGTGGAGATCCTTTCCGGGGTGTTCGAAGGCCGTACTACGGGCACGCCGATCGGCTTGCTGATCCGCAACCAGGATCAGCGCAGCAAGGACTACGGCAACATCGCCGAGACCTTCCGCCCGGGGCACGCGGACTACCCCTACTGGCAGAAATACGGCATCCGCGACCATCGTGGCGGCGGGCGCTCGTCGGCGCGCGAGACCGCGGTACGCGTCGCCGCCGGTGCCGTCGCGCGCAAGTGGCTGAAGGAGCGTTACGGCATCGTCATCCGCGGCTGGATGGCCCAACTCGGCCCGATCGAGATTCCCTTCGTCTCCTGGGACGAGTTCGACCGCACCTTCTTCGTGCCCAATGCCGGCATCGTGCCGCAGCTGGAGACCTACATGGACGAGTTGCGCAAGTCGGGCGACTCCATCGGCGCGCGCATCAACGTGATGGCCAGCGGTGTGCCGGTGGGCTGGGGCGAGCCGGTGTATGACCGGCTGGATGCCGACATCGCCCACGCCATGATGGGCATCAACGCGGTGAAGGGTGTGGAGATCGGCGCCGGCTTTGCCAGCGTCACGCAGCGCGGCAGCGAGCATGGCGACGAACTGAGCCCGGACGGTTTCCTCTCCAATCACGCTGGCGGCGTGCTGGGCGGCATTTCCACCGGGCAGGACATCCTGGTCAGCATGGCGATCAAGCCGACCTCCAGCATCCGCCTGGAACGCCGCTCGATCGACAAGGCGGGTGCCCCCGCGGTGGTCGCCACCCATGGTCGTCACGACCCCTGCGTGGGCATCCGTGCCACCCCCATCGCCGAGGCCATGCTGGCCATCGTGTTGATGGACCATGCGCTGCGCCACCGCGCGCAATGCGGCGACGTCACCACGGGCCCGCCGCAGATCGCCGGGCTGGCGCCCGACGGCGTGCAGTCCGTGCCTTCGCCGCGCGCCTGAGGCGCGCGGCCCGCGCGGAATGCTGCCCTACTGGCGCCTGTCGGCCTATTACTTCTTTTATTTCGGTTTCGTCGGCGCCTTCTCGCCGTACTTCACTCTCTACCTGCAATCGCTCAGCTTCAGCGCCACCGACATCGCCATCCTGATGTCGCTGATGCAGGTGATGCGCATCCTCGCCCCCAATCTGTGGGGCTGGCTGGCGGAGCGGCTCGGCATGCCGGTCATCATCGTCCGGCTCTCCGCGGCGGCCAGTCTGGCGGGCTTCTCGCTGTTCTTCCTGACCGAGGACTTTGCCGGGATCTTCCTCGGCATGGCGCTGATGGCCTTCTTCTGGAGCGCATCGCTGCCGCTCATCGAGAGCGTCACCTTTGCCCATCTGGGCGGTCAGGGGCAGCGCTACGGCAGCATCCGCGTGTGGGGTTCGGTGGGTTTCATCGCCGCGGTGCTGGGCATCGGTTACGCGCTCGATCACCTGCCGATCGCCTCCATGCTGTGGATGACCGCGCTGATCCTCGGCGGTATCCTGCTGTGCGCACTGTGGGTGCCCGATGCGATACGTGCCCCCGCGGCGCGCCTGCAGGCCAGTCTCGGCGAGACCCTGCGTCGCCCGGAGGTACGCGCCCTGCTGGGGGCCTGCTTCTTCATGTCGGCCGCGCACGGTGCGCTGTATGTGTTCTATTCCATCCATCTGGTGGACAACGGCTATGGCAAGGCGCTGGTAGGCTGGATGTGGACCCTGGGGGTGGTGGCGGAGATCGTCGTCTTCCTCTTCATGCCTCAGTTGATGCGGCGCTTCTCGCTGCGCGCTCTCCTGCTGTTCGCCTTTGCCGCGGCGGTGCTGCGGTTCGTCCTGATCGGCTGGGGGGTGGGCAGCCTGCCGGTGCTGGTGTTCGCCCAGTTGCTGCACGGCGCGACCTTTGGCGCCTACCATGCGGCGGCCATCGCCGCGGTGAACCTGTGGTTCCCCGGACGCCTCCAATCCAGGGGGCAGGCCTTGTATGGCAGCATCTCGTTTGGCGCTGGCGGCATGGCGGGCGGTTTGCTCAGCGGCTTTACCTGGGACGGCATCGGGCCGGCGTGGACGTATACCCTGGGGTCGGTGTTCGCCCTGGCGGGCTTGGTCTGGCTGATCAGGGGCTGGCGGCATGACTTGCCGGCCGGCAGCCCCGGACATTGAGGAGAGTGAGGATGCACAAGCTGATCAGAAGTGTGTTCCCGGCCGTGCTCGCGGCCACCGTGACGCTGGCCTGCCAGACCGTGCAGACCACCGGCGGCGGGGCTGTGGGGGTGGAGCGCGGGCAGATGATGATGGTCTCGGCGCAGGAGGTCGAACAGGCCTCGGCGCAGCAGTACCAGCAGATCCTCGCCGAGGCGCGCAAGCAGAACGCGCTCAATCGGGATGCCGCGCAGGTGCAGCGCGTGCGGCGCATCGCCGACCGGCTGATCGCCCAGACCGGCGTGTTCCGCGCCGATGCGCCGCGCTGGCAGTGGGAGGTCAATGTGCTGAGCTCGAAGGAGCTCAACGCCTGGTGCATGGCCGGCGGCAAGATCGCGATCTATACCGGCCTGATCGAACAGCTCAAGCTCACCGACGACGAGATTGCCGCGGTGATGGGGCACGAGATTGCCCACGCGCTGCGCGAGCACGCGCGCGAACGCATCTCCAAGTCGGTCGCCACCGGCATCGGCGTCTCGGTGGCCGGTGCGCTGCTGGGCGTGGGCGAGGCCGGACAGAGCCTGATGGGGCAGGTCGCTACGGTGACCTTCGAGTTGCCCAACTCGCGGCTGCACGAAACCGAAGCCGACCGCATCGGCGTGGAACTGGCGGCGCGTGCGGGTTTCGACCCGCGTGCCGCGGTGACGCTGTGGGACAAGATGGCCGGGCGCTCGGCCGGCGCGCCACCCGAGTGGTTGTCGACTCACCCCTCGCATGCGAGCCGCCAGCGCGACCTCAACACGTACGCCGAACGGGTGATGCCGCTGTATCGCCAGGCCGGCGGGCGCTGAAGGACGGCGTCTGTTCAGTGCTGCAGCCTTTGTGAAATAATCAAAACCTTTTCCTTTTGCGCGGAATACAACGGATGGCACCCCAAACGCTGTACGAAAAGCTCTGGTCGAGTCACGTCGTTCACCAGGAGGCCGACGGCACGGCGCTGATCTACATCGATCGTCACCTCGTGCATGAAGT
>JAUVWV010000113.1 GCA_030603925.1 Thauera sp. | reverse complement strand
GGCCACGCGGCGCGGCGCCGGGAGCGGCCGGCTGCGCACGGGCGCCTCGGCCCCGCGGGGCAGGAAGAGGCGGATGCGAAAGCGGGTGCCCTGCCCGGGGGTGCTGTCCACCTGCATCTCGCCGCCCATCAGGTCGGTGAGCATGCGCGCGATGGTCAGCCCCAGCCCGGTGCCGCTGGCTTCCGCATTGCCGGAGACGCCGCGCGCGAAGGGCTCGAAGATGCGCGTCAGATCCTCGGCGGCGATCCCCGGCCCGCTGTCGCGCACCTCGAACACCGCCATCTCGCGCGCATAGCGCAGGCGCAGCACCACTTCGCCGCGCATGGTGAACTTCACCGCATTGCCGACGATGTTGATCAGGATCTGGCGCAGGCGCTTCTCGTCGGCGCGCACCACCGCGGGCAGCTCACCGTCCTGCTCGTAGCGGAAACCGATGCCCTTGTCGCGCGCCTGCAGTTCGAACATATGCACCAGGTCGTCGACAAACTCCGGGAAGTCCAGCGCCCCGCTCTCCAGCTTGAGCTTGCCGCCCTCGATGCGGGCGATGTCCAGCGTGCCCTCGATCAGCGACAGCAGGTGCTCGCCACTGCGCCGGATCACCCGCAGCGCCGGGCGGCGGTGGTCCGGCACCGCCGGGTCGTCGCCCAGCATCTGCGCGTAGCCGAGGATGCTGTTCAAGGGCGTGCGCATCTCGTGGCTGATGGTAGTGATGTAGCGCGTCTTGGCCTGATTCGCGTGGTCGGCCTGCTCGCGCGCGCGCTGCAGTTGCTCGTCGGTGCGGCGGTGCAGTTCGATCTCGCGGGTGAGCAGATGGGTCTGGCGGTTGGATTCCTCCTGCGCCACCTGGCGGCTCTTGTGCGCCAGCACCAGCCACCAGGCCACCACCCCGGCCACCAGCAGCAACGCGGCGTAGGCCTTGACGAAGCTCGCCTGCAGCGCCGGCACGAGCGCGCTGTGTTCGCGCCCCAGGGCCTCGGCCTCGTGCAGGTAGAGCAAGCCCAGCAGCAGCGCGAGTGCCGGCACGATCAGCAGCATCAACAGCAGGAAATGCCCCAGGCCGGAATGCAGCCAGGGCTGCAGTGCGCCCGGCAGCCGCCGCTCGACCACCGCCGCCCACTGCGCGGCCATCGTCGCCTGCGGCTTGCACAGGTCGTGGCAGCGCGCGTCGAGCGAGCAGCACAGCGAGCAGATCTGGCCCTGGTAGGCCGGGCAGTGCGCCATGTCGTCGGATTCGTACTCGCGCTCGCACACCACGCAGCGCCGTGCGGCGCCGCCCGCGGGCGCATGGTCGGCGCGCGCCAGGTAGTAGCGCCCGCCGGTCGCCCAGGCGATCACGGGCGCGGCGACGAAGGCCACACCCAGGCTGATCAGGGTGGCGAAGGGCTGCACCGCGAGGCCAAAGGCGCCGAGGAAGGCCGCCACCGAGAGCGTGGAGGCCAGCAGCATCGCCCCCACGCCCACCGGATTGATGTCGTACAGGTGCGCGCGCTTGAACTCGATGCCCTTGGGCGACAGGCCGAGCGGCTTGTTGATCACCAGGTCCGCAGCCACCGCGGCGAACCATGCTACCGCCACGTTGGAGTACAGGCCGAGCACCTGGCCGAGGGCCTGGAACACGTCGAGCTCCATCAGCATCAGCGCGATCAGGGTGTTGAACACCATCCACACCACGCGGCCCGGATGACTGTGGGTGACGCGGGCAAAGAAGTTGGACCACGCCAGCGAGCCGGCGTAGGCGTTGGTGACGTTGATCTTGAGTTGCGACACCACCACGAACACCGCGGTCACCGCCAGCACCACGCGCGGGTCGTCGAATACGTAGCCGAAGCCGATCAGATACATCTGGTTGGGGTCGACCGCCTTGTCGGCCGGAACCATCGCGGTCAATGCAAGGTAGGCGAGCAGCGCCCCGCCGAGCATCTTCACCGCCCCCATCACCACCCAGCCGGGCCCGCCGAGCAGCACCGCGAACCACCAGCGCGCGCGATTCGCCCGGGTGCGTTCCGGCATGAAGCGCAGGTAATCCACCTGCTCACCAATCTGGGTGATCAGGGCGATGCCCACGGTCACCGCTGCACCAACAAGGTGCATATCGAAGACCGCTCCCCGCCCGTCCTGCCCCGGATAGGTGAATAGCCCGTCGAGCACCTCGGGTTCCTGCGTCAGCAGGAAGGCATAAGGCAGCATCAGCATGATCAGCCACACGGGCTGGGACAGGGTCTGCAGCCGGCTGATGTGCGTGATGCCGTGGGTGACCAGCGGGATCACCACCAGCGCGCTGACCATGTAGCCCCACACCGGCGGCAGGCCGAAGGCCAGTTCCAGCGCGTAGGCCATGATCGCCGCCTCCAGCGCGAACAGGATGAAGGTGAAGCTGGCGTAGATCAGCGAGGTGATGGTCGAGCCGATGTAGCCGAAGCCCGCGCCACGCGTGAGCAGGTCCATATCCACGCCGTGGCGCGCGGCATACACGCTGATCGGCAGGCCGGTGGCGAAGATGATCAGGCTCATCGCGACGATGGCCCAGAAGGTGTTGATGAAGCCGTAATTGACCAGCAGCGTGGCGCCCACCGCCTCAAGCACCAGGAAGGCGGCCGCACCGAAGGCGGTGTTGGCCACGCGCAGCTCGCTCCACTTGCGGAAGCTGCGCGGGGTGAAGCGCAGCGCGTAGTCCTCCAGCGTCTCGCGCGCCACCCAGGCGTTGTAGTCGCGGCGCACCTTCATCACGCGCTGCGGCGGCGCGGCGGATGAAGCGGAGGCGGACTGCGGCGGGGTGGCTGACATGCGGATCTCGCTGCCGATCGATACGTTCCGTGCAGCAATCACCGTGCCAGCGCACGGGACCCGGTTGGGTTTCCTCCGGGCCTGGTTTATCCTTGGGCATCCTTCTCCGCATGCTGCCCGGGCAGCATCAGTGCCGATGACGCCAACCCTGCTGATTGCCGTGGTATCCGATCCGCTCGAAGAGCAGGCAATCGAGATTGCGCGCAAGGAAGGCGTGCATGGCGTCACCGTGCTGCCGGGGCGCGGCATCGGCTTCCCCGAACACACGACCTTCTTCGGCCTGACCTTCCAGGGCCTGGAGAAAGTGCTGCTGTGGATCACCGATGCCGAGGCGGCAAACCGGATCGCCGAGCGCCTGAACATCGAACTCGACCTGCTCGCCCCGCAGCGCGGCCTGGCGTTCAGCCTGAAGATCGACCGGATCGCCGGACTCGCACCGGGCCATCCGGCCGCAGCGCCGGCGCAGGATTCCGCACAGGACTGAGCACCGTCCGCTTCACCGCCTGCCGGCCACCGCAATCTTCGCGGTTCCGGTGATTCCTCGAACACCCCCTTTCGCCCTAGTTCATGAGCGCCACCGCCTACACCGACGTTGTCACCCTGCTCGCCGTCTCGGTCCTCGCGGTGGTCGTCTTCCAGCGCCTGCGCATGCCCTCCAGCCTGGGCTATCTGCTGGTCGGTGCGCTGGTCGGGCCGCACGCCCTCGGGCTGGTGCCGGATGCCGAGCACAACCGCGTGCTGGCCGAATTCGGCATCGTCTTCCTGTTGTTCACCATCGGGCTCAATTTCTCCCTGCCGCAGATCCTCGCGATGCGCAACCTGGTGTTCGGCCTGGGCACCTCGCAGGTGGTGTTCACCACCCTCGCCGTCGGCATCGGGGTGTGGCTGCTGGGCCACGACCCGGCCACCGCCTTCGTGGTAGGCGCGGTGGTCGCCCAGTCATCCACCACCATCATCAGCAAGCAGCTTGCCGAGCAGGGCGAGGACCAGAGCCGGCACGGCCGGCTGGGCGTGGCGATGTCGGTATTCCAGGACGTCACCGCGGTGCCCTTCGTGGTGGTCATTCCGGTGCTCGGCGCTGCCTCGGCCGGCGGCGCCCTTGGAGTGCCGCTGATCACCGCACTGCTCAAGGCCGTCGCCGCCTTCGTCCTGGTCTTCCTTGCCGGCCGCTGGCTGCTGCGCCCGCTCTTCCACGAGGTCGCCGCACGCCGCTCGGCGGAACTGTTCACCCTCACGGTGCTGCTGGTCACCCTGGTGGCGGCCGGCGTCACCCAGAGCCTCGGGCTGTCGCTCGCGCTGGGCGCCTTCCTCGCCGGCATGATGCTGGGCGAGACCGAGTTCCGCCATCAGATCGAATCCACCATCCGCCCGTTCCGCGATGTGCTGCTGGGCCTGTTCTTCGTCACCATCGGCATGCTGCTCGATCCGTCCGCGCTGCCGGCGATCTGGCATCTGGCACTCGCCGGCGCGCTCGCCATGCTGTTGGCGAAGGCCGTGCTGGTCACCCTGATCGTGCATCTGGCCGGGGTGAATCGCCCCACCGCGGTGCGTACCGGCATCGTCCTGGCGGTCGGTGGCGAATTCGGCTTCGCCCTGCTCGCGCTCGCCCTGGAAGGCAGCGTGATTTCCGCCGAGATTGCCCAGCTGGTGCTCACCGCCGTGCTGTTCAGCATGATCATCGCGCCCTTCTTCCTGCGCCATAACGGCTGGCTGGCGAACCGCCTGGTGCGCAAGCCGGCCGCCTCGCTCGACGGGCTGCCGCTGGCGAGCACCGCCGAGGTGGGCGGCAGCGACCACGTGGTGATCTGCGGCTACGGCCGGATCGGGCAGAACGTCGGCCGCTTCCTCGAAGAGGAGAAGGTGCCTTTCGTCGCGCTCGACATGGACCCGGCGCGCGTGCGCGACGCGCACGCCGCCGGCATGCCGGTGTACTACGGCGACTCCTCCGAGCGCGACATCCTCGAAGCGGTGGGTGCCGCCCGCGCGCGCCTGCTGGTCGTCGCGCACGACGACCTGAGCGCCACGCGCAAGGTGTTGCATCACGTGCGCAGCGCCGGCTGGCCGGTGAAGGTGATGGTGCGCACGCGCGACGAGACGCCGGTTGCCGAACTGTTCGAACTCGGCGCCACCGAAGTGGTGCCCGAGACGCTGGAAGCGAGCATGATGATTGCCTCGCACGCCCTGCTGCTCGCGCAGGTGCCGGCCAAGCGGGTGCTCAAGCGCATGCGCAGCGCGCAGGCCAACCGCTACGAGCTGCTGCAGGAGCTTTACCGGACCGACGAACCGGTTGCCGGCAGCGCGGACGAAAGCCCGACCGTCGAGCGCCTGCACTCGCTCGAGATCATCGGCGGCGCCGCGGTGATCGGGCGCGCACTGGGCACGCTGGAACTGGCCGGCTGCCGCGTGCATGCGCTGGTGCGCGACGGCGAGCGCGAGACGGCTCCGGACGCCACGCTCTCCGTGCGGGAAGGCGACACCCTGGTCCTGTTCGGCGCGCCGGAGCAGCTCGACCGCGCGCAGGCCGCCCTGCTCGCCCAGACCCGCCCCGCGCCCGGCACGGGCAGCTGAACGGCGCGCCGCTCAGCCTATGGCCTGCAGTCCCGATGCACGTGCGGTGCCGTCGCGCAGCACGGTTTCCAGATCGGCGACCGGCATGGGGCGCGCAAAGAGATAACCCTGGGCGAACTGGCAGCCTTCGGCCTGCAGGAAGGCGGCATGCGCCGTCTCCTCCACACCCTCGGCGACGGTTTCCAGGCCCAGGCTGCGCGCCAGGGCGATGACCGCACGCACGATGGATTCGTCGTTGCCCGACCGGCCGATGTCCTGCACGAAGGAGCGGTCGATCTTCAGGCGGTCGATCGGCAGCCGCTTCAGGTAGGCCAGGCTGGAGTAGCCGGTACCGAAGTCATCCACCGCCAGTTGCACGCCCAGCTGCTTGAGTTGGGCGAGCGCACGCTCGGCGAGCGCCGGGTCGCGCATGATCACGGATTCGGTCACTTCGAGTTCGAGCAGCCCGGCGGCCACCCCGTGGCTGTGCAGGGTAGCGGCGACGCGCTGCACCAGCCCCTCGTTCTCGAGTTCCAGCGCCGACAGATTGACCGCCACGCGCGGCACCCGCAGGCCGGCGCGCGCCCATTCGGCCATTTGCCGGCAGGCTTCGCCCAGCACCCAGGTGTCGATCTGCTCGATGATGCCGATCTCCTCGGCCATGCCGATGAACAGGCCCGGCGGCACCAGACCCTGTTCGGGGTGCTGCCAGCGCACCAGCGCTTCCAGGCCGACCAGACGGCGGTCTGCAAGCGCGTACTGCGGTTGGTAGTGCAGCAGCAGTTCGCCGCGCACCACGGCCTGGCGCAGCGCGGTTTCCAGCAGCAGGCGATGGGAAGCGGCCTCGCCCAGTTGCGGGGCGAAGAAGCGGTAGGTGTTGCGCCCGGCCTTCTTCGCCTCGTACATCGCCAGTTCGGCATGCATCAGCAGGAGGTCGCCATCGCTGCCGTCGTCCGGATGCAGGGCGATGCCGACGCTGGCGGTCACCACCAGGGCATGTCCGCCGAGCACGATGTGCTCGGCAAACGCGCCGACGATACGCTCGGCCAGTTCGGTGGCACGGCGCGCACCGGCGTCTTCGAGCAGGACGACGAACTCGTCGCCGCCCACCCGCGCGAAGGTGTCGTCCTCCGACAGGAAGCGGCCGATGCGGATGGCCGCCTCGCACAGCAACTGGTCGCCGGCCGAGTGCCCGAGGCTGTCGTTGACCAGCTTGAAGCGGTCGAGATCGATGAACAGCAGCGCCACCCTGCCGGCCTGGCGGTGGGCGCGCTGAATCGCATGCGCGAGGCGATCGCCCAGCAGCACGCGGTTGGCCAGGCCGGTCACCAGATCGTGGCTGGTGACGAAACTGAGCTGCGCCTCCTGCTCGCGGATCTCGGTGACGTCGCTCCAGATGCCGAAATAGCGTGTCTGCGCGCCGTCATCCGCCCGCCGGATCTCGTCGCGCACGTAGCGCACGTTGCCGGCCGCATCGACGATGCGGTAGTCGTGGATGACGTGCGGCTGGCGGTCGAGCATCTCGAAGGCGGCCTGCGCGCGCGCCAGATCGTCGGGGTGCACATGACGCTCCCACCAGCCCGGCTGACTCGCCTCGGCGGCACCATGGCCGTAAAGGCGGGCGATGTTGGCGCTCACCCATTCGGTCTGCACGCCCTCGGCGGTACGGCGCAGCGCGTAGAGCACGCACGGCCCGGACGCCAGCACGCGGTCTAGACGTTCGCTCGCGGTCGCCAGCTCGCGGGTGCGCAGGCGCACCTGCCAGCGCAGCACCAGCACCGCCAGGCCGGACAGCAGGGCAAGCATGACGGCGATGCTCAGGATCAGGCGCAGATGGCCGGGCAGCTCGTCCTGCACGGCCGGCGCCAGCGCGCGGCCCAGCGCCTCGTAATAGGGTGATGCGGTATCCTGGCGCCACTGCTCCAGGTGCCGGTCCACGCTATGCAGCAGATCGGCGTTGCGCCCTTTGGGGGCCGCGAAGTAGAGACTCACCGCGCCGAATACGATGGGCGTCTCGGCCAGCCCGTGGCGCGCGTTGTTCCGTCCGGCGAAGAAATGGTTGGCCACCGCGGCGTCCGCCTGTCCGCCGGCAACCGCGGCATAGGCGTCCTCGAAACGCTCCACTTCGATCGCCTGATAGCTCGCGCCGGCCTCCGCCATCATCTCATCCACCACGGTCTTGTGGATGCCGCCGCGCAGCAGGGCGATCCGCTTGCCCGCAAGATCCGTGATGCGCGTCAAGGGCTCGCTGGCGCGCGCCGAGATCTGCGACCAGTCGTGCGCCACCGGGCGTGCGTGAAAATCGAACCGCTCGGCGCGTTCCGCGGAAAACGCCACATCCGGCATCAGGTCCAGTTCGCCGCGTTCGAGCATCTCCAGACATGCGGCCCAGGCGCAGGGCACGGGCTCGATGCGCCAGCCCTCACCCTCGGCCATCGCGTCCAGCAGTTCCGGGAACAGTCCGGCCGGACGTCCGTCCCGATCAAGATACACCTTGGGCTCGTTCTGATAGACCCCTACGCGCAAGGCCCGGCCGGCGTCCTTCTCCTCGCTGCAGCCGGCCGACAGGGCGAGCACACCTGCGCCCAGCGCGATCAGGGCGGTGCGGCACAGGGAGCGGGCGGCGCGCTTCAGCATCGACGGGCAGTATCCGTTGGCATTCCAGGAAGATCAGCGAACACCCGCCCAGAATACATGGATTGCCCACCGCACCCGCGGGAATAATGCGCTACCCGAGGGACGTGCCGGAACTGCCCGGCCGGCTTAGCTGCGCACGGCCATGGCGGTACCGAACAGGCGGTCCCACACCGCGGTCAGGGTGCCGAAAGCGCGCCGCTCATCCTGCAGATGGTGGAAAAGGTGCTGCGCCCGGCGCGCGGCCAGCCAGCGGCCGGCAGACGGCGGCGCGCGGTGCGCGAGATGGTGGACCGTCTCCTGCATCAGCTGCCCGAGAAGCAGTCCGCCGGACAGCGGCGCGGCCACCGGCCACGCGCCCGAGAGCAGATACGGCAGCGCGACCAGCAGGAGCAGCAGGGGCACGCTGAACGCGAGAGGCGTGCGCAGCGGCACATCCGGCTGGCGGTGATGCTCCGCATGCCAGCGCCTGAACGGGCCGAAGCCATGCAGCACGAAGCGGTGCAGGAGGTATTCCAGCAGGGTCCATGCGAGCAGTCCGCCGGCCAGCAGCGCGAGTGCACGCTGCGGCGCCGCCGCACTGGCCTGCAGACCCACGCCGAGCATCGTCAGGAAGGCCGCGCCGGGCGCCAGCAAAGTGTATGGATACGCAAGCGCGCACGCATCGAGCCCGACCCCCTTCATCGCATTCTCCTTCCACACCGCACGGTGCCGCCTGCTTTAATCATAGGACGATGCCGCGCTGCAGCCCGCGGCCGTGGCGCCGCACGGCGGACTAGTTCGATCGGCGGATGGGCAGGCGCCGGAGGGTGCCGATAGCATGCCCGTGCACGATACCGGCCCTGCCTGGAGTACCCCGATGAACCTGTCCGGCCTCGCCCTGCCCGCCGCCGCCCGCATCGTTTCCTGCGTGGCGGATCTCGCTGTGCCCGCACACCCCGCCCTTGCCGACCTGCTGGCCGGCATGCCGGTGTTGCACGACATCGGCAAGGATTCGCTGCAGACTCTGGCCGACGGTGCCCGGCTGATCGACTACGAAGCAAGTACCCCGGTGTTCGACCGCGGCTCCGCGCCCACCGGCCTGTTCTTTGTGGTCTCGGGCGGCGTGAAGCTGGTGGCTTTGGGGCCGGACGCGCGCAGCCGGGTGGTGGAACTGTTCGAGCACGGCCGCATGTTCGGCGAGCTCGGCGTGTTCACCGGCGAGCGCTACCGCACCTGGACCGAGACCATCGCGCCGACCACCCTGCTCCATGTCGACAAGGACTGCGTGCTGGCCGCCGTGGCTGCCGACCACGCCCTGTGCCAGCGCATGCTGCGCACCGTGACCGCGCGCATCCAGCGCCTGATCGACAGCATCGGCGTGACCTCGCCGAGCACCGCCGACGTGCGGGTGGCCGCGTATCTGCTGGAACTGGCCGAACGGACCGGGCCGGCCGCACCTTGGCTCACCCTGCCGGCCCCCAAAGCCACCATCGCCTCGCTGCTCAACCTGAGCAAGGAAAGCCTGTCGCGCGTGCTGCGCCGCATGATGGATGCCGGCCTGCTGCGCGTGTCCGGCCGGCGCATCCGCATCTGCGCACCCGAGCAGCTGCTCGCCCTGACCACCTCGCCCGCTTTCCCCGACCGCGCGCACTGAGCGTCGCGCGGTCCCTTTTGCGGCTGTCGCGCTCCCGCCGCGGCAGCCGCATCTATTTCCGCGCTTGCGCGGCGCGGACCCGGATTCCGCGCCACACCATCCGGGATGGACGCCGCAGGTGTGCGACTCGGCCGCAAGTACTAGTCCCCCACCCCCTGCTTCCGGCGAATGTTCGTGCGCTGCGCGGATCGCCACACTTGCTCCCCGAACGAAGCCGCCCGGCTTCCCGCATCGAGGTGAGGGAGATGGCAACGCGTCGCTGGCAGCAGCTCTCGGTACTGATCATGAGCACCACCGCATTCACCATGTGCTTTGCCGCGTGGATGCTGTTTGCCGTGATCGGCATTCCGATCAAGGAACTGCTGGCGCTCAACGAGACCCAGTTCGGCCTGCTCGCCGCCACCCCGGTGCTCACCGGCTCGCTGGTGCGCCTGCCGCTGGGCATGATGACCGACAAGTTCGGCGGCCGTGTGGTGTTCTTCCTGCTGATGCTTGCCACCGTGCTGCCGATCTGGCTGATCTCGCAGGCCACCCAGTACTGGCAGTTCCTGCTCGCCGGGCTGTTCGTCGGGCTGGCCGGCGGCTCCTTCTCGGTGGGCATCGCCTACTGCGCGCGCTGGTTCGAGCGGC
>JAUVWV010000138.1 GCA_030603925.1 Thauera sp. | reverse complement strand
GACCTGCCCGCGCTGCTCGACGTGGACCAGGCGCTGGCCGCCGGCTCGCGCGTGCTGCCGGACGCCACCCTGCAGCGCGGCGCGCCCGACGCCGCCATCGCCGCCGCGCCACATCGCCTGTGGGGCAGCGTGCGCCTGGGCGGGCAGGACCACTTCTACCTGGAAACCCAGATCGCCTGCGCGCAGCCACTGGAGGACGGCACCCTGCGGTTGCAGTGCTCCACCCAGCACCCCGGCGAGGTGCAGTTGCAGGTGGCGCGTATGCTCGCCCGCCCGGCCAAGGACGTGGTGGTGGAATGCCGGCGCATGGGCGGCGCCTTCGGCGGCAAGGAAAGCCAGCCCGCGCAGATCGCCTGCATCGCCGCGCTGGCCGCGGTCCGCCTCGGCCGACCGGTGAAGCTGCGCCTGGACCGCGACGACGACATGCTGCTCACCGGCAAACGCCACGACTTCCGCATCGACTACGAGGTGGGCTTCGGCGACGACGGCGTGATCCGCGGCATCGTCTTCCGCCAGGCCGTGCGCGCCGGGCACTCCGCCGACCTCTCCGGCGCGGTGTGCGACCGCGCCATGTTCCACGCCGACAACGCCTACTACCTCGACCAGGTGCGCATCGACTCGCACCGCCTGCGCACCCACACCGTATCCAACACCGCCTTCCGCGGCTTCGGCGGGCCGCAGGGCATGTTCGGCATCGAGGAAGTGATGGACCGCATCGCACGCCACCTCGGACGCGACCCGCTCGCGGTGCGCAAGGCCAACCTCTACGGCACCGGCACGCGCAACGTCGCCCCCTACGGCCAGGTGATCCACGACAACGTGCTGCCCGCGCTGATCGAGGAGCTGGAGGCGGAATCCGACTACCGCACCCGGCGCGCCGCGCTGCGCGCCTGGAACGCCACCAGCCCGGTGATCAAGCGCGGGCTGGCGCTCACCCCGGTGAAGTTCGGCATCTCCTTCACCGCCACCCACCTCAACCAGGCCGGCGCGCTACTGCAGGTGTATACCGACGGCTCGGTGCTGCTCAACCACGGCGGCACCGAGATGGGCCAGGGGCTGTACACCAAGGTCGCGCAGGTGGTGGCCGAAGAACTGCAGATCGACATCGGGTGCATCCGCGTCACCGCCGCCGACACCTCCAAGGTGCCCAACGCCTCGGCCACCGCCGCCTCCAGCGGCGCCGATCTCAACGGCAAGGCCGCCCAGCAGGCCGCACGCACCCTGCGCGAGCGGCTCACCACCTTCGCCGCGCAGCGCTACGGCGTGCGCGAGGATCAGGTGGTGTTCCGCGCCAACCGGGTGCAGGCCGGCGAGGTCTCGCTGAGCTTCGCCGAACTGGCGCATGCCGCCTGGATGGGACGCGTGTCGCTCTCCGCCACCGGCTACTACCGTACCCCGAAGATCGCCTACGACCGCGCCACCCTGAGCGGCCAGCCGTTCTACTACTACGCCTATGGCGCGGCCTGCAGCGAGGTGGCGATCGACACCCTGACCGGCGAAATGCGCGTGCTGCGCGTGGACATCCTGCACGACGCCGGACGCTCGCTGAACCCGGCGCTCGACCTCGGCCAGGTGGAAGGCGGGTTCATCCAGGGCATGGGCTGGCTGACCATGGAGCAGCTGGTGTGGGACGCCGCCGGCCGCCTGCGCACCCACGCACCGTCCACCTACAAGATTCCCGCCGTCTCCGACCTGCCGCCGCGCTGGCATGTACGCCTGTGGGACAAGGGCGAGAACCGCGAGGACGCCATCTTCCGCGCCAAGGCGGTCGGCGAGCCACCGCTGATGCTGGCCTTCTCGGTGTGGCACGCGATCAAGGACGCCGTGGCGGCGGCCGCCGGCTACCGCGCCGAAGCGCAGCTGGATGCCCCGGCCACTGCCGAAGAGATCCTGCGTGCGGTCGATGCGGTGCGCGCGCGGGCCGCTGCAGGCGAACGCTGATGCACACCATCGAACTGCTGCAGGCCCTCGCCGCGCGCCTTGCTGCCGGTACGCCCTGCGTGTGGGTGACGGTGGCCGCCACGCGCGGCTCCACGCCGCGCGCACCCGGGGCACGCATGGTAGTCAGCAGCACGGAGACCCTGGGCAGCATCGGCGGCGGCCGCCTCGAGCAGCTCGCCACCGCACATGCGCGCGCGCTGCTCGCCGCACCGGCCGGCGAACGCCTGCTGCGCTACCCGCTGGGCGCGAGCGCCGGACAATGCTGCGGCGGCGTGGTGCACCTGGCCTTCGATCCGCTGCCGCCCGCACTACCCGCCTGGCTGGAACAGGCGATCGCCCTGGAACACGCCGCCCGCCCCTGGGTCAGACTCGCGCCGCTCGTACCCGGCGCGGGCCCGCTCAGGGTAATATCCGCCGCTGAACCGGCGGAAGGCCCGCGCGGCGCGGCGCTCGACGAGTTGCCCGACGAGCTGGCAGCCGAGTTGCTCGCCGACTTGTTCACCGAGTTGCCGGCCGGGCACGGCGACGCCGCACAGGTGCTGACCGACGCGACGGGCCGCCCCTGGCTGGCCGAGCTGATGCGTCCGCCGGCACTGCACGTGGCGCTGTTCGGCGCGGGTCATGTGGCCTGCGCGCTGGTCGAGATACTGGGCCGGCTGCCGCTGCGGGTGAGCTGGATCGACAGCCGTGCGGAGATGTTTCCGCCGCGCCTGCCGGCCAATGTGCGGGCCTGGCCGTGCGAGCTGCCGGGAGATGAAATCGCCGCGCAGCCGCCGGGCAGCGCGGTGCTGGTGATGACCCACAGTCACGCGCTGGATCTGGAACTGGTGCGCGGCTGGCTGGAACGCAACGATTTTGCCTTTCTCGGCCTGATCGGTTCGCGCGCCAAGCGGGCGTCCTTTATCGCCCGCCTGCGCGCGCGCGGCTGTGACGAGGCCCGGCTCGCACGCCTGGTCTGCCCGGTGGGCCTGCCGGGGGTGGCCGGCAAGGAGCCGGCCGTGATCGCGCTGGCGGTGGCGGCGCAGCTGATGAGCCTGCGCGAACTGCGCGACGAGGCGGTCCGGGCGCTGCCGCGCACGGAAACGCCGGTGCGCTGAAGTCAAGAACAGAACAACGGCAGGAACAGGGAGTTGCAGCACACGATGAATGCACCCAGCCCGACCCCGGGCGCCCCCCCACGTCTGCGGCTGGAGGGCATCAGCAAGGTCTACCCCGCGGTGGTGGCCAACGACGCGGTCGACCTGGTGGTCGCACCCGGCGAGATCCATGCCGTGCTGGGCGAGAACGGCGCCGGCAAGTCGACGCTGATGAAGATCATCTACGGCGTCACCCGCCCGAGCGCCGGCACCCTGTACTGGGAAGGCGAACGCGTCGAGGTGACCAGCCCGGCGCAGGCCCGCGCACTGGGCATCGGCATGGTGTTCCAGCACTTCTCGCTGTTCGAGACCCTCACCGTGGCCGAGAACGTGGCCCTGGCCCTGCCCGGCAAGCCGGCGCTGGACGAACTCGCACAGCGCATCGAGGCGGTCTCGCAACGCTACGGCCTGCCGGTGGCCCCGCGCCGCCATGTGCATGCCCTGTCGGTGGGCGAACGCCAGCGCGTGGAGATCATCCGCTGCCTGCTGCAGAACCCCAGGCTGCTGATCATGGACGAGCCCACCTCGGTGCTCACCCCGCAGGCGGTGCGCAAGCTCTTCGACACCCTGCGCCAGCTCTCCGCCGAGGGCTGCTCCATCCTCTACATCAGCCACAAGCTCGACGAGATCCAGGAACTCTGCCATACCGCCACCGTACTGCGCGGCGGACGGGTCAGCGGGCACTGCCGCCCGGCCGAAGAGACCCCGCAGTCGATGGCGCGCCTGATGATAGGCAAGGACCTGCCGGTGTGCGAGCACGGCCCGGCAGCCAGCGGCGGCGAACTGCGCCTGCGCCTGGCGGGCCTGTCGCACGCCAGCGAGGACCCTTTCGGCACCGACCTGAAGGACATCCACCTCGACGTGCACGCCGGCGAGATCGTCGGCATCGCCGGCGTCTCGGGCAACGGTCAGCAGGAGCTGCTGCAGGCCATCTCCGGCGAGGAGATCATCGCGGAGAAGTTTCCGGTGCAGATCTGCGGCGTACAGGCCGGCCGCCTGAGCGCCGCGCAGCGCCGCCGCATCGGCCTGTGCTTCGTGCCGGAAGACCGCCTCGGACGCGGCGCGGTGCCCTCCATGTCGCTCGCCGACAATGCGGTGCTCACCGCGGCGCGCAGCGCCGGGCTGGTGCGCGGCGGCTTCCTCGCCTTTGCCCGCGCGCGCCACTTTGCCGCCGAATGCATCGAGCGCTTCAACGTGCGCTGCGGCGGCCCGCAGGCCGCGGCCAAGTCGCTCTCCGGCGGCAACCTGCAGAAGTTCATCGTCGGCCGCGAGGTGCTGCAGACCCCGCAGCTGCTGGTGTGCGCGCAGCCCACCTGGGGGGTGGACGTGGGCGCAGCGGCCTTCATCCGGCAGGCCATCATCGACCTGCGCAACCGCGGCTGCGCGGTGCTGGTGGTCTCCGAGGAGCTCGACGAACTGTTCGAGATCTGTGACCGCATCGCGGTGATCGCCAAGGGCCGCCTGTCGCCCGTGCGCCCGGTGGCGGAGACCAGCGTGGAAGACATCGGGGTGTGGATGAGCGGGCTGTGGCCGGGCGCCGAGCCCGTGCCCGCGGATGCGGAGGCGGAGGCCGTCGATGCTGCGGCTTGAAGCACGCCCCGCCCCCTCGCGCCTCATGCAGTGGTGTTCGCCGCTGCTCGCCGCGGCCCTCACCCTGCTGGCCGGCATGGCGATCTTCTGGGCGCTCGACAAGGATCCGCTGGAAGGCCTGCGCTACTTCCTGCTCAATCCGGTGAAGGATCTGTACGGCGTCTCCGAGCTGCTGCTCAAGGCCACCCCGCTGATGCTGTGCGCCATCGGCCTGGCGGTGGGCTTTCGCGCCAACGTGTGGAACATCGGCGCGGAGGGCCAGTTCATGCTGGGCACTGCGGGCGCCAGCGGGGTGGCGCTGTACTTCGCCGAATCCGACAGCGCGCTGATCCTGCCCGCGATGCTGTTTGCCGGGGCCGCCGCCGGCGCGCTGTGGGCGGCCATCCCGGCGCTCCTCAAGACGCGCTTCAACGCCAACGAGATCCTCGTCTCGCTGATGCTGGTGTACGTCGCCCAGCTGTTCATCTCCTGGTTGGTGTTCGGCCCCTGGCGCGACCCGATGGGCTTCGGCTTTCCGCAGACCGCGATGTTCCACGACGCCGCGCTGCTGCCCACGCTGCTCGACGGCACGCGCCTGCACCTGGGCTTCGTCTTCGCGCTGGCCGCACTCGCCGCAGGCTATGTGTTCATGAACCGCAGCTACACCGGCTTCAAGATGCGGGTGGCCGGCGAGGCGGCGGAGGCCGCGCGCTATGCCGGTTTCTCCGCCCGCCGGGTGGTGTGGATCGGCCTGCTCACCGGCGGCGCCGCCGCCGGGGTGGCCGGCATGGCGGAAGTGGCCGGACCGATGGGCCAGCTCACCGACAAGGTCGCGCTGGGCTACGGCTTCGCCGCCATCATCGTGGCCTTCGTCGGCCGCCTGCACGCCTTCGGCAGCCTGCTCGCCAGCCTGCTGATGGCCCTGCTCTTCATCGGCGGCGAGCAGGCCCAGCAGTACATGAACCTGCCCAGTTCGATTTCCATGGTGTTCCAGGGCCTGCTGCTGTTCTTCCTGCTCGGTTCGGACGTGTTCATCCACTACCGGCTGCGCCTCGGCCGGGCGCGGACCTAGGGGACGGCGATGGACGCATCCTTGTTCACCTCCATGCTGTTCGCCACCGTGGTGGCCGGCACCCCGCTGATCATCGTCGCCCTGGGCCTGCTGGTGAGCGAGCGCGCCGGCGTGCTCAACCTCGGCGCGGAAGGCATGATGGCGATGGGCGCGGTGGCCGCCTTCGCCGCCACCCACACCACCGGCAACCCCTGGCTGGGGGTGCTCGCCGGCATGGGCGCGGGGCTCGCGGTGGCGCTCATCTTCGGCGTCCTCACCCTCACCCTGCAGGCCAACCAGGTGGCCTCCGGGCTGGCGGTGGCGATCTTCGGCGTCGGCCTGTCGGCCTTCATCGGCAAGCCCTTCGAGTCGGTGGCCCTGCCCGCCGTGCCGGCCATCCGCATCCCCTTCATTGCAGACATTCCGCTGATCGGCGAAGCGCTCTACAACCAGCAGGCACTGGTGTACTTCTCCTGGGCGCTGTTCTGGGCGGTGCTGTGGTTCCTCGCCAGGAGCCGCGCCGGGCTGGTGTTGCGCGCGGTGGGCGAGTCGCCCGCGTCCGCGCACGCCATCGGCTACCCGGTGATCGCCATCCGCTACCTCGCGGTGCTGTTCGGCGGTGCCATGGCGGGCATCGGCGGCGCCTTCCTGTCGGTGTTCTACACGCCGATGTGGGTGGAAGGCATGGTTGCCGGGCGCGGCTGGATCGCCCTCGCCCTGGTGGTGTTCGCCACCTGGCGGCCGCTGCGCGTGATGATCGGCGCCTACCTCTTTGGCGGGGTGATGATCACCCAGCTGTTCATCCAGGGCTCGGGACTGCAGATCGATTTCCCCTCGCAGTTCCTCTCCTCGCTGCCCTACTGGGCCACCATCGTGGTGCTGGTTGTGATCTCGCGCAATCCGAATACCATACGCCTGAATTCGCCGGCGTCGCTGGGCAAGCCCTACCGGCCCGACGCCTGATCCTTCGCGGTCACGAGCCGCTTCAACCATCCGGAGAACTTTCCATGACCGATCGTCGCCAGTTCATGTTGACCGCCAGCGCCCTGGGCCTGGCCAGCGCCCTGCCGGGCAGCCTGCTCGCCCAGGAAGCCACCCGCATCGGCTTCGTCTATGTCAGCCCCATCGGCGATGCCGGGTGGACCTTCCAGCACGACGAAGCGCGCAAGGAGATGGAGGCGGCGCTGGGCAGCAAGGTGCAAACCAAGTACGTGGAGAACGTCGCCGAAGGCGCGGACGCCGAGCGCGTGATCCGCGAATTCGCCGCCAGCGGCCACAAGGTGGTGTTCGCCACCAGCTTCGGCTACATGAACTACGTCGAGCGCGTCGCCCGCCAGTTCCCCAACGTCACCTTCCTGCACGCCACCGGCTACAAGTCGGCGAAGAACTTCGCGCCCTACAACGCGCGCTTCTACGAGGGGCGCTATCTCAACGGGGTGATCGCCGGACGCATGACCAAGTCCAAGGTGCTGGGCTACGTCGGCGCCTTCCCGATTCCGGAGGTCCTGCAGGGCATCAACGCCTTCACGCTGGGCGCCAGGAGCGTGAACCCGGACATCGAAGTGCGGGTGATCTGGGTGAACAGCTGGTACGACCCGGGCAAGGAGCGCGAAGCGGCGATGACCCTGATCAGCCAGGGTGCCGACGTGGTCACCCAGCACACCGACTCCACCGCCGTGGTGCAGGCCGCCGAGGAGCGCGGGGTGTATGCCTTCGGTTACCACTCGGACATGTCCAAGTACGGCCCCAAGGCCCACCTCACCGCCACCACCCACCACTGGGGCGCGTTCTACACCCGCACCGTGCAGGACGTGGTTGCCGGCACCTGGAAGCCGAGCAACATCTGGGGCGGTTTCAAGGACGACATGGTGCGCCTGGCGCCGCTCAACCCGGCGGTTCCGGCAGCGGTGAAGGCCGAGGTCGGAGCGCTCGAGGCGAAGCTCAAGGCCGGCACCTTCCACCCCTTCACCGGTCCCATCGTCGACCAGGCCGGCAAGGAACGCCTGTCGGCCGGCGCGGTGATGGACGACGTGGCCCTCGGCAAGATGGACTTCTTCGTCCAGGGCGTGGCCTCGCGGCTGCCCAACACGCGCTGACGCCGCGTCTCTCGCGGCGCATCGCCGCCCCGCTCCGGCGGGGCGTTTTCACTACTGGAGCATGTGAATGCCCTCCTCCGCCCTGCGCGCCGTCCGCGGCGAAATCCTGCACTTTCTCGCCGACCCGGCCGAGCGCGGCGCGGCGGCCCTGGAACACTTCCGCGACGGTCTGCTGATCCTGCGCGACGGCCGGGTTGCCGAATGCGGCCCGGCGGATGCGCTGCTCGCCCGCCTGCCGGCCGGCACCCCGCTGGATGACCGCAGCGGCCGGCTGATCCTGCCCGGCTTCGTCGACACCCACGTCCACTACCCGCAGACCGACATCATCGCCAGCCACGGCGAAGAACTGCTCACCTGGCTGGAGAAATACACCTTCCCCGCCGAGCGCCGCTTCGCCGACCCGGCACATGCCGCCGAGGTCGCAGGCTTCTTCTGCGACGAGCTGCTGAGAAACGGCACCACCACCGCGATGGCCTTCGCCACGGTGCATGCGGCCTCGGTGGATGCCCTGTTCGAAGCGGCCCGCGCGCGCCGCATGCGGCTGATCACCGGCAAGGTGCTGATGGACCGCAACTGCCCCGAATTCCTGCGCGACAGCGCGGAACAAGGCGAACGCGAGTCGCGCGCGCTGATCGAGCGCTGGCACGGGCGCGAACGCCTGCTCTACGCGCTGACCCCGCGCTTCGCGCCCACCTCCACGCCGGCGCAGATGCAGGCCGCCGGGCGCCTGTATGCCGAGCATCCCGGCCTCTACCTGCAGTCCCACGTGGCGGAGAACCGCGCCGAGGTGGACTGGGTGGCCGGCCTCTACCCCGAAGCGCGCAGCTACCTGGACGTCTACGAGCGTTTTGGCCAGCTCGGCCCGCGCAGCGTGTACGCCCATTGCATCTGGCTGGACGCCACCGACCGCGCGCGCATGGCCGCCACCGGCGCCGCAATGAGCTTCTGCCCCACCGCCAACCTGGTCCTCGGCTCCGGCCTGTTCGACCTCGCAGCCGCGGACGCCGCGGGGGTGCGGGTGGGCCTG
>JAUVWV010000108.1 GCA_030603925.1 Thauera sp. | reverse complement strand
TGATCATCTCGCACGACCGCTGGTTCCTCGACCGCATCTGCACCCACATCCTGGCGGCCGAAGGCGATTCGCAATGGACCTTCTTCGCCGGCAACTACCAGGAATACGAGGAAGACAAGAAGAAGCGTCTGGGCGAGGAAGGCGCCAAGCCCAAGCGCATCCGCTACAAGCCCATCACCCGCTGACGCGGCACGCGCTGCGGGTCAGCGGGCCAGGATGGCCCGCACCCGCTCGGGTGTGGGCGGATGAGTTGCGAGGTAGCCGCCCACGCCCTCGTTCCTGTCGGGATCGAGGCGCTGCAGCACATCGGCCAGGCGCTGCGGCGCAATGCCGTGCCGGCCGAGTGCCTCGACCGCATATGCGTCGGCCTCGCGCTCGAACGCGCGCGAATAGCCGAGCTCGGTGAGGATCAGCGGCAGTGCGGTGATCGCCGAGGACACCGAAGACACGTCCCCCACCACCAGTGCGGCAACCAGGCCCATCGCCGTGGCCTGGATGGAACGCCGCATCGCATGGCGGTTCACCACGTGGCCGATCTCATGCGCCAGCACCGCGAGGAGCTCCTCGTCGTGCCAGGCGAGCTGCACCAGCTGGTCGGTGAACACGATGGTGCCGGCCGGCAGGGCGAGCGCGTTCGCGCCCAGGGTCTTCTGCGCATCGCGGAAGCGAACCTGCAGCGCGTGCGGTCCCGACGCGCTCTGCAGCATCGGCGCAAAGACCGCCTGCAGGCGTTCCTGCTCGGCCTGCGGCAGCGCGCTCGGGCCGAGCAACTGGCGGTCTAGCAGTTGCAGTACGATGCGGTCCGCCTGCTCGTTGACGTCCGCCGGCAGCGCGAAGGCGGCCACGCGTGCCAGCGCGGGCACACCCCACTGCACCCCGCCCCACACGAACAGCACGGCGACCAGCAGGCCGAGCAGCACGTAGCGCAGCCTGGATTCGATGCGGTGCGCCCGGTTGGCCGGCTGGCCGAGGCTTGCGCCGAGCGCGTCAACGGCGTCGTTGTCGTCGCACTCGAAGCAGGCGCCGTCGGCCATGCGCAGGAAACGCGGGGTGTTGCCCACCCGCGAGGAGATGCTCAGGGCCGCGAGCGCAACCGGCTCGCGCAAGGGCACGCCGGCCGCATCGCGCACCTGCAGGACGCCCGCCTCCAGCTGCGCAACCGCCGCGTGGCGGCGCGAGCTCGCGCCGTCGAAGTAGCGTCCCTCGATGCGCATCAGATGCCCATATCCACATCGAACACATCGCCGATCTCACCGCCCAGCGCGGAGACCTCCTCACGCTGAGCCGCTGCGAAGGCATCCAGTTCGCCTTCGGCCACCAGGCCGATGTGCCCGGCCGCGTAGCGCGCATTGCGCACCTTCGCCCAAGGATAGAACAGGCCCAGGGTGAGCACCACCGCCAGGGTGTTGGTGAGCATCAGCATGGCGTAGGACCCCACGCCGTAGTCCGCGCGCAAGGCGTGCTCGCCCAGCGTGGTGTTGTTGAAGCGCAGATTGGTCATCATCACGTTGAACAAGGCGAACAGCGCCAGATAGAAGGCGACCATCACCAGCGGCGTGGCCAGCGGCAGCACCCAGCCGGTCAGCGCGAGCACCAGGCCGCCCGCGAAGCTCGTACCGATCACGGCAACGAAGACCCAATAGAAGTTCGCGGCCCCCGCGCCGAAGGCAAAGGACTGTGCGCCGTAGCGCGTGTTGCCGATGATGTAGCGCTGCTGGCGGAATACGGCATACGGGAACAGCAGGCCGAAGCTGACCAGGCCCAGCAGGGGCCACAGCAGGAAGACCTTGTAGGCCTCGCGCAGTTCGCCGGCGAAGGCGAAGCGCACGCCGCGGTAGGCGGAGTTGTGGTTGCGGAAGCTCAGCCCGCGCACCACCACCCAGGGGAAGATGCCCAGGAAGGCGAGCATCAGCGCGAACCCGAGCAGGGGCACGAAGCGGTCGGCCAGCATGTAGACCAGCAACAGGCCGAAGGCGATCATCCGCCCCTTGAAGATCTTCAGCGGATCGGCCAGGTATTCGAAGCTGGCGCCGTCCAGCCGGGCATTGCCGTAGAAGTAGCGCTGGGTGCGCACCTTGGCCCACGCCGAATAGATGCCCAGGGTGAGGATGGTGAGCAGGATATTGACGATCCAGATGCGGAAGAACTCGCCGCCGCGCCCATGGAACTCGAACGGCAGGTCACGCCGCCCCGTGGCGGCCTCCGCCACCGGAGCGGGCGTGGCGAGCGGCGCCGCCGCAGGGGGTGCGTCCGCGGCGTCCGCTGGCGCCGCCGCCATTGACGCAGGCTCGGTTCCGCTCGCGGCGGCGCGCTGGGTGTCCAGGCTGACGGCCATGCCGATGTCGGCCAGCCGGTTGAGGTACGCCAGCGCGGCCTGCTGGCTCAGGTTGCGCTTCAGCACCACCCGCGGATGGTCGAAGATCCGCTCCACGTCTGCGGCCGTCAGGCCGAACAGTTCACCGAAGCGCTGCATCACGTGTGCGCGCTCGAACCCCGCAAGAATGTTGCCCTGGAACACCAGGGCGTAGCTCGCTTCAGACATTCCACCTCCGATCGATGACAGGCGCCGTGTGCGGCAGCCGAACAGGATGCCGTGAAGCGCCCGGCCTTGTGTGCCGGGGTGGCTGGCATGACAGGATGGTATCACCCGGCGCACCATGGCGTCATCCCGGCAACGCCGTCGCACGCGGGTGCAACGGCGCCGGGGTGGCCGGCGAACGTCGGGCCGCATCGGCTGTCCCAGTTGCAGATCACGAAGAGAGAACCGTCATGCTGCGCCCGCTACTGCTCTCGTTGCTCCTGCTCTCACCGTTCGCCGTTGCCGCCGGGGAGCGCGGCGCCGACGCGCTGTTCGACCACCAGTTGCGCCGCCTGCACTCGTCCGAAGTCGTCGACCTGCGTGCGCGCTACGCCGGCCAGCCGCTGCTGGTGGTCAATACCGCCAGCCACTGCGGCTACACCGGCCAGTTCGAGGCACTTGAGGCGCTGCATCGCGAGTACCGCGAGCGCGGCCTGAAGGTGATCGGCTTTCCGTCCAACGACTTCCGCCAGGAAGCCGACGACGAGGCCGCAACCGCGCAGGTCTGCTTCGTGAACTTCGGCGTGAGCTTCGACATGTTCGCGCCGATCCGGGTGCGCGGCGAGGCGGCGCATCCGATCTTCCGCGAACTCGCGCGCCAGTCGGAAGCGCCGAGCTGGAACTTCCACAAGTACGTGGTCGATCGCAGCGGCCGGGTGCTGGCAGCCTTTCCGGCGCGCGTCGATCCAGGGGCGGCGGAAGTCAGGGCCGCCATCGAAGCCGCCCTGTAGCATCCCGCGGCTCAGGCCGCGGCGGCGCCGTCGGCCGGTGCGGCGAGCTGGTGTTCCAGCAACACCACGAAGGCTCCCGCCGGCATCGGCCGGTGGAACAGATAGCCCTGCAGCAGATCGCAGCCGAGCTGGCGCAGGAAGGCGTGCTGCGCAGCCGTTTCGACCCCTTCGGCCACCAGCTCCAGGCGCAGGCTGTGGGCCAGCCCCACGGTCGCCGCGCAGATGCTGGCGTCGTTGGGATCGTGCTCGATGTCGCTGACGAAGGTGCGGTCGAGCTTCAGGCGGTCGAGCGGGAAGAGCTTCAGGTAGGCGAGCGAGGAGTAGCCGGTGCCGAAGTCGTCGATCGCCAGCGACACGCCCAGATCCTTCAAGGCCAGCAGGTTGCGGATGGTGGATTCGGGCTGTTGCATCGCCACGCTTTCGGTCATCTCCAGCTCCAGCCGTGCCGGTTCAACCCCATGGCGGCGCAGCAGCCGGTCGACCAGCACCGGCAGCGCCGGATCACGCAACTGACGCGCCGACAGGTTCACCGCCAGGCGGATCTCGCCATAGCCGCGCGCCCCCCAGTCCGCGAGGTGTTCGCAGGCCGACTGCAGCACCCACTCGCCGATGGTCGACACCAGCTCGCTTTCCTCGGCAATCGGAATGAAGGCGGCGGGCGAGATCAGGGCGCCGTCCTCGCGCTGCCAGCGGATCAGCGCCTCGGCGGCGACAATGCGTTCGCCCTGCGGGTCCATCTGCGGCTGGAAGTACAGGCGGAACTCGTTGCGCTCCACCGCCTGGCGCAGTTCGGATTCGATGCGCAGGCGCTGGGTCACCGCATCGTTCATCGCCTGCTCGAAGAAGCGGAACCCCGCCCTGCCCGCGCCCTTGGCCTGGTACATGGCAATGTCGGCATGCTTCATCAGGGTGCCGGCATCCTCGCCGTCGTCGGGAAACAGGCAGATCCCGATGGAGGCCGACAGGCGCACCTCCAGCCCCTGCACCCGGGCGGGGCGGGCCGCCGCGGCGAGCAGCTTCTGCGCCACCTGTGCGGCATCGGCCACATGGGCAAGCTCGCTGAGCACGATGACGAACTCGTCACCGCCCAGCCGCGCCACCAGGTCCGCATCGCGCAGGCAACCGGAGAAACGGTCCGCGACGATGCGCAGCAGATCGTCGCCGCTGGCGTGGCCGAAGGTGTCGTTCACCGACTTGAAACGATCCAGGTCGACGAACACCAGCGCCATCCGCCGCCCCTGCCGGCGAGCCTGGCCGATGGCCTGTTGCAGGCGGGCCTCCAGCCCGTAGCGGTTCGACAGGCCGGTCAGCGGGTCGTACAGCGTGGCCTGCTCCAGCGCGTGCTGCGCAACCGCCAGACGCCCCACGGCATCGACCACCTCGCCCAGCTCCTGGCTATGGACCTGCGGCAGGCGCGCCGAGACGTCCTCGCCCCGCCGCATGTCCACCAACGAATCGGAGAGTTGCACCAAGGGCGTCAGCAGATGGCGGCGCAACAGCACCACCAGGGCCGCGCCCAGCGCACAGGCGGCCAGCGCACCGCCCAGCGTGATGGCGATCACCACCCGCGCACCGCGCGAGATCTCGGCCGACGCGGCGGAGATCTCGCTCACCAGGCGCGCCGCCACGTCGTCCGCGGCCTCCTGCATGAGCAAGCGTTCCTGTTGCCAGAAGGCCGATCGCTGCTCGGCCATGCGCGCCATCGCATCCGGGGCCTGCGCCACCACCAGTTCGTGCTCGCGCATCTCGAGCAGGCGTGTGGCGCTGGCAAAGGCGTCGTGCATCCGTTCGACGCCGCCGCCCGGCGCGGCCAGCGAGGGATGCAGGGCAAGCGCCTGCATGGTGAGCGCGACGTTGCGCCAGCGCAGCGGGTCGCTCTCGGCCTGGAACTGGTCGCCGAGGGCGATCATGCGCTCCAGGTTGCCGACCGCGCGCAGGCCTTCCATGCGCTCGGCGGCGGTATCCTGCCCGCCCCGTTCGGCAAGCCGGATGGCCGACAGCGACACCGTGGCGACCATCGCCACGCCGAACAGCAGCGCGAGCGCGCCGGCCAGCGCCAGCCGGAGCGACAGGCGGCGCAGCGACAGGCGGCGCACGGCCGATGCGACGGGCGGTTTATCATTCATCGGCGGAGGCGCTCAGAGGATGCTGAACGGAAAGTAGCGGCGCGCGGCGCGTTCGTGCACGCCGCTGGCGATCAGGCGCTGCAGCGCCCGGTCGATGGCCTCGCGCAGTTCGGGGTCGCCCGGGCGCACCACCATGTGCACCGTCCCGCCCAGGCCGCTCTCGGCCAGCGGTGCGGCGAGGAAAGCCAGTCCCTGCCCCCTCGCACTTTGCAGGAAGGGCAGCACCTGCATGGTCGGCAGCAGCGCCACCGGGCATTCGCCGCTTTGCAGCGCGTCGAGCACATCCTGGTTGGACGGCATCGCCCGTACGTTGGCCACATGGGTGCCGGCCCGTTCGATGAGGAAGCGCAGCTGGCCGGAGCTGCCGATCGCGCACACCGGCGTGTCGCGCAGCAGTTCTTCCACCGCGCCGACACGCCTGCCCGCCTTGCCGACGAACACCGAGGTGGAGCGCCAGTACGGCACCGTGAAGGCGACCTCGCGCTCGCGCTCCGGGGTACGCAGGAAGTTGGCCACCCCCAGGTCGTAGCGACCGGAGGCCACGGCTGGAATGATCTCCGGAAAAGCCAGCGTGTCGAGCGCGCAGCGCCGGCCCAGTTCCGCACAGATGGCCTTCGCCATATCAACGTTGAAACCGGCCAGTTCGCCGTCCTCGCCGATGTAGGAGAACGGTACCGAACGCGGCGTCAGGACCACGCGCAGGGCATCCTCGCCGGCAGCAGGCGGCGCGCCGCAGGCCAGCGCCAGCATGCACGCACCCAGCGCGGCGCGCAGCCTGTCGCGCACGCCCCGTTTCATCGCCCCGTCTCCTTGCTTTCGGGCGGCAGCAGGCCAAGCCCGCCCTCGCCCAGGCCGATGACGCTCGGGCCATGCTCGCCGGCGACGCGATAACGCTGCGTGCCCATCAGCACGGTAACGCCCTCGTACAAGGCCTGTTCCGCATTGACGCGCGCCTGCTGCGACAGGGTGACGAGCTGGTTGAGCCCCTCCTCCTCGCCGCGCAGCGCGGCGATCTCGTCGGACAGCTTCTTCGCCGTGCCGCAGGCGCGTTCCACCATCCTGGGATCGACGCGGGTCGGATTGCGGTCGGCGAACACCAGCAACTTGCTGATGTCGAGCAATTGCTTCTCGTGGGCGTCGCGCGCCTTGGCCAGTTCGAGGATGCGCCGGTTCATCGCCGGGCTGACCCCTACTTCGAGCTCGGTGCCGATCCGGTTCGGCGAGCCGAGCACCTTGCCGGTGATCGACAGGGTGGCCAGCGCCCGCCCCCCGATGATGTGGCCGCGGCGCTTGTTGCCCACCCGGATGTGATTGCCGGCGGCCAGGTCGCACTGCATCGCCATGTCGTCGATGAAGATGCTGTCGCCCGCCTCGATGCGCGCCTGCTGCGCATATGCCGCGGTGAAACAGCCGCCGCAGCGGATCGTGCTGTCGGTCAGCTCCTTGCGTCCCAGCCCGCCCAGCGCGCCGCCCTTGATGACGATGCTGCCCCCCGCGTCCAGTGTGCACGGGTCGGCAGTGCCACCGATCTCGATGTCGCCGGTGGCCTGGATGCTCATGCCCGCCGCGACATCGCCGCGCACCACCACGCTGCCGTCGAACTTGATGTTGCCGCTGGCCATGTTCACCGCCTGCACGGTGTAGACCGGCTCGACGATCATGCCGCCGGCAACCTCCACCGGCTGGCCGGCGATCTCCGCCAGCAGGCGATCCGGGTTGTCCGGATCGATGCGCGCGCCGGACAGGTTGCCGGCAAACATCACCTCCTTGCCCGGTGCCGCGACGATGGCCTGGCCGAGCACGGTGACCCCGTCGACGCCGGCCGTGGGGCCGCGCCTCAGCATCAAGGCTTCCCCCGGCTGCACCGTCAGGATGTCGCCGAGGTCGCGAAAGTCGATCTGCCCGGTCTCGGTCATGCGCGGCACGCGCGAACGCACCTGGGTAACCAGGCTTTCCAGCCGGCCGTCCTCGCCCGGCACCGCGGCACGGCCGCGTGCGATCACCACGCCATCGGCCGCACCGGCAGCAATCGCGCGGTTGATGTCGTCGAGCAGGATGCCTTCGGTGACCCCCTTCCCGGCCAGTTCGGCCAGCACGTCGGCCTTGCTCACCGGCTTGCCGCCCTGCGCCGCAACGATGCGCAGGGTGGCGAACAGGCCATCGGGCGAAATGGCGATGGACAGTTCGGCATCGACGCATTCGGCAATCTTCATCGCCTCGACGCGCGCGCCCGAGTTGTACTGTGCCAGCAGGCCGGTGATCGCCATCGGCACGAAGCGCAGCCTGCCGTAACCTTCCTCGGCCAGGCGGGCATTGAGCCAAGGCTCATCCACCGGGCGCGCCGCCGGATCGGGCGCGACGGCGGCAAACAGCACGCCTGTCTCGCGCTCCAGGCGGAAACTCAGGCCGATGCCCTTGTCCTGACCCTCTTCACTCTGCAAGGAACCCTCCACATTCATGTCAGCCACGCACCGCGGCCAGGATCTGCTCGCGCTCCGCGTGTGACGCCTCCAGCAACTCGGTCAGCGCACCCGCATCCACACCAAACCCGGCCGCGGCCGCCGGCCCGCGCGGCACCGTCCGGCCGGCCAGCCCATCGAAGGGGTTCGGCACTTCGGACACCAGCGAGGACAGGCGGACCACGTGACCGAGATCGTGCGGTGGCCATTCGCCATCGTAGCCTTGCGTCTGTTCCAGGCTGTCGAGGATGGTTTCCGGTACGTCGAACACTTCCAGTACCGCCACCCCCACCTTGTGATGCAGCTCGTCGACCAGCCCCGCAAAGCGGTCGATGTTGGCCTCCATCGCCGGATAGTCGGAGGCGCGCGCGATCAGGAACAACTGGCCGATGTGCGTCATCATGCCGGCCAGCATGGCCGCATCCGGATTGGCTGCCCGGGTCTGCCGTGCCAGCGCGAAGCACCACGCCGCGACATCGACCGAGCGCCGCCACAGCCCATACGCCAGGGTGCGCATATTGGGCGAACGGTGGTCGCCCGCCAGCTGTTCGGAGGCCACCGCGAGGGCGAGACTGCGCAGCGATGACAGGCCGATGCGGCGCACCGCATCGCGCACGGTCTGGATCTGCGCACCGTAGGGATTGAGGGCCACCGCGTTGGCCATGCGCAGGGTCTTGGCACTGAGCACGGGCTCGGCCTGCACCACCGCGGCGATCTGGTCCAGGCTTGCATCCGGATCGTCGGCGAGGCGCTTGATGCGCATCGACACTTCCATCGATACCGGGAAATTCAGGCGGCGCTCGGCAATCTCCGCGCCTATCCGCTGGGCGAACGCTTCCGCCTGTTCTTCGAAACCGTGCATGACGCCTCCTCACATCCGCCAACACCGGACCGCCCTGCCAGGGTCTTTTTCTATGTCCTATGGCCGAGTGTAGCGCGCCGCACGAAAAATGAGGAGAACTCGTTTGCCGCGAGCCCAGCGGCGATACGGACCGCTCGGAAGCGGATGACATGCGGCGGACAGCTTCCGCCCGCCCGGCGCGCTCAGCACACGGTCATCGCCCGGCGTTCAGCGCCCCGGCTCAAGGCGCAGGATCCGCCCGGCGCTCTCGTCGAGCAGATACAGCAGACCGTCCGGCCCCTGGCGGACGTCGCGGATGCGGCTGCCGAGCTCCTGCAACAGGCGTTCTTCGCCGCTCACGCGGTCGCCATCCAGGCTCAGGCGCACCAGCATGCTGCCGCGCAAGGCACCGACGAACAGGCTGCCGCGCCACTGCGGAAAGGCATCACCGGTGTAGAAGGCCATGCCGGACGGTGCGATGGACGGCGTCCATTGCAGCAGCGGCGGCATCACGTCCGCGCGCTCGGTGCCCTCACCGATGCGAAAGCCGGTGACGTACTCGCGCCCGTAAGTGATCACCGGCCAGCCGTAGTTGCGCCCGGCCAGGGTCAGGTTCACCTCGTCGCCGCCCTGCGGGCCATGTTCGTGCGTCCACAGCGCACCGCTGACCGGATGCAGCGCGGCACCCTGCACGTTGCGGTGACCATAGGACCAGATCTCCGGCAGCACATCGCTGCGCCCCGCGAACGGATTGTCCGGCGGTACGCTGCCGTCGGGCGCAATGCGCACCACCTTGCCGAGATGGCTGTCCAGCGCCTGCGCGCGCTCGCGGTGGTTGAAGCGGTCGCCCAGGGTGACGAACAGCATGCCGTCGCGCCCGAACACCAGGCGCGAGCCCCAGTGATGCCCGCCGGACGGGTCCTCGCGCTGCGCGAAGATGCGCTCGACTTCCTCCAGACGCAGCCCGTCGGTATCCAGCCGGGCGCGTGCCACCGCGGTACGCGCGCCGCGCGCGGTGGGCTCGGCGTAGGAGAAATATATCCGCCGGTCATCGGCGAACTGCGGCCCCAGCACCACGTCCAGCAGACCGCCCTGCGCGCGCGCAAGCACCGCCGGGACGCCCGCCAGTGGCGCCGAGACGCTGCCGTCCGGGGCGACGATGCGCAGACGCCCGGCGCGTTCGCTGACCAGCATGCGGCCCTCGGGCAGGAAGGCCAGCGACCAGGGAATCTCCAGCCCCTTCGCCACTTCGATGACGCGCAACGGGCCGGCGGCGCTGTTCGCCGTGGCCACCACGGTCTGCGCGCCGACCGCAGCCGGCAGGAGCAGCGCAAGAGAGAGGGCAAGCTGGCGTAGCGGGCGCATCGGCGTTCTCCGGCGGGAACAAGGACGTTTCCGGAAAGACAGCCCCCGCCGGGGCGAAGTTCAGCCCGTGTGCCGGCGCTGCGCGTCAGCCCATGCGGCCGAGCTTGCGGTACAGCGTATTGCGACTGATGCCGAGGCGGCGTGCCGCAGCCGACACATTGCCCCCTGCTTCACGCATCGCCAGCTCGATCGCCTGCAACTCGATCTGGTCCAGACTGCCGCTCCCCGGCAGGACCTGTCCGCCGTAGGGTGCAGGCGACGCAGCGGACCGCTCGCCACGCACGCGCTTGGATTCGTCCATCGGATCGGCGCCGAACAGTTCTTCCGGCAGATGCAGCGCGCGGATCTCGGTATCGTGCTCGTCGAGCAGGGCCACCGCCACACGGATCACGTTCTGCAACTGGCGTACGTTGCCCGGCCAGGGATACTGCTCGAAGAAGTCCATCACCTCGGCGCTG
>JAUVWV010000318.1 GCA_030603925.1 Thauera sp. | reverse complement strand
GTCCTACAAGTCGCTGATCGAGGCGCTCAACCACGCCGGCATGCACACCCGCTCCAAGGTGAACATCCACTACATCGACTCCGAGGACATCGAGCAGGAAGGCTGCGCGGTGCTCGAGAAGATGGACACCATCCTGGTGCCCGGCGGCTTCGGCAAACGCGGCACCGAGGGCAAGATCGCCGCGATCCGCTACGCCCGCGAGAACAAGGTGCCGTATCTGGGCATCTGCCTGGGGATGCAGCTCGCCGTGGTGGAGTTCGCCCGTGACGTGGCCGGCATGGAAGGCGCGCATTCGACCGAGTTCGAGAAGGCCAGCCCCTTCCCGGTGATCGGCCTGATCACCGAATGGAAGGACCGCAGCGGCAAGATCGAGAAGCGCAGCGAGGATTCCGACCTGGGCGGCACCATGCGCCTGGGCGGGCAGACCTGCCATCTCAAGGAAGGCTCGCTGGCGCGCGAGGTCTACGGCGCGGCCGACATCGTCGAGCGCCACCGTCACCGCTACGAAGTGAACAACACCCTGCTCGCGCAGCTCGAAGAGAAGGGGCTGGTGGTTTCCGGCCGTGCGCCGGTCACCGACCTGTGCGAGATGGTGGAACTGCCCACCGACGTGCACCCGTGGTTCGTCGGCTGCCAGTTCCATCCGGAATTCACCTCCAATCCGCGCAAGGGCCACCCGCTGTTCACCGCCTACGTGAAGGCGGCGCTGGCGCGCAAGGCGGGCTGAGGAGTCTGACGATGAAGCTGTGCGGTTTCGAGGCCGGCCTGGACCGGCCGCTGTTCCTGATTGCCGGGCCCTGCGTGGCCGAGTCCGAGCAGATGTGCCTGGATATCGCCGGACAGATGAAGGAGATCTGCGGCGAGTTGGGCATCCCGTACATCTTCAAGGCCTCCTACGACAAGGCCAACCGCAGCTCGGGCAGGAGCTTCCGCGGGCACGGCATGGATGCCGGGCTGAAGATGCTCGCGGCGGTGAAGACGCAGCTCGGCCTGCCGGTGCTCACCGACGTGCACACGGTGGAGGAGATCCCCGAAGTGGCGGCGGTGGTGGATGTGCTGCAGACGCCGGCCTTCCTGTGCAGGCAGACCGATTTCATCCACGCGGTGGCTGCGTCCGGCAAGCCGGTGAACATCAAGAAGGGCCAGTTCCTCGCCCCGGGCGACATGAAGAACGTGGTCGACAAGGCCAAGGAGGCCAACGGCGGGGCGGACACCATCATGGTGTGCGAGCGCGGCGCCTCCTTCGGCTACAACAACCTGGTGTCCGACATGCGCTCGCTGGCGATCATGCGTGAGACCGGCTGCCCGGTGGTGTTCGACGCCACCCACTCGGTGCAGCTGCCAGGCGGGCAGGGCACCGCCTCGGGCGGTCAGCGCGAGTTCGTGCCGGTGCTGGCGCGCGCCGCGGTGGCCGCGGGCGTGGCGGGCCTCTTCATGGAAACCCATCCGGACCCGGCCAAGGCCCTGTCCGACGGCCCCAACGCCTGGCCTCTGCCGAAGATGAAGGCGCTGCTCGGCGTGCTGCGCGACATCGACCGGCTGGTGAAAGCCAGCGGGTTTACCGAACTGCAGCCATGAGCAAGCCGGCCTACCTGGTGGTCGATGCCCGCGTGCATGACGCCGAGCGCATCTCGCGCTACCGCGAGCTGGCGGAGATCGCCGTGGCGCGCTTCGGCGGGCGCTACCTGGTGCGCGGCGGTGCCACCGAGACGCTGGAAGGTGACTGGGCACCCCAGCGTCTGGTGATTGTGGCCTTTCCGTCCATGGACGCCGCCCGCCGCTTCTACGATTCGCCGGAATACCGGGCCGCGCGCGAGGCGCGCGCCGGTATTGCCGACTTCGACATGCTGCTGTGCGAAGGGCTGGAAGAAGCGCCCGCGACCAGCGTTTGATTCACCCCACTTTCGATCGATACAGGAAGAACCATGAGTGCAATCGTTGATGTGATCGCCCGCGAGATTCTGGATTCCCGCGGCAATCCCACCGTCGAAGCCGACGTGCTGCTGGAATCCGGCGTGATGGGCCGTGCCGCGGTGCCGTCCGGCGCCTCCACCGGCTCGCGCGAGGCCATCGAGCTGCGCGACGGCGACGCCGGCCGCTACCTGGGCAAGGGCGTGCTGCGCGCGGTCGAGAACGTGAACACCGAAATCTCGGAAGCCATCATCGGCCTGGACGCCGAGGAGCAGGCCTTCATCGACCGCACCCTGATCGAGCTCGACGGCACCGAGAACAAGTCCCGGCTGGGCGCCAACGCCATGCTGGCGGTGTCGATGGCGGTGGCCAAGGCCGCTTCCGAGGAAGCCGGTCTGCCGCTGTACCGCTACTTCGGCGGCTCCGGCCCGATGACCATGCCGGTGCCGATGATGAACGTCATCAACGGTGGCGCGCACGCCAACAACAGCCTGGACATCCAGGAATGCATGATCATGCCGGTGTCCATGACCAGCTTCCGCGAAGCCCTGCGTTGCGGCGCGGAGATCTTCCACCACCTGAAGAAGCTCACCGACAAGAAGGGCTACCCCACCACCGTGGGTGACGAGGGCGGCTTCGCGCCCAACGTGTCCGGCACCGAAGAGGCGCTGAACATGATCCAGGACGCGATCGCCGCAGCCGGCTACGAGCCCGGCCGTGACGTGCTGCTGGCACTGGACTGCGCGGCCAGCGAGTTCTACAAGAACGGCAAGTACGAACTGGTGGGCGAAGGCCTGAGCCTCACCGCAGAAGGCTTCACCGACTATCTGGCCACGCTGGCCGACAAGTTCCCCATCGTCTCCATCGAAGACGGCATGGCCGAAGGCGACTGGGCCGGCTGGAAGACCCTGAGCGACCGTCTGGGCAAGAAGGTGCAGCTGGTGGGCGACGACCTCTTCGTCACCAACACCAAGATCCTTGAGCAGGGCATCGAGCAGGGTATCGCCAACTCCATCCTGATCAAGATCAACCAGATCGGCACCCTGTCGGAAACCTTCGCCGCGGTCGAGATGGCCAAGCGCGCGGGCTACACCTCGGTGATTTCCCACCGTTCGGGCGAAACCGACGACGCGACCATCGCCGACATCGCGGTGGGCCTGAACGCGATGCAGATCAAGACCGGTTCGCTGTCGCGCTCGGATCGCATCTCCAAGTACAACCAGCTGCTGCGCATCGAGGAAGACCTCGGCGATACCGCCAGCTACCCGGGCCGCAAGGCCTTCTTCAACCTGCGCGCGCGCTGAGCGTCGCAGCAGGGAGTACGTGGCGCTCGCTCCGGCGGGCGTCGCGTGGTAAAAACCGGAAGGCCGGCGGGTGATCCGCCGGCCTTCCGTACATAAGGCACTTGCTTTCTGTCCATGCGCAGGCCCGTCATAGTTATCGCCCTCCAGGCCATGGCCCTGCAGTACCCCCGGTGGCTCGGCAAGGGCGG
>JAUVWV010000384.1 GCA_030603925.1 Thauera sp. | reverse complement strand
GCCACAGGGTGTTGTCGCCCCGCATGCGGTGGTAGCGGGTGAGCGCGTCCATGATGGTCTGGTTGAAGCCGTGCCCCATGTGCAGCGTGCCGGTGACGTTGGGCGGCGGCAGCAGGATGCAGAAGGCATCCTTGCGGGACTTGTCGAGTCCGGCATCGAAGTAGCCGCGCGATTCCCATTCGGGGTACCAGCGCCGTTCGATTTCGGCCGGTTCGAAGCTCTTGGCAAGTTCCATGATGTGCTCGGGGTCTTTGGGGCAAAGGGCGGATTATAGCGGATCGACCCGACGGACCGTCCGCCCGTGAACGGGCGCAGAGGGGGCGTGCGGCCCTGGCTCAGCGCGTCTCGTCGGGTTCTTCGAGATGGCTGGCGATGCGGTCGGAGAGGCGCGGCAGCAGGGTGGCGCGCAGGTGGTCGAGGGCCTCCTGGCGCAGGCGCTCGCTGAAGGCGTCGAATTCGCGCGACAGCAGTTGTGGCAGTTCGCGGTTGATCCAGCCCTCGATCTCGCGGGCGATCTCGGTATCGAGCCGGATCAGGTGCTCGGCCAGTTCGCGCGACAGCTCCGCACTGCTGGGCGCGGCGGTGGCCGGGGGCGGACCCGCTTGCGCGACAGGCGCAGGGCCGGCAAAGGGCGCCGCCGCTGCGGGCGGTGCGGCGTCGACCAGCAGCGGAAGCTCGGGGTCGGACTCGTCCACCATGTCGGTGAGGATGGGCAGGTCGTCGCCGTCCAGTGCGACGTGCTCCGCCGGCGCATCCGCGCCGCGGTGGCGGCGCAGCAGGGCGTCGGCCTGATCGAGCAGGCGGTCGGCGGCCTCGATGTCCTCGTCGTGCAGCGGGCCGGGGGGGCGCCAGTCGCTCACATCGCCTCCCGGCGTACCGCGTCGAAAAGTTGAATCGGCAGCTCGCGCTGTTTGTAGTGCTTGTAGCGCAGCCTGCCCGGTGCCTTCTCGGCTTCGCTCTGGCCGACGATCTCGATGATCATGCGGAACGCGTCGAGGTGCTGCGGCAGGCTGTCGGCCAGGTTCACCAGGATGTCGCCGTGCGGCCATCCGGGGGTGTCCTCCCGGCCGATCACCACCGGTGTCTCCGCGGCCAGAGGGGAATCGGCGGGGACGTGGGGCAGAAAGGCGAGTTGCTCGAAGCTCCACAGCGCCTGGTCGAGACGGCGCTGTTCCGCGGCATCCGCAACGCGCAGCGCCACCTGCCGCCCGCTGGCATGCGCGCGGGCGGTCAACTCGCAGGCCAGCGCAATGCGGTCCGCGGTGTTGTGGTAGAACTGCACTCGCGGCACCCGCTCAGCGTCCTTCCGCTTCCGCGCGCCCGATCAGGAACTGGCTGAGCAGCGGCACCGGACGGCCGGTGGCGCCCTTGGCGTCGCCCGACAGCCAGGCGGTGCCGGCGATGTCCAGATGCGCCCACTTGTAGGCCTTGGTGAAACGCGCGAGGAAGCAGGCTGCAGTGATGGTGCCGGCGTAGCGGCCGCCGATGTTGCCCATGTCGGCAAAATTGCTCTTGAGCAGGTCCTGGTACTCGTCCCACAGCGGCAGCTGCCAGGCGCGGTCGCCGGATTCGGTGCCGCGCGCGAGCAGCTCGGCCGCCAGTGCGTCGTCGTTGGCCAGCAGTCCGCTGGGGATCTTGCCCAGGGCTACCACGCAGGCGCCGGTGAGGGTGGCGATGTCGACCACGCAGGCCGGCTTGAAGCGCTCGGCGTAGGTCAGCGCATCGCACAGGATCAGACGGCCTTCTGCGTCGGTGTTGAGGATCTCGATGGTCTGGCCGGACATCGAGGTGACCACATCACCGGGCTTGGTGGCGCCGCCGCCGGGCATGTTCTCGGTGGTGGGGATCAGGCCGACCACGTTGATCGGCAGGGCCATGCGGGCGTGCGGGGGGATGGTGCCGAGCGCGCTGGCCGCGCCGCACGTGTCGGCCTTCATCTCGTCCGTCTCGGCGGCTGG
>JAUVWV010000261.1 GCA_030603925.1 Thauera sp. | reverse complement strand
GGATCTGGTTGTAACAGTTCGGTCTGTTGGAATCCTCGAAGTCGGTCATGTAGGAGTCGGCGCCCGAGTTGAAGGCGTTGATGATCATCTTGCGCTCGACCGGGCCGGTGATCTCCACGCGGCGGCATTCCAGTGCCTTCGGCAGTGGCGCGACCTTCCAGTCGCCTTCGCGCACCGACTTGGTTTCCGGCAGGAAGTCGGGCAGTTCGCCGGCGTCGATGCGCGCCTGGCGGGCGACGCGGGCGGCCAGCAGTTCCTGGCGGCGCGGTTCGAAGGCGCGGTGCAGCTTGGCAACCAGTTCCAGCGCCTCGCGGGTGAGGATCTGGTCGAAGCGGGGGTGCAGCGGGGCGTTGATCTGCATGCCCTGGGGCAGGTCGAGGCTCATGGAAACTCCTGTCTTATAGATGGCTGGAAACGGTGATCTTCGGGGTGTTGCGCCGGGCCGCCGGCCGTCGCACGCGGGCTGGGCCCGTCTGAAAGCGTACTGGCCGCAGGGCGGTGTCTCCTCCACCCGGCATAGCTTGTAACGGAGTCTATTGCGTCACAAATCAAAATAGAAGATAAGGCGATATCAATTGATCTTTTACTACAGGTAAAAAATGGATCAACTCAAGCAGATCGAAAGTTTCGTCAGTGTCGCCACCCGGGGGTCCCTGTCGGCCGCCGCACGCGAGGCCGGTGTGACGCCCGCGGTGATCGGCCGTCGGCTGGACGCCCTGGAGGCGCGCCTGGGGGTGAAGCTGCTGTTGCGGACCCCGCGGCGCATCACGCTCACCTTCGAGGGTAGTGCCTTTCTCGAAGACTGCCAGCGCATTCTCAACGAGTTGGCCAATGCCGAGGCCGCGGTCAGTCTGGGCGGCATCAAGCCCAGCGGCCACCTGCGCCTGACCGCGCCGGCCGGTTTCGGGCGCCGCCATGTGGCGCCGGTCGTGATGCACTTCCTGCAGGCCAACCCTGAAGTGAGTTGCACCCTGGAACTGTCGGACCGCATGGTCGATCTGGTGAACGAGAACTTCGACTGCGCAATCCGCATCGGTGAACTGCCGGATTCCAGCCTGGTGTCGGTGCGCCTGGCGGAGAACCGCCGGGTGGTGATCGCCAGCCGCGAGTATCTGGCGCACCACGGTACGCCACGGACGCCGCAGGACCTGCTGGCGCACAACTGTCTGTGCCTGGCGCAGCAGCGCGGCTGGCAGTTTTCCGGCGAGGACGGTGCGCCGTTGCTGCTGCGCGTGGCCGGCAACCTGGAGTGCAACGACGGCGCGGTGCTGCGCGACTGGACCCTGGCCGGCCTGGGGCTGGCCTGGCGCTCGTTGTGGGAGGTGGGCGAGGATCTGCGCAGCGGCCGCCTGGTGCAGGTGCTGGAAGACTGGGCTGCGGCGCCGCTGGGCATCTACGCGGTGTTCCCGCAGCGCCGCCACCTCGCCCTGCGCATGCGCCTGCTGCTGGATCACTTTCGCGACACCTACGGCCGGGCGGACTATTGGGGCGCGCCGTCCTGACAGCGTGTCGGACTTGAGCCCCGCTAATGCCGTATCCGCGGGGCTCAAGTCGGACGGGCTGGCAAGGGGAATGGCCATGTGTTCTCGGCTCTTTGTGCCGGGGGCGATTCTGTCCGTTGTGATTCAGGGGATCGTGGTGGCCGCGCGGGGGACGCGGCCGGCGCCTCATGCGTGCCGAAATCGTTGCCGGCCGCGTCCCCCGCACGGCGGGAAGCGGAGGTGGCTTGCCGCCGGGGGAGAAGGCATCTGATCCAGCGGTGGGATGCCCCTGCGCTTCCAGTCTGACGCGGGCCACACCCTGCTTCAGACAAGCCAGAATCGTTACGTCTCGACGAATGCGGGAACGGCGCCCCCTGCAACGCGCCAGAACAGGCCCTACACTCGAATCGTGGAGGAGGAGAGGCTGCGATGAACATCGATACCGTACTGGAAGAGTTGGGGCTGGCGCCCGACGCGCTGCGCAGCGGGGCGCTGGCAGTGCATAGCCCGATCGATGGCAGCATGATCGCGCGCCTGGAGCCGGCGGACGCGGTGCAGCTCGACGCGGCGCTCGACCGTGCGCAGGCCGCCTTCCTGCACTGGCGCGACGTGCCTGCGCCGCGGCGCGGCGAACTGGTGCGCCTGTTCGGCGAGGAACTGCGCACCCACCAGGCGGCGCTTGGGCGCCTGGTGAGCATCGAGAGCGGCAAGATCCTTGCGGAGGGTGCTGGCGAGGTGCAGGAGATGATCGACATCTGCGACTTCGCGGTCGGCCTGTCGCGTCAGTTGCATGGACTGACCATCGCCTCCGAGCGCCCCGGGCACCGCATGATGGAAACCTGGCACCCGCTGGGCGTGGTGGGCGTGGTGTCGGCGTTCAACTTCCCGGTCGCGGTGTGGGCGTGGAACGCTGCGCTGGCCCTGGTGTGCGGCGATACGCTGGTGTGGAAGCCGTCGGAGCGCACGCCGCTCAGCGCGCTTGCCTGCCGGGCGCTGTTCGAACGCGCCTGCGCGCGCTTCGGCGCAGTGCCCGAGGGCGTGCTGGAGGTGGGGATCGGCGGGCGCGAGGCGGCCGAGCGGCTGGCCGACGAGCATCGCGTGGCGCTGCTGTCGGCCACCGGTTCGTGCGCCATGGGGCGTTCGCTGGCGCCGCGGGTGGCAGCGCGGCTGGGGCGTTCGCTGCTGGAACTGGGTGGCAACAACGCCATCGTGGTTGCGCCCAGCGCGGATCTCGACCTCGCTGCGCGCGCCATCCTGTTCTCCGCGGTCGGCACTGCCGGGCAGCGCTGCACCAGTGCGCGCCGACTGATTGTGCACGCCGCGCTGCGCGAAACCCTGCTGACCCGACTGCGCAGCGCCTGTGCCAGCGTGCGCATCGGCGACCCGCTCGACCCGGCGACGCTGATGGGGCCGCTGATCGGGCGTGAATCGTTTGAAGCGATGCAGGCCGCGCTGGCCGCAGCGCGTGCCGAGGGCGGCACGGTGTTCGGCGGCGAGCGCGTGCTGGCCGAGCGCTGGCCGGATGCCTGGTATGTGCGCCCGGCCCTGGTGGACATGCCGGCGCAGACCGCCACCGTGCGCCGCGAGACCTTCGCGCCCATCCTCTACGTGCTGGGCTACACCACGCTGGACGAGGCGATCGCGCTGCACAACGCGGTGCCGCAAGGCCTGTCATCGGCCATCTTCACCAACGACCTGCGCGAGGCCGAGCGCTTCCTCTCGGCGGCCGGCTCGGACTGCGGCATCGCCAATGTGAACATCGGCACCTCCGGCGCCGAGATCGGCGGTGCCTTCGGCGGTGAGAAGGACACCGGCGGCGGGCGTGAGTCCGGCTCGGATGCCTGGAAGGCCTACATGCGGCGGGCCACCAATACCATCAACTACTCGGCGGAACTGCCCCTCGCGCAGGGTATTCGTTTCGGCGACTGAGCCGGCACAGGGTCGCGCGAATGCCGCGGCGTGGCGACGTCCGGGGCCGCTTGCCTGCGGATTGCCATGGCGGCGGACGTGCCGCTTTCGATTCGGCCGGGCTTGCCCTAAACTACGCGGATTTTTCACCGCCGGCCCATCGCCGGCACGGCAGCCAAGGAACCCGCGCCCGATGTCCATCAAGTCCGACAAGTGGATCCGCCGCATGGCGGAACAGCACGGCATGATCGAGCCGTTTGCACCGGAACTGGTGCGCAACAACGAGCACGGCAAGATCGTCTCCTACGGCACTTCGAGCTACGGCTACGACGTGCGCTGCGCCAACGAATTCAAGATCTTCACCAACATCAACTCGACCATCGTCGACCCGAAGGATTTCGACGCGCGCAACTTCGTCGATTTCACCGGCGACGTGTGCATCATCCCGCCCAACTCCTTCGCCCTGGCGCGCACCGTCGAGTTCTTCCGCATTCCGCGCAACGTGCTCACGGTGTGCCTGGGCAAGAGCACCTACGCGCGCTGCGGCATCATCGTGAACGTCACCCCGCTGGAACCGGAATGGGAAGGCCACGTGACGCTGGAGTTCTCCAATACCACGCCGCTGCCGGCGAAGATCTACGCCAACGAGGGCGTGGCGCAGATGCTGTTCTTCGAATCGGACGAAGTGTGCGAGACCTCCTACAAGGACCGCGGCGGCAAGTACTTCGGCCAGACCGGCGTGACCCTGCCGAAGATCTGAGCGGGGTCGCAGCAGGGCAGTCTTGCGGGGGCCGCTTGCCGGCCCTTCGTGCTTTTCGGCAGTAACGCGACAGCAATCACCATACGGGTATCATGCCCATTTCCCCGGAGTGTTCCGGGGTCTGCAGCTGGAGAGAAGGATGCGCTTCCATTTTCCGGTCATCATCATCGATGAGGACTTCCGCTCCGAGAACACCTCGGGCCTGGGTATCCGTGCGCTGGCCAAGGCCATCGAGGAGGAAGGCATCGAGGTGCTGGGCGTCACCAGTTACGGCGACCTGACCTCCTTCGCGCAGCAGCAGAGCCGCGGTTCGGCCTTCATCCTGTCGATCGACGACGAGGAGTTCTCCTCGTCCGAAGCGTCCGACAAGGCCATCGCCGGGCTGCGCGCCTTCGTCGAGGAAATCCGCTTCCGCAACGCCGACATTCCGATCTTCCTGTACGGCGAGACGCGCACCAGCCGGCACATTCCGAACGACGTGCTGCGCGAGATGCACGGCTTCATCCACATGTTCGAGGACACCCCGGAGTTCATCGCGCGTTATGTGGTGCGCGAGGCGAAGAACTACCTCGATTCGCTGGCGCCGCCCTTCTTCCG
>JAUVWV010000243.1 GCA_030603925.1 Thauera sp. | reverse complement strand
CGCGGCGAAGCACAACACCTCCAACAACGACATATATTAACACACTCTGCTAGTGAACGACTAACACATCCGTGCCTGTTCCTTCCTCATCGCCGACGGCGTCATCCCTGGCAACGAGGGCCGCGGCTACGTGCTCCGCCGCATCATCCGGCGCGCCATCCGCCACGGCTACAAGCTGGGCGCGCGCGCGGCCTTCTTCCACAGGATGGTCGCCGATCTGGTCGCCGAGATGGGTGAAGCCTATCCCGAACTGAAGGCCGGCGAGCGTCGCATCGTCGACGTGCTGCGCCAGGAGGAAGAGCGCTTCTTCGCCACCATCGAGAACGGCATGGCCATCGTCGAGGCCGAACTCGCGGCGATGGAGACCGCCGGCAACAAGGTCTTCGACGGCGACACCGCCTTCAAGCTGCACGACACCTACGGCTTCCCGCTCGACCTCACCGCCGACATCTGCCGCGAACGCGGCGTGACCGTCGATGCGGCGGCCTTCGATGCGGCGATGGCGCGCCAGAAGGAGCAGGCGCGCGCCGCCGGCAAGTTCCGCATGGCCGCCAACCTCGAATACGAAGGCCCGCAGACCACCTTCCACGGCTACGAGCGCCTGGAGGAAAAGGGCAGCATCCTGGCGCTGTACAAGGACGGCGCCGCGGTCAATGAACTGCTCGAAGGCGAGATGGGCGTGGTGGTGCTGGACAACACCCCCTTCTATGCCGAATCCGGCGGCCAGGTCGGCGACCGTGGCGAGCTGCGCGGCAGCGCCGGCATCTTCGCGGTCGAGGACACGCAGAAGATCCAGGCCGCGGTGTTCGGCCACCATGGCGTGGTGAAGACCGGCCGCCTGTCGGTGGGCCAGGGCGTCAACGCGCGCGTCGATGCCGCGGCGCGTGCCGCCACCGCGCGCAACCACTCGGTGACCCACCTGATGCACAAGGCGCTGCGCGAGGTGCTCGGCGCCCACGTGCAGCAGAAGGGCTCGCAGGTCGACCCCGACAAGACCCGCTTCGACTTCGCCCACAGCGCAGCGCTGAGCGCCGAGGAGATCCGTGAGGTCGAGGAGATCGTCAATGCCGAGATCCTCGCCAACGCTGCCACCGATGCGCGCGTGATGGCGCTGGAGGACGCGCAGAAGTCCGGCGCGCTGATGCTGTTCGGCGAGAAATACGGCGACGAGGTGCGCGTGCTCACCATCGGCAGCTCCAAGGAACTGTGCGGCGGCACCCATGTGGCGCGCACCGGTGACATCGGCCTGTTCAAGATCGTCATGGAAGGCGGCGTGGCCGCCGGGGTGCGCCGCGTCGAAGCGGTCACCGGGGCCAACGCGCTGCGTTACACGCAGGAACAGGAGCGCCGCGTGCAGGGCATGTCGGCGCTGCTCAAGGTGCAGCCCGACGAGGTCGCCGAGCGCGTCGCCGGCATCCTCGACAACGTGCGTGCGCTGGAGAAGGAACTGGCCCGCCTGAAGAGCAAGCTGGCGGCCAGCCAGGGCGACGATCTTGCCGGCCAGGCGGTGGAGGTGAAGGGCGTCAAGGTGCTCGCCGCCACGCTGGAGGGCGCCGACGTGCCGACCCTGCGCGAGACCATGGACAAGCTCAAGGACAAGCTCAAGTCGGCGGCCATCGTGCTGGCTTCGGTGGCCGATGGCCGGGTCAGCCTGATCGCCGGCGTCACCGCCGACCAGACCGGCAGGCTCAAGGCCGGCGAGCTGGTCAACTTCGTCGCCCAGCAGGTCGGCGGCAAGGGCGGCGGCCGGCCCGACATGGCGCAGGCCGGCGGTACCGATCCGGGCGCGCTGCCGGCGGCGCTGCAGGGCGTCGCCGGATGGGTCGATGGACGTCTCTGAGTCCGCGCCCGCCTTACCGCCGCCGCCCGCGCGAATGCAAAATCGCGTGAGCGGCCGGCGATACCGCTACGGTTCGGCGCTGTTCGCGCCGATAATGGCGGGATGAACAGCTGGCGCAGCCCGTTCCCGTTTTCCGCCCCCGCGGTCGTGCGCGGAATCGTGCTGTGCCTGTCCTGTCCCGCCTTGGCGCAGGCCTCCGCCGGCGAGGCTGCCGCGCCGCCGGCCTCCACCGTGTTGCTGCTGCTTGCCGCAGCCGTTGGCGTGCTGGTGCTGGGGGCCACCGTCTATGCGCTGCTGCGCGCCAACCGCCGTCTCGCCCAGGCGCTGGCGGCGCGCCGGCAGGACGAGGCGGTGATGCGCTCCACCATGGAGAACATGGCCGAGGCGGTGATCATGGTCGATGGGCAGCTGCGCCTGACCAGCTTCAACCAGCGCTTCGTCGTGATCACCGGCTTCGAGCACGCCTTCCTCTCCGCCCGCCCGCCATTTGCCGAGGTGCTGCGCCGCTGGGCGGGTGAGAACGCCCTGTCCGGGCGCATGCTGGAGCGCGCGATCCTGCGCGCCCGCACGCGCGAGCCCTTCCGCCATACCTTCGTACACCGCGGACGCGACTACGAAGGCAAGCATGTGCCCTTGCCGGGCGGCGGTTTCGTGCGCACGATCTCCGATGTCACCGAGCAGCATCGCGCCGAAGAGGTGCTGCGTGACAGCGAGGCGCGCCTGCGCCACCTGCTCGAACTGGCGCCCACTGCGATCCTGGTGTCCGACATGGACGACGGCCAGGTGCTGTTTGCGAACCGTGCCGCGGAACACACCGCAGGCGTGCCCGCGGAGCGTCTGCGCGCGTGCCGGGTGGCGGATTTCTACGTGCATGCCGAGGATCGCCTGCGCATGCAGCAGATGCTCAACCAGCACGGCGCGGTGACCGATGTCGAAGTGCGTCTGCGGCGCGGCACCGGCGAGCCCATCTGGGCGCTGGTGTCGGCCATGGCCGGTGAGTTCGGCGGGCGTCCGGCGGTGATCGCCGCGATCAACGACATCTCGGCGCGCAAACAGGCCGAGGAGGAGCTCGAGCAGGCGCGCCAGGAGCTTGAAGCGGCCAATCAGCAGATGCGCCGGGCGAACGCCGAACTGGCCGAGGCGGCCGCCACCGACCGTCTGACCGGCCTGGCCAACCGCCGCCGCCTGGAGGACACCGCCGAGGCCGAGTTGTCGCGCTCGCGCCGCCATCGCCATCCGCTCAGCGTGGTGCTGTTCGACGTGGATTGGTTCAAGTCGGTCAACGACCGCTTCGGTCACGAAGTAGGCGATGCGGTGCTGCGCGAGGTGGCCTGCCGGCTCGGTTCGCAGGTGCGCGCGTCGGACCTGCTGGCGCGCTGGGGGGGCGAGGAGTTCCTGCTGCTGGCGCCGTCCACCGGGTTGGCGGAGGCGCTCGCGCTGGCCGAGAAGATGCGGCGGCTGATCGATGGCAAACCGTTTCCGGTAGCCGGCAGGCTGAGTGCCAGCTTCGGGGTGGCGCAGTTCAATGGGGCGGAGATGTTCTCCACCCTGGTGGCGCGTGCCGATCGCGCGCTCTACCGCGCCAAGGACAGCGGGCGGAACCGGGTCGAGTGGGCCGGCGAGGACGAGCGGGTCGGCAGCTGAGATCGGGCGGATGAGCCGCCTGCGGGCGGCGCAGGCGGCGTTGCGCGGTGCGCTTCAGGCCGCTTCCTGGTTCTTCTGCTCGTCCAGCCAGTACAGCAGGTCGTCGGCGATGTCGTCCAGCTCGGTCAGCGTATAGCCGAGGAAGCGCGCGATCGGTTCGCGCCCCTTCGCCCATTCGGCGTCCTGCACGGTACGCAGGTGGTTGCCGACGACGTATTCGGCGATCACGTTGATGGCTACCAGGGTGCAGGACTCGACGGCCAGCCCGCGCGGGTTCGCGAAGATCGAATAGTCGTGGTGCTCCAGGATGCCCTGGCTAACGGTGTCGGCCAGTCCCCAGGAGCGTGCCAGCAGGTAGCCGATGACCGCGTGATTGGTGTTGAGTGCCGCATCCTCGACCTCGGTGAACCAGCGATCGACGGTCTGGTTGGCTTCGCGCAGCACCTGCTTGTAGTCGGGGAAGCGCTGCACCAGCAGCGGGATGCCGCAGTCGCGGAACAGGCCGAAGGTGTAGGCGGTTTCGGGCCGCGTGCCGCCCACCGTGCGGGCCAGCTGGGCGCTGGCTGCCGCAGTGTAGCGGGCACTGTCCCAGAAGCGCTCCAGCGAGGCGTCCTGGGTGGTGACGCTGCTGCGCAGCAGGGCTTCCTGCACCAGGTTGGTCAGCATGCCGAAGCCGAGCAGGCGGGTGGCCTCGTCCACCGAGGCGATCTTGCGCCGCATGCCGAACAGCGGCGAGTTGGCCGAGCGCACCAGCACCGCCGCAAGCCCGACGTCCTGGCCGATCAGTTGCGCGACCCGTTTGCCGTTGGTGAGCGGCTTGCGCAGTTCGCCCATGAGTTCTGCGAGCACTGCGGGGCAGGCCGGAATGTTGATGCCTTTGAGGGTGTCTTCCAGACGGGAGTCGTCGACGGTACGCATGGGGAATTGTCGTTATTATGAAATCGGCACGAGCCGCGAAGGATACCATGTCGTATGGAAGGACAGGCCGCGCCGCTGCCTGTTGCGGGGCGCCGCGGGGGGTCAGTAGGGCAGCGCGACGCCCGGCCAGACGCCCTCGATGGCGCGCCGGAAGTCCGCCTGGATGCGCGCCAGCGCCTCGGCGCTGTCGGCCTCGAAGCGCAGCACCACCACCGGCGTGGTGTTCGACGGACGCGCCAGGCCGAAGCCTTGCGGGTACTCGACGCGCACGCCGTCGATGGTGATCACCTCGTCCGCGCCCTCGAAGCGCGCCTGCTCGCGCAGGCGGCGCACCAGCTCGAAGGGTTCGCCCTCGTTCATGCGGATGTTCAGCTCCGGCGTGCTCACCGCGTCCGGCAGGGCATTCAGCAAGGCGCTCGGGTCGGTGTGGCGCGAGAGGATCTCCAGCAGGCGGGCGCCGGTGTACAGGCCGTCGTCGAAGCCGAACCAGCGCTCCTTGAAGAACACGTGGCCGCTCATCTCGCCGGCCAGCGGAGCGCCGGTCTCCTTGAGCTTGGCCTTCACCAGCGCATGGCCGGTGTTCCACATCAGCGGCTTGCCGCCGTGCTGACGGATCCAGCCGGCCAGGTTGCGGGTGCACTTGACGTCGTAGATGATCTCGCCGCCCGGCACGCGGGCGAGCACGTCGGCAGCGAACAGCATAAGCTGGCGGTCCGG
>JAUVWV010000393.1 GCA_030603925.1 Thauera sp. | reverse complement strand
TCGACGGATGGCTGCGCAGCGTCGATCCACGCTTTGCCGTGCGCGACCTCGAGGCGGTCGAGTCCGAGGCCCTGCGCTGCGGGTTTCGGTTGGCCGAGGTGATCGACATGCCAGCCAACAATTTCAGCCTTGTGTTTTGTTGTGACTGACATGGCGGCTCTGGCGGTTCCGAACGATAACCGGTTGCTTCGAACCGGCTCGCGCCAGAGAGGTCGTCTGACCAGGCTGGTCCGTCAGCGCAGGTTGCGCAGCGCCCGTCTTGCCGATGAGGTTGCGTAGGCAGCGAACGGGCCTAGACGGTTTGCCTTTGGTCTTCTGGCATGCACTCTGTATTATCTTTATTTCATTATTCTTGAGCCTGCCCGAGGCGTCAGCGAATCATGACCTATTTTGCTCACTCCACTTCGCGTGAGGATAAGTCCGACTGGCAGGGTTTGGCGGAGCATCTTAGGGCGGTCGCCGCGCTGTCTGGAGAAGGTGCTGCAGCGTTTGGCGCCTCGGGGCTGGCCGAGGTGGCGGGGCTGCTGCACGATCTTGGCAAGTACACCGACGATTTTCAGCGCCGCATCGCCGGGGACGCGATCCGAGTGGACCATGCTACCCGTGGCGCCATGGTCGCGGTTGAGCGATTCGGGCCGATCGGCATGTTGCTCGCCTACGGCATTGCCGGCCATCACGCGGGCTTGGCAAACGGCAGCGAGGGAGGCGAGCGCACTGCCCTTTGTGACCGGCTGAAGGGTCTTGGGCTGCCGCCGTTGAAGGACGACTGGCGGCGTGACATCGTGCTTCCCGAGCAAGTCGCCCCACCTAAACTCATTCCACATAAAGACCGCGGCATGTTCCAGGCGGCGTTCTTGGCGCGCATGCTGTTCTCGTGCCTTGTCGATGCGGACTACCTCGATACCGAGGCCTTTTACGATCGGGTTGCCCTTCCTGGCCAAGCCAACGACCGCAGCGCAACTCGCGCGCTCGAAGCCCCTTCCCTGCAATCCTTGCGCGAGCGCCTCGATACTCGTCTTGCCGGCTTCGCCGCTGACTCCGACGTCAATCGCGTCCGTGCGGACATTCTTGCTCATACGCGCCAAGCCGCGCAGCACGCGCCCGGTCTGTTCTCGCTCACCGTGCCCACCGGCGGCGGCAAGACGCTCGCCTCGCTTGCCTTCGCGCTCGATCACGCCATCGAGCATGGGCTGCGACGGGTGATCTTCGTGATTCCCTTCACCAGCATCGTCGAGCAGAACGCCGCGGTATTCCGTTCCGCGCTGGGCGACCTGGGCGAGGCAGCGGTCCTGGAACACCACAGCGCCTTCGTCGCCGCGCCACTTCCGCGCTCGGACGCCGAGCGCTACCAGGCCCGCGAGAAGCTGCGGCTGGCGATGGAGAACTGGGATGCGCCCATCATCGTCACCACCGCCGTGCAGTTCTTCGAGAGCCTGTTCGCCGCGCGCCCGGCGCAATGCCGCAAGCTGCACAACATCGCCGGCAGCGTGGTCATCCTCGATGAAGCGCAGACCCTGCCGCTCAAGCTGTTACGGCCGGCGGTCGCCGCCATCGACGAACTGGCCCGCAACTACCGCAGCAGCATCGTCCTGTGCACCGCTACCCAGCCAACCTTGAACGCGCCGGATTTTCGCGGCGGATTCGACAAGGACCAGGTACGCGAACTCGCCCCGAATCCGCCGGAACTGTTCCGCAAGCTGGACCGGGTGCGCGTGCGCCACGTCGGCACGCTCGACGATGACGCGCTCACGGCGCAACTCCGCGATCTCGATCAGGTGTTGTGCATCGTCAACAACCGCCGCCACGCCCGCGCCCTGTATCAGGCGCTCGCAGACCAACCCGGTGCGCACCACCTG
>JAUVWV010000322.1 GCA_030603925.1 Thauera sp. | reverse complement strand
CCGGAGATCGAGATGCTGTTGAACTTCGGCATGTGCTGCGCGGTGTAGCCGAAGATGTCGGCGATGATCTTCATCGACGGGGTGGGCGGATAGATGTAGGTGTTCCGCACCATGAATTCTTTCAGGATGTCGTTCTGGATCGTGCCCGAGAGCTTGTCCTGGCTCACGCCCTGCTCTTCGGCGGCGATGATGTAGCCCGCCAGAATGGGCAGCACGGCACCGTTCATGGTCATCGACACCGAGATCTTGTCGAGCGGAATGCCGTCGAACAGGATCTTCATGTCCTCCACCGAGTCGATCGCCACGCCGGCCTTGCCCACGTCACCGGTGACGCGCGGGTGGTCGGAGTCGTAGCCGCGGTGGGTGGCGAGGTCGAAGGCCACCGAAACACCCTGCCCGCCGGCGGCCAGGGCCTTGCGGTAGAAGGCGTTGGATTCTTCCGCGGTGGAAAAGCCGGCGTATTGGCGGATGGTCCACGGTTTGACCGCGTACATGGTGGGCTGCGGGCCACGCAGGAAAGGTTCGAAGCCCGGCAGGGTGTCGGCATGCGGCAGGTCGGCGGTGTCGGCCTTGGTGTACAGCGGCTTGACGGTCAGCCCTTCCGGGGTGATCCAGTTGAGGTTCTCGACCTTGCCTTCCGGCGCGTGCTTGGACGCGGCCTTGTTCCAGGCGTCGAGATCCGGCTGCGGATAGGTGGGCTGATTGGCGTTGGACATGACAAACCCTCTCTGACACAGGTGCCACCTGCGGCGGCAATGCGATAATTGCATCGGGCACGGCCCGGATTCGTTTCCCTACGGCCGGCGACGACGAGACCGCCCGCAGCATCTGCCACGGGCGGTCGCCGGCGCTCCGGTGCGCGGCACAGCCCCTCTCCTGTTTCGGGCGGCTAGGCCCGAAATCTCCCATGCTACGCCGCGCAGGGAAAGTTGACTTGTTTCAGTGAGCGAATAATACTTTATCCATAATTATGAATGCAACGGGGTCCGGACGCTTCCTGCGCAAGTCCTCGCCGCACCAGCCAGCACATCCATACCGCCCATGACCGCATCCCGCATCGCGCCCCTCGCGCTGTACCAGGAAGTCGCCGAACGACTGCGACAACGTATCTTCTCGCACGAGCTGCCGCCCGGCACCTGGGTGGACGAACAGGCACTGGCCGAGCAGTACGGCATCTCCCGCACGCCGCTGCGCGAGGCGCTGAAGGTGCTGGCGTCGGAAGGTCTGGTGACGCTCAAGCCGCGCCGCGGCTGCTACGTCACCGAGATCTCCGAGCGCGACCTGGACGAAGTGTTCACCGTGATGGCCCTGCTCGAAGGCCAGTGCGCGCGCGAAAGCGCGCAACGCGCTAGCGACGCCGACCTGGACCGCCTGCGCCGCATCCATGCCGACCTGGAGCGCGCCGCCGACACCGGCGACATCAACGGCTTCTTCGAGGCCAACCAGGCCTTTCACCACGCCCTGCAGGAAATCGCCGACAACCGCTGGCTGCTGCAGGTGATCACCGACCTGCGCAAGGTGATCAAGCTGTCGCGCCACAACTCGCTGTTCTCCGAAGGCCGGCTGGAGCAGTCGCTGGCCGAACACCGCACCCTGCTCGATGCGCTGCTGGCGCGCGACCTGGATGGCGCCGAGCAGCGCATGCGCGAACACATCCGCAGCGGCCGCGCCGCGCTGGCGCGCATCGCCAAAGCCAGGAACCGCGCCGCGTAACCGCCCCGGCCGCCGCTCTCTGGCGTAGGAGCGGGCTTGCCCGCGATGCGGCGGTCATTGCCCCGTAGGCCGTATCGCGGCCAAGGCCGCTCCTACAAGCCCGTCGCCCCAGGATCGGCCGCCCCGACCCGCGTCACCAGCACCTGGTCGATGCGGTAGCTGTCGATATCCACCACCTCGAACTTGTAGCCCGCGTACTCGACGAAGTCGGTACGCTTGGGCACCTTGCGCAGCATGTACATCAGGAAGCCGGCCACCGTCTCGTAGTTCTGGAAACCCTCGAACACGTCGATGTCCAGCGCCTGCATGACGTCCTCGATCGGCGTCACTCCGTCGATCAGCCAGGAGTTGTCGTCGCGGCGCACGATCAGTTCTTCCTGGAAGGGGCTCACCAGGTCGCCCATCACCGTGCTCATGACGTCCTGCAGGGTCAGCAGGCCGACCACCAGGGCGTACTCGTTGACGATGACGGCGAAATCCTCCTTGGCGTCGCGGAAGCGCTCCAGCGCCTCGAAAAGATTCAGCGTGTCCGGCAGCACCAGGATCTTGCGCACGATGGGCTCGGTGCGCAGCGACAGCTTCTGCCCGTGCACGATGCGCGGCAGGATGTCCTTGGCGTCCACATAGCCGATCACCGAATCGATGCCGTCCTTCTCGCACACCGGGTACTTGCCGTGCGGGGTCTCGGCGATCTTGCCGCGGATGCTCTCCTCGGCCTCGCCCAGGGTCAGGAAGACGATGCTCTCGCGCGCGGTCATCGCCGAGGGGATGATGCGCGAGTCGAGTTCGAAGACGTTGGCGATCAGGTGCTGCTCCTGGTTGAGCAGCACGCCGGCCTGCGCACCGGCATCGGCCATCGCCATGATGTCCGCCGGCGTGATGTCCTCGACGCGCACGCTGGGCACCCCGAGCAGACGGAAGATGCGGTTCGCCAGGCCGTTGAACACCCACACCAGCGGCGCAAACAGCGTCATGCAGAACTGCATCGGCCGCACCACCGCCACCGCCACGCGCTCCGGCTGCACCATGCCGAAGCGCTTCGGCATCAGGTCGGCGAACAGCACGAACAGCGAGGTCACGAAGACGAAGGCGATGACGAAGCTGGCGGTGTCCAGCCACGGCCCGTCGAACACCGTGCGCAGCGCCGCCGCAACGTGGGGCGAGAGCGCCGACTCGCCGACGATGCCACCCAGGATGGCCACCGCATTGAGGCCGATCTGCACCACGGTGAAGAAGTTGCCCGGGTTGTCCTGCAGCGCCAGCACGCGCTGCGCGTTGGGGTGGCCGCCCTCGGCCATCAGGCGCAACTTGACCTTGCGCGAGGCGGCGAGCGAGATCTCGGAGATGGAAAAGAAGGCGCTGACCGCGATCAGCGCGAAGATGAGCAGGAACTGATTGAACAACGACACGACGGACTCCTTGCCGGCGAAGGCGGACGCTTATGACGTCCGGCCGGCAGCAGAGTCTAACACCGCGCCGTGTGGGGCGTTCGCGCCACCCGGGGTGATCGCGGAGTTCGTGGCCGTGACCCGGCGAACCGCCGGGGCATCGGTAGGAGCGGGCTTGGCCGCGATGGGGCCGGTCGGGAAACGCGAGGCGCCTAGCGGG
>JAUVWV010000381.1 GCA_030603925.1 Thauera sp. | reverse complement strand
GGGCTACCCGGCCCCTTTCCGCCCGCCCAAATCTCTCCCTCCCACCCGGGGCGGGCCCCCCCCCAGCGCGAAGGCCTCAGCCGCTGGCGGGTGGGCCGCTATGGAAGCGCAACATCGTGTCGGGCGCGGTGACCAGCGAGTTCTCGACGGCGCGGATTGCGACGACGCGTGACTCAAGCGCCGCAGCGCCGCCGGCGAAGCTCTCGGCCAGCTCGAGGTAATGGCGGAAGTGGCGCGCTTCCGAGGCCAGCAGGCCGTGGTAGAAGCCCCCGAGCTCCGCGTCCAGGTGCGGCGCGAGCAACGCGAAGCGCTCGCAGGAGCGGGCCTCGATGAACGCGCCCACCACCAGCCGGTCGACAAGGCGGCCCGGCTCGTCCTTGCGCACCGCCTCGGCCAGCCCCGCGCCGTAGCGCGAGGCGGTGACCCGTCGCCAGGCCAGCCCGCGCCTGCGCATCACCTGGCGCACCTGCTCGAAGTGACGCAGTTCCTCGCGCGCCAGCCGCGACAGCCGCTCGGTCAGCGCGTCATGCGCCTCGTAGCGAAACAGCAGCGCGAGCGCGGTCGATGCGGCCTTCTTCTCGCAGTTGGCGTGATCGACCAGGAGTACGGGCAAGGCGTCGGGGTCGGCCGCGGCCTCGATCCAGCCGGCCGGCGTCGGCGCGCCGAGGAACTCGCGCAACTCTGCGGGTACCGCCGCGCTCACGCGCGCACCTCGCCCGTCTCGAGCACGCCGATGGCTTCCAGCAACGCGCCCGCGCTCGGGAACCGGTCGGCGGGCCGCTTCGCCATCATGCGGTCGAGCAGCAACTGGCAGGGCGCGCACCCGGCGGGCAACAGCGGGCGCGGCGCGTGTCGATGCTTCCAGATCACGCCCACCGGCGTGGCCGCGATGTAGGGCTTGCGGCCCGTGAGCATCTCGTGGAACACCACGCCCAGGCTGTAGATGTCGGCACGCTCGTCCACCGGCGCGCCGTCGCCCTGCTCCGGGCTCATGTAATACGGCGTGCCGAAGATCTCGCCCAGCGAGGTCAGGTCGGTCGCCGAGTTGCGCAGCTTGGCCACGCCGAAATCGATCAGCGCAAGCCGGTCGTCGGCGCGCAGCATCATGTTGGCGGGCTTGAGGTCACGGTGGAGTACGCCCACGCCATGAATCGCCTCGAGCGCCCGCGCGGCCTGCGCAAGCCAGTCCAGCGCGCGCGCCGGCGCGAGCCCGGGCCCCAGGTTCTCGGCCAGGCTGCCGCCCGGGAAGTACTCCATGACGATGAAGGCGTGATCATCGGCGATGCCAAGGTCGAAGATCCGCACCACGTTCGGGTGGCGGATGCTGGCGATCACCTCGTATTCGCGCAGAAACCGCTGCAGGGGCTCCACCTGCCCGGTGCTGTCGGGCACATGGCGGAACACCTTCGCCACCACCAGCCGCTCGTCGTTCACCCGTTCCATCAGGTAGACCGCAGCGGCCGCGCCACGGCCGAGCGACTTGAGCATCCGGTGACCCTTGAGCCTGAACTCCGGCTCCGGCTCGCCGCGCGTTGCAGGCGCCGCCTGGCCCGCCGCCGTGCGGCCCCGCGCGTGCAGCGCGGCGCGCAACACCCTGAGGATGTGCTCGTGACTGGACGCGCCCTTGGACAGGAAATCGTCCGCGCCCGCCTGCAGGGCGCGGACGATGGCGCGCTCGTCTCCCTGGGGCGCGAGAAACACCACCGGCGGACACCCGGGCAGCGCCTTGATCGCCTCGATCAGCGCCACCCCGTCCTGCGCGCCAAGCCGGTGGTCGACGAACAGCAGGTCCCACTGCGCCACGTCGAAATCCGGCGGCAACAGTTCGCCGGCGGACGGGTCGTGGCCGATCACGTTCGCGTCCGGCCGCGCCACGCCGAGGTGCTGCGCCAGCCAGGTGCGGTAATCGCGGTGGTCGTCGATGATCAGGATACGCAGGGGCACGTCGGGGCCTCGGGACAGTGCGGCGCCAAGGATAAACGGCGAGGTCCCGGACCTGCCACCCCGCATCCTCAAGCGTGGCGCAGGGCGAGCACGAGGTCCATGACGTTGGTGCCGGTCGGCCCGGTCCGAAGCACGTCG
>JAUVWV010000015.1 GCA_030603925.1 Thauera sp. | reverse complement strand
GCCGTTCTGCTTCATGAGCGTAGATGATGGTGGGCATGTGGCAGCAGTGAGCGCACCCTCGGCGGCAAGCAGCGTGGGCCGCGACGGCTGCGTTGAACTGATCTGCAATTTTCAGCATTCGAACTTGTTTTGCCCGCTGGTTCCCAGGCGATTTACACGCTATCTCGACAGTCAGAGATAGAGCTTTCACATTCATCCAAGGTGCTTCGGCTGTGATTTTTGCGATTTTTACATCTGCCAGCTGATTGAGTTCATCGAGCATATGAATCCTTTAAGTCACATTTATGTGTGACTTATACGCGGCTGACGTATAAGCGTCAACGAGGGACCATGAGTGTCGACATCAACAATCGAGCTCTACTATGGCCGAGCTGTCGGCTCGAGAAATTCTTGCGGTCAATCTCAAGCGCTTGCGAACCGAGCGGGGGTGGTCTCAGGAAGAGTTGGCCCATCAGGCGGGTTTGCACCGAACGTTCGTTGCTCATGTAGAACGACGGGCGAGAAACATTTCTCTCGACAATATCGAGCGCTTGGCGGTAGCGCTCGATATTGAGCCGTATGTACTCCTGTGCGCCGGTGAGGGGTAAGTAACCTCTGCATGCAATAGGCATGCTGTAGCTTTTGGCCGTTCCGTGTTTCGGTCACCGGACGGCTTTTTTGCAAGTGCGCCCGGTCGGTCGTACCCCCTTGAAGGTGGAAGTCTTCTACCCGCTCGACAAGAGTGTCGCGTGTAAGTGGAAATCTGGTGGAACACCAGATTCTCGGGCTTGACGACACGTTTCACGCCACGAGCAGTCGTCGCTCAAATCAAAAAACAAAACGCTCAAGGTAGCTATACCGGACTCAACCCCGAGTCTGCGCGTCGTCAATAACGACATTGCGGTCTTCCGACTTAGGATCGGGAGAAGAATCAATGTCTGAAAAGGTCAATCAAATTAGCAGTGTGTATCACTGTCGTTATTCGGGCTGGAGTCCCGATAACGACAGCTCCGAGGTCACCCGTTACGCGTCTTATGCGACAGTAAGCGCGGGCTCATGCACCTTGGAGCTCGACATGTACACCTACGAACAACTGGATTTAGCACTCAAGCACCACTTTGGTCTCGACCCCGAGACGACTTCTCAGGCAGGCGGGAAGCAGCAGCAATATCGGAATCACGCGTCCGCATTGCAAGGTTTTCTCAATTCGATCGGCAAAGAGATTGTTTCGATTGTCGGACTTGAGTTGGGCGACCGCTTCGAGCAAGCACTCGCGAGCTACCTAGCCCACATCAAAGTCGGGGAAAAAACCCGCCGCGACAGAAAATGCCAGATGTTGCGGATCAAGAAAGTGTACGACCGTGTACGTGCCGACCTAGATGAAGGGCGACTCAGCGACCAAAACGAGACCCTGCAGAGCGCGCTTCGAGCCGCATTTGCGACGCTTGGGATCGCGCCTAAGACGTTCGCCAAGAGCCACGTGATATCGGTCTCCGCGCTTCAGCGATGGCTGCATGGTGCAGAACCAAACCGTCGCGGTTTGCCCGAGCTCAGAAGGCTCGAACTCGCCCTCGGTATGGAGCGAGACGCGCTCGTTCGCCTGACAAGTCACGGCTCTGCAGGGTCGACTGTGAAGGCATCGAGTAGTGGTTGCGGGAGCGTAACGGCACCGAAGAGCACGATCGCGCATCGGGAGTTGGCCGCGGCGTTGCGCACGGACCGATACAGGCTACCCGAGTCCGCAATGGGCGAGCATCTGATAGCTCAATGGCGAGGATTGCTGAAGTACAAAACTGCGGTCTGTCCGTCGCTGAAGCGAAGTCGTGGCGGCCACTGGGGTTTGGTGCCGGCTGATGCCTCCCGCGTCACTCCGTCACCGTTGGTGACGGTTGGCGGGTCGTGCTCAATGACCGCGAAGTTCTTTCTGGAGTCTCTGCGGGGATACCTTGGATTCCTGGCGCGCCCTGCCGAGCGGGGCGGTGGCGGTAGGACGCGCGATGACGTGCAGACACTCGGCTGGCTGTCGGACGGTGATGCGTTGCAGGCGTATCTGATGTTCAAGACCGAACGGTCGCAGGGTTTGATGCATCGCGGTCAGAAAACATTCGCGGCCACAGTTGCTGGACTGCTCAGAAAGGAGTCGGGCTACCTATGGCAGTCATCACATCTTCGTATGTCATTGCCCGAGGATGCTCGGCCAGACAGTGACGATGCGTGGCGGCGTCAGTGCGAGCGCGCATACGAGGCAATGATCGCCTGGGTGGCACAGTGTAGGGATACCAGTCGGCTTCCCGAAGAGCCGATCTCGCATCTGCTCGATCTTGAGCAACCGATGCTCCCTGTGCTGCGGGCCATTGAAGACATCCGGGCTGCAGCGACATTGGAAGTGCCTGGCAGTGTGCGGCGTGCAGTGCTGCATCGCGACGCGCTCCTGCTTGCGCTGTTGATCACGAATCCGTTGCGGGAGCGCACGCTTTCCGCGCTTAAGTACAGCAGAACGAACACCGGGAACGTTTATCGATCCGGCAGTACCTGGCGGATTCGGCTGCAAAGCGCGTTGCTGAAAACAGGGCGGAGCGGTGACGGACGTCGCTATGATGTGGCGGTGGCGGGCTGGGTCGGGGAACTCATTGACGAGTACGTGGCTGAGCACAGGCTCGTCATGCTCGCCGGCAAAGACAGCGATGCCTTCTTCGTCGGTTGGAGAACGAAGCGGATGTCATCGCTTAGCAAACGCGTGTTCACGTTGACGAAGAGGTACATACCCGATTCACCCGGGTTCTCGGCACATGCCTTCAGGCATCTTGTCGCGACTACCTTGCTCAAAGCGAACCCCGACGCGTTCGTCATGGTCGCGGAATTGTTGAACGATCGGCTGGAAACCGTCATCGCAACGTATGCGCATCTCAAGCGTGACGATTCTTTTGCGCGCCACTATCGGTTCATCGACGAGCTGCGTGCTGTTTTCTAGTGAATCCGTCTGCTCGGCCGTATCCATATAGAGTCTGGTGATGTGTCGTGCCTCGCAAGCTTGCGCCTGGAGAATTCAGTGGGTGGAGCGTGCACAATGGCGTCATCGTTTGCGTCGGCCCAGGCCGCCATCAAGACTCACGAGGACTCATCGGTGCAAAAAATCGCTTTCAGCCTTTACCTTGACGGGCAGCGCGCGGCGGCGCCCGTCGACCAGCTTGGTTCGGTGTTGGTGGGGCCGCTGGGCATGCTGGATATCCTCGAGACGCAGCTGGGCCTGTTATCACGCCACGCCTCGACGGCCGAGCGGACCGTGCAGTACCGGGATTGCCTCCAGTTGCTGGACGAGCCGGCGCGCTTCTATCACCGTAGCTTCGCGCTCGATCCTCTCGGGACGGCGGCTTGCCTGCTCGCGTGGCGAGACGAGTGGGCCTTGCACAGCTGGGCCGGAGCGTGCTGGGCGGAGCTGCTTCCGCCAGACGCCCCGGCCCGGCTGCGGGACCTGGCGGCGGTGGAGCAGCTTGCGCGGGTGAAGGTGTCGCCGGGTGTTGGCGCGCGACTCGGGCAGGTTCTCGCGGCCCTCCAGGTTCGCAAGCCCGACATCAACTCGGTGATCCTGCTCGATCCGCTGGAGGTTCTGCCGCAACGCTGGCAGGACGTCCTCGCGGCCTTGCCGATGCGCGCGTCGCCGGCATTTTGCGGTTTCGAGGGCGCGGGCGGCACGGGGACGCTGCTGGCCGAGTTGCAGCAAAGGCTCGCGCGGGCCGCCACGGGTGAGAGAACCGGGCCGATGCCGTGGAAGGATGACGGATCGGTTGTCGTCGTCCGCGCCGAGACCCGTGCGATGGCGGCATACTGGGTGGCCCGGCATGTCGCTGAGACACGGACGCTGCTCGTCGTCGGTGACGAGGGCCTGCGCCTCGATGCCCACCTTGCCGGGATGGGGCATGCGCGGCAGGGGCTCAAGGAGAGCAGCCCCTACAGGCCGGCATTACAAGTGCTGCCGCTGGTCACACAGCTGCTGTGGGCGCCGCTCGACTACCCCGCGCTGGTTCAGTTTCTCACCCACCCGGTCGGCCCCTTGCCGCGTTTCGCCCGTCAGCGCCTGGCCGAGAAGATGGCGGCCTCGCCCGGCATCGGCGGCGCCAAATGGCAGGCGGTGCTGGCCGATATCGCCGCGCACTATGGACCCGCTCGGGCTCCCGCAGTCCTGGCGCAGATCACTGACTGGGTCGATTTTCCCCGCTTCGATGGTGCAGAGGGGGCGCCGCTTGCCGAGGTCGCAGAGCGTGTGGCGAAGCTGGTGGGGTTCTTCCGCGAGCGGCTGGGCGAGGCTGATGAAGCCCGCCGCCAGGTCTTCGCGGGTGGCTACGAACAATGCCGTGCCTGCCTCGCGGCGCTGCACGCCTTGCGTGACCAGGGCGAAACAAGGATTCGTCCGCGCCAACTGCAGAAGCTTGTGGGGCAGGTCACGGGTTCGGGCACCGTGAACGCCCTCTGGCCCGCAGAGGTGGGTGCAGCGCTGCTGGCCACCCAGCCGGGCGCCGTCATCCAGCCGGTTGCCCGGGTGATCTGGTGGCAGATGAGCCTGCCACAACTTCCCGGTTCGCTGCCCTGGTCGGGCGCGGAGGTCCGCGCCTTGCGCACGGCGGGTGTGCGCCTGCCCGACGCGGCGATGCAACTGGAGCAGGTCGCGCGCGCCTGGCTGCGCCCTGTGATGGCGGCGAGCGAGCAGTTGATTCTGGTCCTGCCGCCACCCGGCGAAGAGGTCCATCCGGTTTGGCAGATGATCGCCGCGATCATTGAGGCGCCCAGGGTTACCGAGCTGGAGGCGCTGTTGTGCGCCGGTGGCGAGGGCATGTCCGCGGTGATCCCGGTGAAACTGCCTGCGCCCCGGCGGTGGTGGACTTTGGCGCCCGATGTGGGCGTGCCGCTGCGGGCGTTGGATTCCTTCTCCAGCCTCGAGCAGCTGCTCTTCAACCCCTACCAATGGTTGTTGCGCTACCCGGCGGCGCTGCGGCCGTCGCGGCTGCTCGGCGCGGGGAGTGACTTTCTCTTGTTTGGCAATCTTGCGCATGAGCTCGCCGAGCGCTATTTCCGCCACGACCCGGCGCTCAACATGGGCGATGCCGGCTTCGACGCCTGGTTTGGTGGTGCCTTCGAAGCCCTTATCGAGGAGGAAGGCGCGCTGCTGCGCGCACCGGGCCGGGGCGCCGATCTCTCGCAGTTGCGTTCGCGCCTGCTGCGCGCCCTGCAGACCCTGCGCCAGCACCTGCGCCACATGGGCAGCGTCTCGGTGCGTCCCGAACTGGCGCTGGCGGGGCAGTTCGAGGGCGGTGCGCTGAGTGGCTTTGCCGACATTTTCGTGGAAGGCGGGTCGGGCGAGTCGGCCATCATCGACATGAAGTGGTCGGGCGCGAAGAAGTACCCCGACAAACTCCGCGAGAATCGCCACCTTCAGCTTGCGATCTATGCGGAGCTCGCCCGCCAGCAAACCGGGCGCGTGCCTTCGGTGGCCTACTACCTTCTCGACCGGGCGAGCTTGCTCGCCCCGGATGAGCGCAGCTTTCCCGAGGCGGTGTCCATTGCGTCGGCCAATGGCGAGAACACGGCTCAGCTGTGGCAACGCTTTCTTGTGAGCTGGCGCTGGCGCGTCGCGCAGTTTCGTGCGGGGCGTTTCGAGGTCGTGCTCGAGGGTATCGAACCCACGGACGATTCCACGCCCCCTGAGGACGCCATGGCCCCGGAAACGCTCAACCCTGACTATAACGACTACCGCGCGCTCGCCGGCTGGAGGGACTGATCATGACGACCCGACTGAAAGCGCAGATCACCTTCATCAGCGCCGGCGCCGGCAGCGGCAAGACCCACCGGCTCACCGAGCTCCTGCGGGACGAGCTGATCGAGGCGGGCGCCCGCCCGGCCGGGGTCATCGCCACCACCTTTACGCGAAAGGCGGCGATGGAACTGCGCGAGCGCGTCCGCGCCCATCTGCTGGAGACGGGACATTTCGGGTTGGCGCAGGCCATGGGGCAAGCCTGCATCGGAACGGTCAACAGCGTATGCGGCCAGTTGGTGGCGCGCTTTGCCTTTGAAGCGGGGCTGTCAGTCGAGCAGCAGGTGCTGGAAGAGGCACAGGCGGCGCTGTTGCTCGACAAGGCGGTCGATGCCGTACTCAGCGGGCCAGACATGGACGCCCTGCTTGAGCTCGTTGCCCGGCTCGGGCTCGAACTCAAACAGCAGAAAAACGACATCCCCCTGTGGCGGGAGGCACTCAAGACGCTGGTCGATCAGGTCCGCAGCAATGACATCCCGCTCGACAGGCTGGAGGGTTTTGCCCGTGCCAACGCGGATGATCTCCTGTCGCACTTTCCTGCGCCGACGAGCGAGGATCTCACCGGCAGTCTCATGCGCGCCATGCGCGACGCACTCCCCGAGATCAGGGCGGTGGCTGCCGGCGGCAAGAAGAACACCAACGCCTATCTCGAACAGGCTGAAGCCTTCATGCGCGACATCGAGCGCGGGGCGGCGCCCTGGAGCGCGTGGGTCAAGCTGTCAAAATCCGATGCCGGAGCAAGCCTGCGCAACACCATCGAGCCCATCGCAACGCGCTCCGCCAGGTTTGCCGAGCACCCTGAGCTGCACGCCGACCTGAGGCGCTATCTCGCGTTGATGTTCGGGCTGGCGGGGCGTGCCCTCGCGCACTACCAGGCCATGAAGCAGGAGGCGGGGCTGCTGGACTTTGCAGACCAGGAGCATCAGCTGCTCGGGCTGCTCGATCATCCCGAGGTCGCCGCCACCCTCGACGACGAGCTCGATCTGCTGATGGTCGACGAGTTTCAGGATACCAACCCGATCCAGCTCGCGCTTTTTCTCAAGCTCGCCCGCTTCGCAAAAAGAGTCTATTGGGTGGGCGACATCAAGCAGGCGATCTACGGGTTCCGCGGCAGCGACACCGCCCTGATGCAGGCGATGCTCGACGCACTCCCCGCACTGGGCGGGCGCAAGGACGTGCTGCCCAACTCGTGGCGCTCGCGTCCCGAGCTGGTGCGTCTCGTCAATGCGGTGTTCGTTCCCGCTTTTGCCGGCACGCTGACGCGCGACGAGGTCGCACTGGAGCCGGTTCGCGACCACGACCTGCCTGGCCCGGTGCTGTCAAACTGGCTGCTAGGTGGCAAGAACATCGAGCAGGAGGCGGCGGCGCTCGCGGTTGGTGTGCGCGAGCTCATCGACAGCGGCTACCTCATCCACGACAAGGCGGGCAAGCAAACCCGTGCCGTGCGTTTTGGCGATGTTGCGATACTCGCCGCCTCTAACGACCACGTCGAAAAGTTGACGAGCGCCCTGGCCGTGCATGGGGTTCCGGTGGCCACCGCGCAGGCGGGCCTGCTCGCGACCCCCGAGGTGAACCTGGCGCTTGCCTGCCTGCGTCGCCTCAATGATCCCCACGACACCGTGGCCAGCGCCGAGATCATCTCGCTCGCTGACGGCATTGAGCCCGAGCAATGGGTGGCAGACCGCCTGCGCTATGTCGCGAGCGGCGCGCCGCATGAGCGCTGGCTGGAGGAGGGCGTCGAGGGTCATCCGGCCCATCCGATGCTCGAGACGCTGGGACAACTGCGCGCCATGCTCCCCTTGCTTGCCCCGCGCGAGGCGCTGGCCAGCCTAATGGCGGCCTGTGCCCTGCCGCAAAAGGTCGCGCGCTGGCAGACCGTTGCCACGGCGCACCCCGACCGTGCCCGCTTGCGCCTCGCCAACCTCGAAGCCTTGCTCGCGCTCGCGGCCCAGTATGAGGACCTCTGCCAAAGCGGCAATCGGGCCGCCTCGGTGTCCGGTCTCATCCTCTGGCTCGACGAGCTCGCCCGGCTCAAGCAGGACCTGCTGTCTGAGCCTGCCATCGACGCGGTCAAGGTCATGACCCACTACGCCGCGAAGGGCCTGGAGTGGCCGGTCGTCGTGCTCACCGACCTGTCACGCAACATTAAGGATCGCCTGTGGGCGATCTCCGCCCAGACCACGGCCGACTTCGATGCACACCAACCGCTGGCGGAGCGTTTCATCCGCTACTGGCCCTGGCCTTTTGGCCAGCAGCAGAAGATGCCGTTGGCCGAGGACATCGCACGCACCGAAACCGCTGCCGCTTTCCGTCTCGCTGCGATCGAGGAGGACAAGCGCCTGCTCTACGTAAGCATGACCCGGGCGCGGGACCTGCTCGTGCTGGCCCGCTCCAGTCGCAAGCCGACGGGGGAGTGGATCGACGCCGTGGGCGCCCCCTGGCTCTTGCCCGACGAGGGCGCCGACACCGTGCGCCTGCCCAGCGGCGAGCGCTTGCCCGCGGGGCGCCGGATGCTCGAGCCGCCTGACGCACCGTCGTCCGCGCCCGGCGACGAGGGGCATGCAATCCATTGGTTCGATGCGCGCGGGAATGGCCGGGTGCCGCTACCCCTTTACCTCAGTCCTTCGTCTGCGCCGGCCGGGCTGGAGCTTGCGGTGGCCGATCGCTGCGGCATCGGGCAGCGGATTGCCGTCACCCATGGCGCCGACATGATGGCGCTGGGCTCGGCGATCCATGCCTGCCTCGCCGTGTCATTTACCGACCCTGCGGTGGCGCTGACCGAGGCCGAGGTCCAGCGCGCGCTCGATGGCTTCGACGCCGGCGAACAGGTGTCTGCAGCGGAGGTGCTGCATCAGGTCGAGGCTTTTCATGGCTGGATCCGGCAACGCTGGCCCGACGCTCGCGCACATGCCGAGGTTCCGGTGCAACACCGGCTTGAAAACGGCCAGCTTCTGAGCGGTCGCATCGATTTGCTGCTGGAAGACCAGCAGGGTTGGGTGCTGATCGATCACAAGGCGACACCGCTCGCACCGGATCGCTGGCCGGAGCTCGCCGTGGATCACGGAGCCCAACTCGCCTGTTATGCCCATGCGCTGCAGCAGGAGACGGTCAAGCCAGTGCAGCAGATCTGGTTGTTCCTGCCGGTGGCGGGCGGCGCCGTGCGTCTCGCCCCGACCGGCGTCGCATCGCAGGTTTGATCCTGACAACCGCTTGCCAGCGCCTGATCTGGGTAAGCGTCCGACGCTTACGAAGATGAAGCGGTAGCGGGCAGTACTGATAAGGTGATTCGGCTCAACGGCCAGCCCATTGGACCAGGTGCTCATCGAGTCGAGATAGCTGATCTGAACAGACGACTCTGATGTTCAGGGCCTTGGCCAGCTTAAGCTCAGGCTCGTTCAGTTTGCGAAAGCTCGCTAGCATCGCCTGGGTGCCGAGACCCCCTACCCGCCGACTGATCTCACTGAGTTTGAATAGCGTGTCGTTGGCCCTGTTGCTTCCGTCCTTATCCATTCGCGCTGTCTTGCACTCGATGACGAACAGCCGGTTGCGTGCCATGAAGGCGATGTCCAATTCATTACGCACACCATTGCGGTCCTCTACGACGAGGTTGCAGGCTTTGTCGCGAACGTGCAGCTTTTCGCGCAAGTTGTTCAGCGTCTGAAAGATATGGTGTTCGAGCCATCCACCGTTGCAGAAGAAGCGTGCGCTTTCGTTGGCGAATCGTATTTGGCCACCATTGACCGACAATGCGCCGGCTTCTTCGAAGTGGCGCAGCAAGGCTTCAAGTGCGCGGCTGTCCTGCTGGCGCTCATCGAGCCTGATCTGGAGGTTTGGCTTGTCCTGGGCTGACTGGGCGAGAAAGTTGAGGTCACCGAGCGGTCTCTCGAAGCTCGACACATTCTTGACCAGCGTTTCCTGAAGCAACTGAAAGCTTGGCGGATTTGCTGGATGCTGGCGATCTGAAATACTGAATCCGTAGCTCTGGAGGTAATGCCGCAATCTGAGTGCTGCGGTGAGTTTGTGGGCGGGACGGGAGCGATCCAGCCAGATGACCTCGTCGGTGTCGACATCAATGTAGAAGGTGGCGCAGTTCGCTGTGGCGGCGACGCTTTGAGCGACCAGTGCCATCAATTTGGTACCGCCAGTAAGGTTGAACGCGACCGGCTTGTCCGGATACCGCAGGGCAATATCGAGTACGACCTCTTCAAGCGCGTTCAGATCATGTTCATTTGGAAGCGCGATCTGATCCACGACGATGGATGACTCACGGAAAACCTTTGTCAGTGACTCCGCACGCTCCTGCATCTTGCTACTGACCAGCAGTACGACGCGCTCCGGTTTTATCTCCGGATCGAGGGTCGGGAGGAGGTTCGGGGCTGCTTGCGCAGAGACGAGCAGAATGTGTATGGATGGTTTCATGATTCCTGAGTCACAAGAAAGGCTTCAAGCCGAGCGCCGCAATGCTCTAGCTCATCGACCGATAGTTCGCGCCCACGCAGTGCAGCGTCCACGTCCAGGCTGAGATGCAGATAACGCGCAGGGCGACCACACACCCTTGCCGCCAGATGCACCGGCAGAATTCCGATGACGGTGTCGCCGGGTTCGACTGTATCGGGATCGAGGTGGTTGACCTGGCGGTCCACCGCGATGCCCTGGCGCCTGGCCCACTCGATGGCCCCGGGGTGGCGGGTGACGAACCAGGTGGTCACAACGGCTCCCCGGTCAGCGCGCGGGCCTTGAGGTCCAGGCAGTGATGCGCAAAAGCGCACCTGCGGGTGGGACAGCCCTTCAGGATGCGACAGGGCCTTTCGCGAAAGCGCACGCCTTCGCGAGGCTTGACAAGGCAGCCAGCGGAGAGGGTGAACCGCTCAGCCATTGCGCACGGTCGCCAGCAGCTGCTTCATCGCTTTCTCGGCTTTGCCTTCGATCTTGAAATGCGCGGTGAGTCGCCGCTTGATGTCGACCGCGAGCTTTTCCCGTGTGCCGGGGTCCAGCGTCGTGAGGCTATCGGCCTGTGACTCGGCCAGATCGAGAACCGGCTGCCAGTAGGCGCCGGATGTGGCCTGGATAATCGGTTTGCCTTCGCGCGGGTCCTTGGGTAACTCGGCGAGTTTTCTGTCCAGCATCGCGAGCAGGCGTTCATCGGGCGGGAGTTGCTCAGCAGCCAGCTCTGCTGCCTTGGACTCTGCCAGCTTTCGCGCCTGCTCTTTTGCTTCTTCGCGTCGGGCGCGTTCGCTCGGGTCTTGTTCGAGTCGACCGTAGCCGACCGAGGTCTTGGCGCCAAAACCAATCCACTCGCCGGCGAGCACGATCGCGGCTTCGACGAGCGACCGCCATGATTCGCGCAAGGAGGTAGCGTCCGCCGGGATCAGCGAGGGGTTGCATTGCACATGCAGCGTGCATTCGCAACCGGCGGCGATGGCGAGAAAGGGGATGGGGTTGGGCGACTCGTTGGCGTGCGGCGTGCCGTTGCCCTGCAGGTAGCCGCTGTGATGCGGTGTCATGATTTCCACCGCGAGCAGGGCGTTTTTGTCGTTGGCCGGCTTGAAGAACAGGTCCCAGAACATCAGCGCGCCGCGGCGGGCGTGGGTGTCGCGGTCAGGGTCGTCCTCGCCGGGGCCGAAAAGGATGCGGATTGTGTCCTTGGCCCAGCCTTCGTTCGCACCCCATTCGCCGCTGGCGAGTTCTTCCGCGGCGCGGCGGATGACACCCTTGACCCCGCTGCCAGCCAGATACGGCAGGCCGTGCGGGTTGAGGAAGGCGAAGCCGTTCTCCAGCGGATGCTCGTTGCCGAGCCCGGTGGCGAGTGGTGCACTCAAGCGGGCGGGATAGGTCAGCACGGTTTCACCCAGCGCCGACGCCAGGCTGCGCTGGCGGGCGCACAGGGCCGCCAGCGCGGCGCGGGCGTGCGACGGAAAGCTATCCGCAGCCTTGCTGTAGGCGGGTGTCTTGTTGGTTGGTTTGCGCCAGTCCGCTTCCCAGCCATCGAAATACAGGCCAAAACGGTGGCCGGGTGGACAGTCGTCGAAACGCGTGTTGCGGGTGAGGTATTCAGGCAGGGCGAAACTCATGGGCTTGTCCTCACAGCGCCGCAGCGAACTGGCGGATCCAGCGCAGGATCAGCAAGGCTTCGTCAGTGGCGCGGCGGTATTGCTCGGGGGGCATCCGCAGCAGCACATCCATCATGGGCTGGAAGCCCGGGTCCTGGCCGTTGCCGCCGGCGCGGGTCACGATCCAGCGCCGCAAATGGGCGGCAAGCGTCAGGTGATGCGGCTTGCCTTTGTCCTGATAGAACGCGAGCGTCTGCATCAGGCCGTTGTTCATGATCAGCGCCGGGGCGGCCTTGGCTAGGTTGCGGTATTCGTCCAAGGCGACCTGCGTGCCTTCCTGCGCGCATTGCCACGCAAACTGTGCCCGCTGTTGTTCCAGCGTGGCCGGGGCGGCTTTGCCCTGTGCTGCGGCCTGGCTGACTTTAAAGGTTGTTGTGCTCATCGCGATTCTCCCGCTCACAGGCTCGCGCCGTTGATCACGCGCGCCGCGACGAGGCCACGCCCGGTGGTGGCGTCGCCGCCCACCTGCAGCAGTTGACCATCGATGGCGCCCTTGACGTGCTCCAGCACCGCGCCGGCCTCGGTTTCGCCCTTGCCGCTGCGCTCCCGGCTCGCCATCAGGCTGCCGAGCATCAGGGATTCCGGCGGCAGGTTCTCGGTATAGAAGAGCCCGCCGTCGCTGGCGCTGCCGGTGTTGTTGTCGATGCGCACATGCGGCTCCACCACGGTGGCGTTCTTGGTGAACCAGTTGAAGTCCTCGTCCGACAGCAACACCAGGTCGCGCGCGAACTTGTCGTGGAAGAAGGCGTGGGCTTCGCCGGCCGGTAGCGCGTGCGCCGCCAGCCAGGCTGCGATGGCGGTGAGCTTGTCGGCCTGGGCCGGGTTGTTGGCATATTCGAAGGCTTCAAGATGCAGCTTGTCGCCATCGAGCAGCGCGCCATTGGCGACGCAGGTCGTGCCCGGGGGCAACGCCGCCGGCGCGGCTGGTACACCGGAAATGCCCAACTGCGCCAGCAGGCGGACGGCGCGGGCGAGAGCATGGGCGCTGGTGGCATACACATAGCCCTGCTTCACGCACCGCACCGGAAAGGCGACCAACTGCGCATCCCCCAGACTGACCGCGCCGGCATGCAGGGTGCCGGATTGCGACTCCGGACCGAACAGGCGGTCGAGCAGCTTCTCGCCCTTCGCGCCCTCGCTCCAACCGGGCAGGGTGTGGAAGCGGTGGCGGATCGCACCCTTGAGGCCGGAGCCGGGGAAGACCGGGTGCTCGCAGTGGCGCTCGCGCGCGATCGGGTTATCGATTAGGCCAAAGGCCTGGCCAGCGCCCATGTGGACCGGGCTGGTGGCATAGAGAAAGAGGGCGGCGTGGGCTTGGAACATGGGGTTTCCTCGGTGCAGATCAAAGGGTGACGGTGCGCAGGTGACCCGCTGCAGCGGTGTCCAGGCGGTACTCGTTGGTCCAGAGCTCTTCGCAGCCGGCTTCGATCGCCGCACCGCTTTCAGGTGCGGTGCGATTGCGCCGGATGGAAGTTTTGCTTTGCACCAGAATCTCGATCTCTCCTGCGGGGAAATCAGCAGGAAGCGTGGCCACAAGCTGGTGGTCCTCTCGTACATATGCGTCAATCTTGTAGCTTTGCATGGTGTCTCTCCTCAGTTCCACTGAGCGAGCAGGCAGGCATTGAAGCCCTCTGCCCTCCGAGCGGGGTCGTCTAGCGGCAGGCCTTCCTGCTGCAGCTTGGCCAAGGCCTCGGGGCTGCCCTGGAAGTCGTCCAGCCAATACACGCTTCCCGCCGGCACTGCCCGCAGCGCGGCTTTGGGTTGGTGACGCGCGACATCCCAGCCCGAGATGGTTTCGAGCCGCGGCACTGCCGCGCTCGCGAGCCGGGCGGAGGCACCATGAAAATGCCAGCGGCCGTCGTCATCCATGTCGGGCAGGTGCCAGCCCTGCGGGAACAGGCTGGGACTGGTGAGCAGTAGCCGGAAAGCGCCCGCGGAGGCGAGCGTGTCGGGGGCGACGGTCGGCATTTCGCATTCTGCCGTGGACACCCGGGCCGCATGGCCGTCGCCGCCGAAGCGCAACAGGCCCTTTTGAGGCAGCAGGCCGGATGCGCCGGCCACCCGGGCGACGAAGCCCACGCCGCTGGCGAGCGCGATTGCCTCGCTGGTGTAGAGCTGGCCGTCGGCCACGGTGCCCTTGCCGGCCTCCAGGGCGATGCCCAGGCGCGGGTCGAGCTTCCACAGTTCGGATGTCGTCAGCCAGTGGCCCTTGGCCTTGACCGGCGCTTCGCCGCGTTGCCAGGCGGCGATGCCCGCTGTCGTGAGCCAGGCGCCACCCTTGGGCTTGCCTGCCTCGGGCTGGCACAGGGTGGGCGTGAGGGACAGCGGGTGGCTGCTGGCCAGCGACGGGTGCAGTGCGGTGGGGCGCAGCAAGGTGGCGGTGTCATCCTGCGCAATGCTGATGTCGGCGGGCAGGGGCAGCAGCAGGTCGAGAAGCGGCGTGTCATGGTTGCCGGCGTTGCGGGCGAGGCCGAAGTGTGCGACCCGGAAGGCGCCCGGTGCCGCAACGCTGCCGAGGCTCTCGGCGAGTTCAGGAGGGAGCGTGGCCTTGCCGTTGGCAAAACGTGCCGCGTCGATGCCGGCATCGGCCAGCATGCGGCTGCGCAGCGCACCCGCTGCCACCGATGGCCACGGCGGCATCAGCGCCTCGCCATGGCTGCCGGCATCGGCGAAGAGCTTGTTGCCGCGCAGGATCAGCACATCCAGCGGTTCGATGAAGACGGTGTTCATGTGCGAAGGTCCTTGTTTTTGCTGCGGCTCTCGCGGGCGAGAAACTCGGCCACCGCGAGCACATCGGTGATGACGCTGCTGGGGTCAGTATCGCCGAGGCGCGGGTGCAGGGCGAGGCTCGCAAGCTTGTCGGCGAGCACCGGCGCCTTGGCCTTGGCGATCTCGTCGCCGCCGCTCTGGCGCCTGAGTTGATAGCCGAGCGCGGCGACCAGTAGATGATGCAGCGCTTCGCGGCCCATCTGGGTGGGCAGGTGCGGCATCCAGCCCTGGGTGACATACGCGGCCTTGCGCGAGGTGTCATCCCCGGCGAAGAGCGTGGAGAGTGCAGCGAGCACACCCATCGGGGAATCGTCCAAGGTGGGCTGTTGCCCCGGCGCCGGGTCGTTGAGCCGCCACGGCAGGGTCAGCTCGGTGGCGCCGCCGCCACGCTTGAGCAGGGTGATCGCGAAGGCGTCACGCCCGCCCTGGGTCTTGGCGCGCTGCTCGGCTTTGCGCAGTGTGCGCAGCACCGCGCCCAGCGGTGCGCTGTGGTGTGCGATCACCGCGCCGGCGCTGGCAGTGGCCTGTTCGCCCATCAGGCGCAGCAGCTTGCCGTTCAGGAGCGCGTGGCCACCACCGAGACTGAGCCCCTCGAGGTCGAGCATCAATGCCTCTTCAAGTGCCGCCGGCACCGGCAAGCCTCCGTAGGCCGCGCGCAGCAGGGTAAGGCAGGCGAGCAGATCGTCCACCGCTAACAGCGCCATCACATCGTCGCCGCCGGCGTAGATGAGCTTGCCCTTGCAGCGGTTCTCGACGATGTCCTGGGCAAGCGTGAGCGCGAAGCCGTTGAGTGCGCCCGAGATTGCCATGTGGCGGCTGGGCGACACCGCGCGCTTGGCTTCGAGATAAGCCTGATGCTCTGGGCGGGTGAAACGGGCCTTCATGCGCTCGCGGATCTGCGGGTGGAAGGTGTCGCGGGTCTTCTGCAGCTTGTCCGGGTCGGTGCCGGAGATCCAGGCGCCCATCTTGTCGCCGTCGAGCAGGATCAGGGCGTAGTAGGCTTCCGGCTTGTCGTCGAGCAGCTTGCGGACCAAGTCAGCGCTTTCGTTGCGGGCTTCGGGGTCGTCCGAGCTGTCGTTTTCCATCAGGGCGGGCAGGGTGCGGGCAAGGCGCTGTTGCTCGATGTCGAAGCGATTGCCTCTCATGAGCTTGCGCATCAATCTGCGTGGTAACGCGGCGTAGTCGAGCGCGTTGGCATGCTCAGCCTCGTCGGCCTTCAACAGCAGCTTGCGCCCGGCCTCACCAATCGGTGCGCCCTGATCCAGCCATGACTCCAGCGAGGTCGACACTGCCAGGGTGTGGGTGGACACCACGAAGCGGCGAAGTTTCTCAATGCCACAGCTACGGAGTTCTTGCTCGACGAACCATTGTGGCCACATGCGCTTGAGCATGGCCAGCGCGCTCAAGTGTTCGCCCTTGCGGCTGAGCCCGGGTCGCTTGCCGATTGCGCGGTTCCACAAGGTGTCGGCCGGCCGGCTGCCTTTGGGGGCGGTGAGGTGGCCGCGATCATGGGTCAGCCACTCGGCCTCGCCGGTGAGGTCGCAGCGATAGCCTTGTTCGCCGCCGCCGAGGCGCTGTGGGGCGGTGCGCACGCTTTTGGCGCTGGCGGCGACGCGGTCAAGCAGATCGTAGATGGCTGGGTAGAGCACGCCTGGATTGGGGCGGTAGAAGCGTGTGCCTTCCAGCTCCAGCGGTGCGCGCAGGCGGTGCCAGGCGGGGCTGGCGAGAAAGCCGCCGTTGCCAAAGAAGGGTGCGCTGGCCTGGGCGAGCTCCGTGGTGTCCGGGCCGCCGTCGCCGTCCTTCACCAGCGGGGCGAAGGGCACCGCGGCCCAATGCACTTCGGGGAAACCTTCCAACTGGGCGGCGAGCTGGGCGTGGCAGGGGAGCTCCGAGTGGTTGTCGATTTGTGCCGCATCCAGCAGCTCGGCGAGCATGTCGGTGGCGGTGTCGCGCACGAAGCGGCGCACCGCCTCGGTGACCGCTTCGGCCAGCGCGCGCGCCTGGTCGGCCGGCACGATGGCGACCAGCTTGTTCGGCAGCGCGGCGGCGAATAGCGGGTTGGCGTCGGTGCGCTGCTTGAACCACTCGCAGTCCTTGAAGCGCTCGGGGTTGAGGCCCATCTCGTCGCGCAGCCACAAGTCCACCAGCGGCACCCCGCGCAGTTGGGGGAAGATCACGGCGTCTGGCCCCAGCTGCGCGCAGATGACCTTGAGGCCTTCCCAGGCGATGCGCGACAGCAGATGCGAGCCGGCCCACAGGTCGGAGGTGGTGCGCGCCTGGGCGATGAAGTCCTGCACCGGGCCGAAGGCGATCGACAGCAGCGCCGGGTTGCCATCGTGGTCGGCGGCAAACGATGACGCCAGTGCGGCCGAGAGGTCGAGGTGGGTCCAGATGGTGTGGTCGGGGATTCGGGTGTCGGCCGGCAGTAGCTGCCACAGCGCGGTGATGCCCTTCGCGCCCAGCTCCGGCCCGAAGCGCCAGAAGGCAAGCGCGCTGCGGCGTGCGTTCGGGGTGCCGTCCGGGTTGCGCTCGATCAGCTGCTGGAAGTGGTCGGTGGAGATCGCGCGGATCTGCACCGGGTCGATGTCCAGCGCCTTGAGGTCGTACTCGGTGCCAGACAGCGGATGGATGAGCACCGGGTTTTGCTCGAAGCGCACCTGGGTCCAGGCTGCATAGCGCCCGTCCTTGGCATCGCGCGGGAACTGCGGTCTATCGGCGGCGCTGGCCCAGTGGTCGGCACGCTTCACCTGCGCGGCAAGCGCTTTGGGCAGGCCCTGCGGGAACAGCGCCTGCTGCAGCGCACGCACTGTGCCGCCCTCATGCCCGGCCGGGTCGCGCAGCAGCACCAGCGCCTTTTCGGCGGGGTCATGGGTCCAGGCGGCAAGCTTGGCGAGCCAGATGTTGTGGGTGTCGGTCATGGATTCTGTTTCCTGTCAGGGCAGGCGGTTCAAGCTGGGTTGATCGTCGAGAAAGCGATGGACTCGCTGCCAGGTGTCGAGCAGGTCGATGCCGGCATGCGGTAGCGTGGGCTTGCAGGGGGTGTGGTACACCAGCGCGCGCAGGCTGCCGTCGTCCTCGCGGTGGACCTTGAAGCGCAGGGTGTTGGCGAGGCGGGCGTTGTTGCCCCAGTCGCGCACCGAATGGTTGGTGATCGGGTAGGCCAGGACATGACGTGCCTCGACTCGAAGGCTGTTCTTGCCTGTGTCGAAGCCCAGGTGTACGCGAAAGCCGATCTTCGTCTGAGCGAGAAACTTCATCGCGTCCCGCCAGCTCCTGAAAGTCTCCCGGCTGCGCCACACGAGCGGCCCGGTGGCATCCATGCCAATCGCGTGCGGCCAGTCCAGGTCAAGACACTGTTCGAGCGGTCGGATGCACTCATGCTGCTGAAGTGAGGCGTTCGACAGGGCCACAAGTCCGGGGGTTTCCCCCTCGGCCGTCCACAGCAGCGAGCCCCAGCCGTTGCGACTGCGGCCGCCAACGGTGCCGAACCAGTCGGCGAGCGTGATCGCGCGCTGGAATGTTTCGCTTTCGTCGTCGGGGAGGGCGAGTTTGAGCGTGTTGTACTCGCCATCCTGCAGGGCGGCGTTCTTCTTCAACTTTGTGTTCGGATTGCCCTTCTCGAGCAGCAAGGGACCGTAACCCAGATACAACTGGCTACCGACCATCCCGCCAGCGAAGTCGACTTCATCATGCTTTACCTTTGGGTCCTGTCCGGGTTTGCCGTTCATGCCCGGATTGACCTTGCCCCAGTCGGTGAGCTTGCCCGAGTGCCAATGCGCGAGCGCCAGGCGTACGCGACTTTTTTGGTTGCCTTCGCGCGGGTCATCCGCAGCGGTGCCAAACAGCGTTTTTTCGCGGGTCTTGAGCCGGCTTGCGTCGTAGCCGCAATCTGCCGCCACCGCCACCCGCCACCACTCGCGGATCAGCGCCTTGAGCGGCGGTGTGCGCCACACGCCCTTCTGCTCGGCGTCGCCGAGAAAGGCCGGGGTGATGAGTTGCAACTGATAGGTTTGCTTGATCATTTTTTTCTCAGTGCCGCTGGCATTTGCATAGTTTCGGCTTTGCAATCGATTGGGATACTCATATGGTTTTGAGCACTATACCTGCATGGGATGGGTAAGTGGATTATCGCAAGCTTACGTATCGGGCTCTGTGAGCTACAGGTCTGAGGATAATGAACATCCGCGAACCCACTGCCAGTGCTTTACAAATGTCATTGCCCGCGTGATTGGGGGAATGGCTCGGGTTTCGCGTTAGGCAAGCCCTTTAACAAGGAAAGCCTTGGGATTCGAAATTCACAAGTCCAGTGCTACACTAAGTTCGTGTAATCGACGCATCAGGAGGTGACCATGCCCAATCTCACCATAACCGCCGACGAAGCCACACTTCAGCGACTGCGTGTCGAGGCGGCGACACGCAACATCAGCGTGTCGCGCTTTGTTGGCGAGATCATCAAGGAAAAATTTGGCTCAGACGATGCATACGAACGCGCGATGTCCGACTTCTTCTCCCGCAGTGCCTACCTCGATCCCCCCTCACGTGAGGATGGGCGCGCCTGGCCTAAGCGAGAGCAACTTTACGATCGCACGGTGCTCAAGTGAGCCTCGTCTTCATTGACACGAACATCCTCGCTTATGCCCGTGATCTTCGTGATACTCGGAAACAGCATATAGCGATGTCATGGATCGCCGAACTTGCGCGCCAGCGTAGCGGACGCTTGTCCTGGCAAGTCTTGATCGAGTTCTACGCTGTGGCAACACATCCCCGAAAATTGGGCCTTGATGTCGCTGCGGCACAGGCAGATGTGCGGGCACTCCAGGCATGGGCGCCGATCGCTCCGGATGCGGAGTTGATGACCAACGCTTGGGCACTACAGTCCCGTTACGATTTTTCCTGGTGGGACGCGATGATTGTCGCAGCAGCCCTTCAGGCTGGATGCGAAACACTGCTGTCCGAAGACATGCAGCATGGGCAGGTCATCGACGGCGGGCTTAAGCTCATCAACCCGTTTGTTGATGATGCGCCACAGCCCACTATCTTCCAATCATGACCACCAGGTTCGATACACGCTAATCTCCCCTTGCCAATGCTCTCATCATTCCCCGTCGCCCGTTACCGCTTCACCGTCCGGATGCACGCGCCCTTGCGTCTCCCGGAGTTTGCCGGCTCGTTGTTGCGCGGGCAGTTCGGGTCTGCGTTGCGGCGGGTGTCGTGCATGACGGGGGAGAAGAGTTGTCAAGGCTGCCCCATGATCGGCACTTGTCCCTATCCAGCGATTTTCGAGACGCCTGCGCCCGCCGAGCACGCCATGCAGCGTTTCAGTCATGTGCCCAATCCTTATGTGATCGAACCCCCCGAGCGGGGTGTGCGACTCATACCGGCGGGTGACGTGTTGCAGTTCTCGATAGTGCTCATCGGGCGTGCGCTCACCCACCTGTCCTTGGTGAGCCAGGCGCTGCAGCGCGCCATGGAAGAAGGGCTTGGCCGGGAGCGTGCGCGGGGTGCCCTGGAGTCGATCGAATGGCAGGGCGGTGAGGGGGGATCAGTACCCGATCAGGTTACCGTCTGGCGGCAGGGCGATGCCAGGATATTGCCCCATCCCGCATTCCTTCAGTCCGCAAGCTTGCCGGGGGGTGAGATCAATCGCCTGGACATACGCATTTATACTCCGATGCGCCTGCAGACCCAGGGTCGCGCACTGCGACAGCATGAACTCGTCCCGCGCAAGTTCATTGCCGACCTGCTGCGCCGCATTACGCTGCTCGCGGAGTTTCACGCTGGGCAGCGCAATTTTGTTGAAGATGTGCATGCCCTGGTCCTCCTCGCCGAGGGCCTGGCGCATCAGCCCACTCTGCGCTGGCTGGACTGGTCTCGCTACTCGAGCCGCCAGAGGCAAGAGATGACCCTGGGGGGTGTCGTCGGCACCTGGTCGCTCGAAGGCGATCTCGCACCGCTTTACCCTTGGCTGTGGCTGGGGCAGTGGCTGCATGTCGGCAAGAACACCACCATGGGCCTGGGCGGCTACAGCCTGCACCGCTGAGCAAGCGGCAAGCTTGTGATCCGCCCCTTGTAGTGCGTTCGGCGCGCACACTGCTCCCATCCACAGACGGAGCAGAACAATGGCCGAGCGGGATCTCTACCTGGCTGCCTATGACGTGGCATCGCCGAGCAGGCTGGCGGCCGCGCTCGCGCTGGTCCGTGGCTACGCCACCGGCGGCCAGAAATCGGTCCATGAGGTCTTTCTGACCCCGTCCGAGCGCCGCGAGCTGGTGTATGACATGTCCTTGCTGCTCGACGAAGACGACGACCGATTCTTTCTGCTACGGCTCGATCCGCGCGCCCGTACCTATGCCCTTGGCCGGGCGGCGAAACCGGTCGATCCGGATTACTTTTACGTGGGGTGATGCCATGGCCATGCTGTTGCTCGATCGATCCGATCTTGAAGTACGCCACGCCGACGGCGCGCTCGCGCTATATGAGAACGGCACCCGCAGCGGCACCGTGCCGATCAAGCTGATCGATCGGTTGGTGATCCAGGGCTCACGAACCCGTATCGACACCGGGGTGCTGATCAAACTCGCTGAGGCCGGTGTGGCCACCCTGCTGTTGAGTCCGCGCATGAGCCGCCAGGTTGCCATCGTGCTCGGACCGGCGCACAACGACGCCGCCATCCGGCTTGCGCAGGCGCAGCGGGTGTTCGACCATGATTTTTGTACCACCTGGGCGCGACAGCTTGTCGTGGCCAAACTGCACAGGCAACATCGGCTGATCAAGGCCGCCGAAGCGCGTCGGCCGGATTCACGCAAGGCCTTGCATGATGCGCGGGTCGGGATCGCCCAGGCACTGCATGAAGCCACGCACGATGAATTGGCCGGACCCCCGAGAATGCGTGGTCTGGAGGGCAGCGCCGCTCGGGCCTACTTTGGCGGGTTCTGTTCGTTGTTTGCACCGACCCTCGCATTCTCCGGTCGCAACCGTCGCCCGCCCCATGATCCGGTCAACGCCTGTCTGTCGCTGGCTTACACCTTGCTGCATTTCGAGGCGGTGCGGTCGGCTCATGTTGCCGGTCTGGACCCCTTGCTCGGGTTCTACCACCGGCCCGCATTCGGCCGGGAATCGCTCGCCTGCGACCTGATCGAACCCCTGCGGCCGCTGGCCGACGAATGGATCTGGCAGTTGTTCCGTAACGAGACCCTGCGTCCAGAGCATTTCAGTCAGGACAAGGCGAAGGGGGCGTGTCTACTCGGCAAGGCGGGGCGGAGCCATTTCTATGCCGAGTGGGCGAGGTTTGTTGGAGTGCCTCAGCGCTGGCTGCGCCGTCGCTGTTCGCATCTGGCCGCTTCTTTGCGCGCCCAGGGCGAACCCGAGCTTGTTCATTTCGACGATGATTACGAGGTCTTCTGACCATGTCTGCGACTACGCATTCCCATCCACAGCAGGCTTCGTGCCAGCACACCTTGGGTATGCCGTCCCGCAAGCCCTTGTATCTGCTCGCGGATGCCGAGATCGGATGTGATGCGGTAAGCGGGGCGCTGGTGGTCAGGCGAATCGGTGCGCCTGTTCAACGATTCCCCTTGACCCGAATTACCCGTATCGTTTGTGGAAGCAAGGTGACGTGGTCCGGAAAGGCGCTCGCAACCTGCTTTGCCGACGGGGTGACCATCACCTGGGTGGATGGGCATGGCCGCGCGCTGGGCAACACCCAGCCTCGCTTTACCAAGCCGGAGAGCATCGGCACGCTGATAGAAACCTATCTCGAGCTGCCGGACTGGACGAAGCGGTTCAACAACTGGCGGGCACGCCGTCGGCTCGAGACCCTGATCACATCGGTCAAGCGCCAGGCGGAAGCGGGCAAGGTGCTGTCTGCCGCTATTTTCGCTGAGCGTAAGCGCGCGTATGTGCATCACGGTGATTTTCCCGAGGTGTTCGAGCCCATGGGTGAATCGTTTTGCCTGGCGCTCGCGGTCGATCGTTTGCACAAGATCGGTTTGCAGAGCCGATACTTCGGCTTCGACGGGGGCACGCTAGACCTGGCGGCCGAGTTGTCCGGGCTGTTGTGGGCGGAGCTGAATTTCGATGCAGGCTCGCTAGCCGGCACTGCCGAACCGCCGCAGTTGCTGACGCGCGTCTTCGAGTCATGGGCGCATCTGCACGAGGGGCGCCTGCTTGAGCACATCGGGGACTTGCGCCGGCATGTCTGTCGTGAGGTGGACGCATGGCGTTGAACGCACCGCGCAGCTGGCTGATCGCCTATGACATTGCTAATCCCCGGCGTCTTTGCAAGCTGCACCGCTTTCTCGTCAAGCATGCGATGCCGATCCAGTACTCGGTGTTCCACTTCGAAGGAAGCCCCGCCCACATGGGTCAACTCATGGCCGCCATCGAGACCCGTATCGACCTTGATGAAGATGACGTTCGGGCTTATCTGCTGCCGAAGCCCTTGCAGATCATTACCCTCGGGCGCGGCAGTATTCCGGGAGAAACCATGCTCCTGTCCGACGTGTCGCCATCACTGCAAACACTCCTCGAAGCCACGGGGCACTGCTAAACTGCAGCTGTTCCACCCATCTGAAGCTTCTTTAACAATCCGCTCCATATTTTTATAGGTCTTTGGGAATCTCCTTTCCAAAGTTTTGAATGAAAGTGGTTTTTTGAGAAAAGCGGTCCGGACCGATGCCCTGGTCACAAAGGGATTACGACGAAAAAGTTTCTATTACTAATACAGATAAAGGGTCCGGACCGATGCCCTGGTCACAAAGGGATTACGACTTTTATCCCAGCGGACCTTGCGCATTTCGGCGTCCGGACCGATGCCCTGGTCACAAAGGGATTACGACGTAGTAGCTGCACGCAATCAGCGCTTCCTGCAGTCCGGACCGATGCCCTGGTCACAAAGGGATTACGACACCTTAGCATCCATAGACCGTGCAAAAGTCCTACGTCCGGACCGATGCCCTGGTCACAAAGGGATTACGACACGTCGCGAAGATCAGGGTCTTCGTCCAAAGCGTCCGGACCGATGCCCTGGTCACAAAGGGATTACGACCCTCTGCTTTAACGGCCACTGCGCGACGGGTACGGCCGGACCGATGCCCTGGTCACAAAGGGATTACGACCCACCCCTCTGCGGTCATGACCTTGTTCCAGATGTCCGGACCGATGCCCTGGTCACAAAGGGATTACGACCTCAGGCCGTGCGTTAGCCGCTCGCAAGATTTTGTCCGGACCGATGCCCTGGTCACAAAGGGATTACGACGCAATCTAATGTTAAAGCTTAGAGGCTATTAGGTCCGGACCGATGCCCTGGTCACAAAGGGATTACGACCCCGCTGCGATGATCTGGGCATGCTTCTCGAAGTCCGGACCGATGCCCTGGTCACAAAGGGATTACGACCTTTTTCGCTGGGGGCTTCGTTGTGAAGGACTGTCCGGACCGATGCCCTGGTCACAAAGGGATTACGACATCATGCAGTCCGATTTTGGCAAGGTCGTGAGTCCGGACCGATGCCCTGGTCACAAAGGGATTACGACAAACGCCGAAGTTGGAATTGGTGACGGCGGCGTCCGGACCGATGCCCTGGTCACAAAGGGATTACGACGCACCGATGTCTGATAAACGCCGTTGCCGGATGTCCGGACCGATGCCCTGGTCACAAAGGTGTCAGGCGACACCGTAAATTGACCCCCTGGCGACACGAGGAACTGACCCCTCGTACGCAAGGAGGCAACCGTTGGAAACGAAGCACGTTGAGGTGAATTCTGTACGCCGTATGGTTTGCGGAGTG
>JAUVWV010000397.1 GCA_030603925.1 Thauera sp. | reverse complement strand
TGCCGAGGTGGTCGCCGCCTGGGCCGATCCGGCGGTGTTCGCCAATGGACGCTGGCGCTTTGTCGACGAGGCGCAGCGCACCATTCACTACCGTGCCGGCGGACATTTCTTTGCCACCGGCGAGGGCTTCCAGGCCTGAGCCGCGCAGCAGCTCGTCGAAGCCCGCCAGACGCAGCGCCAGCGCGTTGGTGGTAGTCAGCGCGACGATCGCCATCTTGGCGAGGAACAGCCCGGAGGCGGCGTATTCGCTGGCGCGGGTGATGAGCAGCAGTGCGCCGCAGACCACCGCAAGCGCCAGGCCGGCCGCCGCGCTGCGCACCAGCACCTGGCAGAAGGGCGCCAGCGGCACCGCGCGCCAGGCGCCCAGCAGGCGCAGGTCCACCGGCACGATGGCGCCGACCAGCAGCGCGATGCCGAGCAGGTGCCCGGCGTTGACCGTCGGGTACACCCACAGCGACTCGCTCAGCGCGCGGGCGAGCGCGCTGGCTTCGAGGCCGAATATCCGTGCCTCCATCGACGCGCCTTCCGGACGCCTTGGCGCCGCGGGCCGATCAGGATTCCCGGTCCGGGTAGAGCACGTAGTCCTTGCCGTCGATGACGAGGCGCTCGGCCTTGATCAACCGGTGCGCCGGATCGGTGGCGCGGTGGCCGTGGGTGGTGATGCGGGTGCCCACCTGCAGCAGTTCGTCGTCGAGCCCGGCGCGGCGGTTGCGCCATGGCTGGCCGACTTCCACCACCCAGCTCTGGCCGTCGACGTCCAGAGTGAGCTCGCCGTGCGGATTGCCCAGGCGTACCTCGGTGACGGTGCCGCTGAGTTCGAACTCCTGATCGCTGGCCCAGCCCCAGCCGTGGCGTGGTGATCGTGTGCATGGCGATCCTCCGTGTCGATGCGATGGACGCGGGGGGGTGCCCGCCCCCTGTGTTACGGCTTGGACCATGCGAGGCGCAAGAAGCGCCCCGTCGGATGGTAGGAGCGGGCTTGCCCGCGATGCAGCGCATGCTTTCCCATAGGTCGCATCGCGGCCAAGGCCGCTCCTACGGGTGCGCGGCTCAGTCGCGCCGTGCGACCTGCGCCGGCCCGCTGGCCTCGCCCGGTGCCGGCGTCTCGCCCCAGCCGCCGCCCAGCGCACGGATCAGCGCCACTGCGGTGCGTGCGCGTTCGCCGTCGAGCTGCACCGCCGCGCGCCGCTGCTGCAGCACGCTGCGGTCGGCGTCGATGACTTCGAAGTAGCTGGTGGCGCCTTCGCGGTACTGCAGCTGCGACAGGCGGGCGGCGCGTTCGGCGGCGGCCAGCGCTTCGTCCTGTGCGCGGGTCTGGGCGGCCAGGGTGCGCAATGCCGAGAGGCCGTCCTCCACTTCGCGGAAGGCTTCCAGCACGGTCTGGCGATAGCGCGCCACGTCTTCTTCGTAGGCGGCGCGGCTGCGCGCAAGCTCCGCGTCGCGCCGGCCACCGTCGAAGATCGGCAGCGACAGAACGGTGCCCGCCAGCGGGCCGAGCAGGAAGCTGCGGCTGGACCAGCGGAACAGGTCGCCAAGCTCGGCCGACTCGTAGCCCAGCGCGCCGGTCAGCGTCAGGCGCGGGAAGAAGGCCGCGCGGGCGATGCCGATGCGCGCGTTGGCCGCGGCCATCGCGCGCTCGGCGGCGGCGATGTCGGGGCGGCGTTCGAGTAGCGCGGAGGGCAGACCGGGCGGCACCTCCACCGCCACGCGGGCGAGCGGCTGCGGGGCGAAGTCGAAAGCGGCCGGCGGCTTGCCGAGCAGGATGGCGAGTGCATGCTCGGCGGCGGCGCGGCGGCGTGCTATGCCGTGCGCCTCGGCCTGCG
>JAUVWV010000041.1 GCA_030603925.1 Thauera sp. | reverse complement strand
TGTTGGCCGCCTGCCCGGGCAAGCTGCTGTCCTACAACTGCTCGCCGTCCTTCAACTGGAAGAAGAACCTCAACGACTCGCAGATCGCTTCCTTCCAGGAAGAACTGTCGGCGCTGGGCTACAAGTACCAGTTCATCACTCTGGCTGGTATCCACGTCAACTGGTACAACACCTTCAAGTTCGCCCACGCCTACGCTCGCGGCGAAGGCATGAAGCACTACGTCGAGATGGTTCAGGAGCCGGAATTCGCTGCGCGCGAACAGGGTTACACCTTCGTTTCGCACCAGCAGGAAGTCGGCACCGGTTACTTCGACGAAGTCACCACCGTGATCCAGGGCGGCTCCTCCAGCGTGAAGGCCCTCACCGGCTCCACCGAAGAAGAGCAGTTCCACTAAGAAGGCGCAGTGCAACGGTGTCGGCAAGGGCCGGCACCGCGCACGCAGCACAGAAAGGCCACCGCTTGCGGTGGCCTTTCTTCATGCGGTCCGCCCCGCTGAATCAGCCGCGGCCCGGCCCCATCCGCGCACCGTCACGCGGCGCGCCCTCACGCCCCGGCCCCATGCGGTGTCCACCCTTGCTGCCGAAGGCGGCGAAATCGGCATCGAACACCTTCTTCTGCGCGTCGGAGAGCGTACCGTAGAAGCCTTCGACGGCCTTGCGGGCCTCGGCCATCTCGGCCTGGCGTAGCGTGCTCATCTCTTCCATGCGCTGCATGCGTTCGATGGCGGTCTTCGGCGCCTCCTGCTGCGTGCGCCTGGCCATTTCCGCCGCCATGCGTGCGGTACGCTCGGTCATCGCGCCCTTGAACGCATTCCACGCCGGCTGCTGCTGCGGGGTCAGCGCCAGCGCGAGTTCAAGGCGCGCCAGATGCAGGTCGGCGCGCTCGCTCATGCGCGCCTGCATCTGCTCGGGCGCCATGCGCTGCCAGCCGGCCTTGCCGCCCTGCGGGCCGAAGCCGCAATCGCCGCCACGCGCCAGTGCCGCGCTCGCCCCCAGGCCGCTCATGGCGATCAGCGATGCGGCCAGGGTGGTCTTCATCCAGGTTTTCATGATCATGCTCCTTCGGGGTTGTTGTCCGGTTGCGCCCGTCTGTTCGGGCGACGGAGCCATTTGAGCATCGCGATGTAAGCGCCGTTTGTCTGCCGGCAGCCGCTTTGCAGCCTGATGTCTCAGCGCACCACGGGGATACGCTGCGATACAAATCGCCGCGCCGTCCGGCTTAAGATGCCGCCCAAGGAGAACGCAAGATGAGCAACCAGCAAGACCATGTGCTGATCGTAGACGACGACCGGGAGATCCGCGGCCTGCTCGCCGACTACCTGGAGAAGCAGGGCCTGCGCTGCACCACCGCGGCCGATGGACGCGAGATGAAGGGCGCGCTGGAGCGTCACCGCGTCGACCTGATCGTGCTCGACGTGATGATGCCCGGCGAGGACGGCCTGACCCTGTGCCGCAACCTGCGCGCGGCCGGCGGTCCGCAGGCAAACATCCCGATCCTGATGCTGACTGCGCGCGGCGAGGACATGGACCGCATCCTCGGCCTGGAGATGGGCGCCGACGACTACCTGCCGAAGCCCTTCGTGCCGCGCGAGCTGTATGCGCGCATCCGCGCCATCCTGCGCCGCGCACGGGCGCTGCCGCCCAACCTGGACGCCGCCCCGCCCGCCCATGCGCGCGAACTGCACTTTGCGCACTGGCGCCTGGACACGGTGAACCGCCACCTGATCGACGCGGCCGGCACGGTGGTGCCGCTGTCCGGCGCGGAGTACCGCATGCTCGGCGTGTTCCTCGCCCATCCGCAGCGGGTGCTCAGCCGCGATCAGCTGATGGAGCTCACCCAGGGGCGCGAGGCCGACGTGTTCGACCGCTCGATCGACCTGCTGGTGAGCCGCCTGCGCCAGCGCCTGGGCGACAACGCGCGCGAGCCGGCGATCATCAAGACCGTGCGCAACGAAGGCTACGTGCTGGCCTGCGAAGTCAGTGCCGTGGGTCGCGCAGAGGCCGCGCGATGAGGCTGGGCATGCCGCACAGCCTGTTCGCCCGCCTGATGCTGATCTGGTTGGTCGGCATCGCCCTGGTGCTGAGCGCCAGCTTCGCGCTGTTCGTCGGCGAACGTGACCGGGTCGGGCGCAGCGCCATGTACGAGGGCATCGCCCAGGAGATCGCCGCCACCGCGGAGGTGCTCGACCGCCTCAGTCCCTACGAACGCGAGCGCTGGATCGAAGAGTTGGGCAGGCGGCGCCTGCGCCTGTCGCTGCGCCTGCCGCCGGCCGAACACCTGCGCCCGCAGCCGGCCGGCCACCCGCTGGCAGCAGCGCTGCGCGCCGCCATGGCGGAGCGCAGCATCAGCCTCCATCTGCACCAGCGCGGCGACGGGCCGCATGGCGCACTGCTGGTCAGCGTCAGTCTCGCCGACGGCAGTCCGCTGCACGTGCGCCTGCCGGGCATCCCCGCCGCACCGGGCTTTCCCGCGCCGCCGCCGGGACGCCTGCTCGCCGCGCTGCTCGCCCTGGTGGGCGGCGTGACCCTGCTGACCTGGCTGGCGGTACGCATTGCCACCCGTCCGCTGTCACGCATGGCGGAGGCCGCCCGCCGGCTGGGCGAGGAGCCGGAGCGCGCCGCACCGCTCGACACCGGCGGCCCGACCGAGGTCGCGCAGGCTGCGGCCGCCTTCAACCAGATGCAGTTGCGGGTGCGCGAGCACGTGGCCGAACGCACCCGCATCCTGGCCGCCATCTCGCACGACCTGCAGACCCCGATCACCCGTCTGCGCCTGCGTGCCGAGTTGCTCGACGACGAACCCCTGCGCGCCCGCTTCCAGTCCGACCTAGACGCCATGCAGGCGCTGGTGCGCGAGGGGCTGGACTACGCGCGCAGCATGGACGCGGCGCCCCCCGCCCAGCCGGTGGACCTGAACGGCCTGCTGGAGGCCTTGCGCGGCGACGCCGCCGACATGGGCTGGACGGTCAGCCTGAGCGGCCAGGCCTCGGCCCCCTGCCCGGCACGTCCGGGCGCCCTGCGCCGCGCGCTGTGGAATCTGATCGAATACGGGATCAAGTTCGGCGAACGGGTGGACATCACGCTGAGCGAGGACGCGCAGCGCATCGCCCTGTGCATCCGCGACCACGGCCCCGGGCTGCCCGAGGCCGAACTGGAGAAGGTGTTCGAGCCCTTCTACCGCACCGAAGCCTCGCGCAACCGCGAAACCGGCGGCACCGGGCTCGGCCTGGCCATCGCCCGCAACCTGCTGCGCGCGCAGGGCGGCGACGTCCACCTGGCGAACCACCCCGCCGGCGGCCTGCAGGCCTTGGTGAGCCTGCCCAGGGATGGCAGCGGCATCGGCGCCTGAGCCGCCGTTCAGGAATCGGGCAGGTAGCCCGCGGCCAGCGTGCGGAAGGCGGCCACCTGGGCGGCCACCCAGGCGGCATCGCGCCCCAGCTCCCCGGCCAGCAGTTCGGCCACCCGCGGCGCCGCGGCAGCGGCCAGTGCGGCATCGCAGAACAGCGCGCGGTTGCGGCGCGCCAGCACATCCTCGACCTCGCGCGCCAGTTCGCAGCGCGCCGCAAAGCGCACTTCCGCCTCGCTCAGCGCCAGCCCGTCGAGCACCGGGCGTCCGGCACCGGGCAGGTCGTCGACCTGCGCACGCTCGCTGCCGTAGGGGTCGGCACAGGGGCCGGCGGTAGCGCCGTGCAGGCGCAGCGCAGCGGTGGCCTCGGCGCGTACCGGCAGGCCGGCCACCGAACGCGCCGTGTCCACCGCGTCCGCCCCCATCCGCCGGTAGGTGGTCCATTTGCCCCCGGTAATGCTGACCAGACCGCCCGGAGAGACCTCGATCATGTGCTCGCGCGACAGGCTGCGGGTGGGCGAAGCATCGCCTGCGCCGATCAGCGGGCGCAGGCCGACGAAGACGCTGAGCACGTCGGCGCGGGTGGGGGGCTGCAGCAGATAGCGCGCCGCCGTCTCCAGGATGAAGTCAACCTCGCCGGCCAGCGGCGCCGGTTCGAGCGGCAGGTCGGGACGCGGCGTGTCCGTGGTGCCGAGCAGCACCCGTCCCTGCCAGGGAATGGCGAACAGCACCCGGCCGTCGCGCGTCCGCGGTACCAGCAAGGCATCGTCGCCGGGCAGGAAGTGCCGCCCCACCACCAGATGCACGCCCTGGCTGGGGCGCAGCAGGGCCGCGGCATGCGGGCGCTCCCAGCGCCGCACGCTGTCGGCCCACACCCCGGTGGCGTTGATCACCACGCGCGCGGCGATCCGCCGCTCCGCCCCGCTCTCGGCATCGCCCACCCGTACGCCGACGACCTTGCCCTGGTCGAGCAGCAGGCCGCGCACCGGGGCATGGTTGAGTGCCAGGCCGCCGAGGTCGAACAGGGTGCGCATCAGCGCCACCGCAAGGCGCGCATCGTCGAAGCGCGCATCCCAGTAGGCAATGCCGCCACGCAGGCCGCGCGGATTGACGGTGGGCAGCGCGGCCACGGTGCGCGCCGCATCGAGCAGGCGCGAACGCCCCACGCCGTGCGCGCCGGCGAGCAGGTCGTAGAGGGTCAGGCCGATGCCGAGCAGGGGTTTCTCGTGCCAGTGGTAGGCCGGCACGACGAAGCGCTGGCGCTGCACCAGATGCGGGGCATTGGCCAGCAGCAGGGCGCGTTCGGCCAGTGCCTCGCGCACCAGCGGCAGCCTGCCCTGGGCCAGGTAGCGCACCCCGCCGTGGATCAGCTTGGTGGCGCGCGAGCTGGTGCCCTTGGCGAAGTCCTGTGCCTCCAGCAACAGGGTCGAGTAGCCGCGCGCCGCCGCATCCACCGCGCAGCCCAGCCCGGTGGAGCCGCCACCGATCACCACCACGTCCCAGGTACGCGGCTCGGCCAGACGGGCCTGCAGGGCCTGGCGCGACAGATCGTCCTGCATCATGCGGACCCGGCTTCGTCGAGCGCCCAGCCGCGGGCGCGCTCGATGCCGCGGTGCCAGCGGTCGACCAGCGCAGCGCGCCAGGCAGCGTCCTGCCGCGGCTCGAAACGCCCGGCCTCCTGCCACTGCGCGGCCAGTTCCTGCGGCCCGCTCCATACCCCGCTCCCCAGTCCTGCCATCCAGGCCGCACCCAGTGCGGTGGTTTCCAGCATGCGCGGGCGCACCACCGGCACGCCCAGCAGATCGGCCTGGATCTGCATCAGCAGGTCGTTGGCCGCCGCCCCGCCATCGACCCGCAGTTCCACCAGTGGGGCGGCCCCGTCGGCCCGCATCGCCTCGACCAGATCGAGGGTCTGCAGGGCGATCGCCTCCAGCGCGGCGCGCGCGATCTGCGCCGCACCGCTGCCGCGCGTCATGCCCAGCAAGGCGCCGCGTGCGTAGGCATCCCACCAGGGTGCGCCGAGCCCGGTGAATGCCGGCACCAGCACTACGCCGCCGCTGTCCGGCACGCTCGCGGCGAGCGCCTCGACCTCGGCCGACCTGCGGATCAGGCCGAGACCGTCGCGCAGCCACTGGATGATCGCACCGCCCATGAAGATGCTGCCCTCCAGCGCAAAGGCCGACAGGCCGCGCCCGCGCCAGCCCACGGTGCTGAGCAGGCGGTTGTGCGAACCGACCGGGGCGGCACCGGTGTTCATCAGCAGGAAGCAGCCGGTGCCGTAGGTATTCTTCGCCATCCCCGGGGCAAAGCAGGCCTGGCCGAAGGTGGCGGCCTGCTGGTCGCCGCCGATGCCGGCGATGGGCACGGCCGCACCGAGCAGCGCGGGATCGGTTTCGCCACACACCCCGATGCTGTCGACCACGCGCGGCAACACCGCCTGCGGGATGGCGAGCGCCTCGCACAGCTCGCCATCCCAGTCGCCCTCGTGCAGGTTGTACAGCATGGTGCGCGAGGCGTTGCCGCAGTCCGTGACGTGCAGGCGCCCGCCGCTCAGATGCCACACCAGCCAGCTGTCGATGGTGCCGAAGGCCAGCTCGCCGGCCTCGGCACGCGCGCGCGCGCCCGGCAGGTGGTCGAGCAGCCAGGCGAGCTTGGTGGCGGAGAAATAGGGATCGAGCTCCAGGCCGGTCTTCGCATGCACCGCGCCGGCCAACCCGGCGGCGCGCAGCCGGTCGCAGGCGGCGGCGGTACGGCGATCCTGCCAGACGATGGCCGGCGCCAGCGCGCGGCCGCTGGCTCGTTCCCACAGCACCGTGGTTTCGCGCTGGTTGGGGCTCCCCAGCCCGGCCAGCGCGGCGGCGTCGATGCCTGCCTTGGCCAGCGCGGCGCGCGCGCAGTGCAGCTGGGTGTCGAGGATCTCGTGCGGATCGTGCTCCACCCAGCCGGGATGCGGGTAGTGCTGGGCGAATTCGCGCTGGGCGACGCCGCGGACCTGTCCGTCGGCATCGAACACCATCGCGCGGGAACTGGTGGTGCCCTGATCCAGGGCCAGCAGATAGCGCATGCGCTCGCCTCCCTCGGCAACGGGCGGTACGCCCGGATGACGCCAGCCTACGCGAAACGCGCCGCATGATCCACCGGGGGGCGGCGTCCAGCGGCTATGATGTGGGCCCCGCCGCATTGCCCGTCGCACCATGCCCTCGTTGTGGATGATCGTCGCCAGTCTGCTGTTCGCCTGCATGGGGGTGTGCGTCAAGCTTGGCAGCGCAAGTTTCTCGGCCGGCGAGATGGTGTTCTGGCGCGGCCTGCTGGGCGTGCTGCTGATCGGCCTGGTCGCGCGCGCGCAGGGCGTACGCCTGGCGACCCCGCTGTGGCGCCTGCAGCTGTCGCGCGCACTGGCCGGTTCGGTGGCGCTGATGTGCTACTTCGTGGCGATCGGCCTGCTGCCGCTGGCCACCGCGGTCACCCTGTCCTACACCTCGCCGATCTTCGTCGCCCTGCTGCTCGCGCTGTGGTTCGGCGAACGCCTGCGCTGGCCGGTGATCGGCTCGGTGGGACTCGGTCTTGCCGGCATCGTACTGCTGCTGCGCCCCACCCTGCAGAGCGATCAGTGGTTCGGTGCGGTGGTCGGTCTGGGCGCCGGGGTGGTCGCCAGCCTGGCCTACATCAGCGTGCGCGAACTGGGGCGCGCCGGCGAGCCCGAGGCCCGCACGGTGTTCTGGTTCTCCGCCATCACCGGCGTACTCGGCCTGCCCTGGCTGGCCGCCGGCGGCGGCTTTCACGCGATCGACCTGCAGGGTGCGCTGGTGCTCGGCGGCATCGGCCTGTTCGGCGCCACCGCGCAGCTGGCAATGACGCGCGCCTACCGCTACGGCCGGACCATGGTGTCGGCCTCGCTGGCCTACACCACGGTGATCTTCTCCAGCCTGTTCGGCATGCTGCTGTGGGACGAACACGTCCCGCCGGCCGGATGGGCGGCGATCGCGCTGATCGTCGCCAGCGGCGTGCTGACCGGCCTGGCCACGCGCCACGGCGCGCCGCTGCGCGGCGGTGCGCCAATTGAACCGCCCGGCGCCGAGGGCTATAGTAGTCCGCACGACCCACCTGCCATCCGGAGGCTGCCATGATCACCATCGACCACGGCCCCAAGCTCGTCGCCCTCGCCGTGTTCGGCGAATTCACCCTGGCCGATTACAAGGAATTCGAGGAACTGGTCAATTACAAGATCAAGTTCGAAGGCCCGGTGAACCTGCTCTTCGACCTGCGCGAGATGGCCGGCTTCACCCTCGACGTGGCCTGGGAGGAGATCAAGTTCTCGCGCCGCCACGCCCACGACTTCGGCCGTATCGCGGTGCTCACCGAGGACCAGTGGCTGACCTGGAGCGCCTGGCTGACGCAGATCTTCGTCGATGCCGACGTGCTGGTCTTCCAGGATGAGGCGGAGGCCCGTTCGTGGCTGGCCGAAGCGGAGGAAGCGGCGCAGTGAGCACGGCCTACACCACGCTGATCGACGCCAACGAACTGGCGCGCCACCTCGGCGCGGCGGACTGGTGCCTGATCGACTGCCGGCACGATCTGGCCAATCCCGCGTTCGGCCGCGAAGCCTACGCGCGCGGCCACCTGCCCGGCGCCTGGTTCCTGCATCTGGACGAGGATCTGTCGGGCCCGCGCAGCGGCACCAACGGCCGCCATCCGCTGCCCGACCCGGACCGCCTGGCGCACCGCCTGGGCGCCTGCGGGGTGGGCGAGAACACCCAGGTGGTGGCCTACGACGACGCCGGCGGCATGTTCGCCGCCCGCTTGTGGTGGTTGCTGCGCTGGCTGGGACATCGCCCGGTGGCGGTGCTCGACGGTGGCTTTCAGGCCTGGTGCGCCGCCGCCAAGGTGCTCACCAGCGAACTGCCGCGCGCCGTTCCGGCACGCTTCGAGGCGCGCCTGCAACCCGGCGCGGTGGATGCCGCCTACGTCGAGCAGCACCTGGGCAAGGCCGACATGGCGCTGCTCGATGCGCGCAGCCCGGACCGCTTTCGCGGCGAGAACGAGAACCTCGACCCGGTCGCCGGCCACATTCCCGGCGCGACCAACCGCTTCTTCAAGGACAACCTGGACGCCGGCGGCCGCTTCAAGCAGGCCTCGGTGCTGCGCGAGGAGTTTGCCGCCGTGCTGCGAGGGCGCGACCCGCACCGGGTGGTGCACCAGTGCGGCTCCGGCGTGACCGCCTGCCACAACCAGCTGGCGATGGAGGTGGCCGGCCTGGCCGGTTCGCGCCTCTACCCCGGTTCATGGAGCGAGTGGTGCGCCGATCCGGCGCGCCCGGTCGCCACCGGGCCGCAGTAGCCGCCTGAGCGGCGCACGGCCCGCATGGCACACGCGGAGATCTGCGGCTGGCGCCGGCGACCGCCGCCCCCGCATCCGCGTTCCGGCCCTTCGAATGCGGTGCGGCGATCCTGCGGCATGAACGCAGGCACCACGGCCGCTCGCCCTACCACTCCACCCGTTCGACCCGGCCCAGCGAGCGACCAAGGAAGCGCTCGCCTATGGTCTGGAAGCGCAGCGGCACGTCGGTGACCACGTAGCGATAGTCCGCCGCACGCTGCCCGTCGCTCGCGATGCCGAGTTCATGCAGGCGCGCCGCCGCCAGCTCGGCGGTGGTGGTTGCGGAGTCCACCAGACGCACGCGCTCGCCCGCCACCTCCTTCAGCAGTGGCTTGAGCAAGGGGTAGTGGGTGCAGCCCAGCACCAGGCTGTCCACCTCTTCGGCGAGCACCGGCTTGAGGTACTCCTGGGCCGTCAGACGGGTGACCGGGTGGTCCAGCCAGCCCTCCTCCACCAGCGGCACGAACAGCGGGCAGGCCTGCGAGTACACCCGCAGCGCGGGATCCAGCCGGTGCATGCGGCGCGCATAGGCGTTGCTGTTGATCGTGGTCGGCGTGCCGATCACGCCCACCCCGCGCACGCTTGAGCCGGCCACCGCGGCAAGCGCACCGGCTTCGATCACGTCCAGCACCGGAATCTCGCCGGCGCGCGCCTTGACCACATCGGCGGCCACCGCAGCCATGGTGTTGCAGGCCACGATCAGCATCTTCACCCGCTGACCGAGCAGGTAATCGACGATCTGCCCGGTGAAGTGTTCGATGGTGGTCACCGACTTGATGCCATAGGGCACCCGTGCGGTGTCGCCGAAGTAGACGATGCTCTCCAGCGGCAGGCGCTCCATCAGGGCGCGCACCACGGTCAGCCCGCCAATGCCGGAATCGAAAACGCCTATCGGGCGGGAGGAATCCATGAGAATCCGTTGGTCGGGCGAATGAAGGGCGGCATTCTATCAGCCGCCGCCGGCGTGACGGCTGAGCGCCCACGCGACATGCTCGCGCACCAGCGCGGACGGGTCGTCCGCCCGCGCGCGCAGCGCCGCGACGACCTCCGCCGAGCCCGGCGCGTTGCCCAGCGCCACCGCGATGTTGCGCAGCCAGCGCTCGTGGCCGATGCGGTGGATCGGGCTGCCCGCGGTGCGCTCGGCAAACTGTTGCGCAGTCCAGCCGAACAGCTCGACCAGGGTCGCCTGGTCCAGTCCCTGGCGCGGGGCGAAATCCGGCTCGGCACACAGCGCGGCAAATCGGTTCCACGGGCACACCAGCTGGCAATCGTCGCAACCGTAGATGCGGTTGCCGATCGCCGGACGCAGCGCCTCCGGAATGGGACCATGCAACTCGATGGTGAGGTAGGAGATGCAGCGCCGCGCGTCGACCTGATAGGGGGCGACGATGGCGCCGGTCGGACAGGCGTCGATGCAGGCGGTGCAGCGCCCGCAGTGCGGGGCCAGCGGCGCATCCTCGGGCAGCGGCAGATCGGTAAAGATCTCGCCGAGAAAGAACCAGGAACCGGCCGAACGTTCCAGCAGCAGGGTGTGCTTGCCGCGCCAGCCCAGCGCCGCGCGGCTGGCGCATTCCACCTCCAGCACCGGCGCGGAATCGACGAACACCCGGTAGCCGTGCGGCAGCTCGTCGTGGATGCGCGCGGCGAGCTTCTGCAGGCGGTTGCGCAACACCTTGTGGTAGTCGCGCCCCAGGGCGTAGCGCGAGACGTAGGCACGCGTGCCATCGGCAAGGTTGGCGGCGGCATCGGCCGCCTGCGGCCAGTAGTTCATGCGCGCGCTGATCACCCGCAGCGTGCCGGGCAGCAACTCCGCCGGCCGGGCGCGCTTCATGCCGTGGCGCGCCATATAATCCATCTCGCCGTGATGACCGGCCTCCAGCCAGGCCGTCAGCCCGCGCTCGACCGATGCGCCGAGATCGACGCCGCTCACGCCGATGGCGTCGAAACCCAGTTCCCTGCCCCACGCCACGATGCGCTGCTTCAACGCCAGCGCGGCGTCTTCGGGGAGCGTTTGTCCGGAGAGGTTCCGATGATCGAGATTCTGCACCCTGCCGATAATAGCGGCAGCGGCCTCAAAGCGCACTTGCCCGGCGAAGACGACACCGCCGCGCTGGGTGCCGCACTGGCCACCGCCCTGCGTCCCGGGCTGGTGATCTACCTGGAAGGCGACCTCGGTGCCGGCAAGACCACCCTGGTGCGCGGCGCTTTGCGTGCGCTGGGTCACGGCGGAAATGTCAAGAGTCCGACGTACACCTTGATTGAACCTTACGTAGTTTCTAGATTAGACTTATATCACTTTGATTTTTATCGCTTCAATTCACCCGAAGAATACCTCGATGCCGGACTGGACGAATACTTCGCCGGACAGGGCGCCTGCCTGGTCGAATGGCCCGACAAGGCGCTGCCGTATCTCGCCCCGCCCGACCTCGAGTTGGCGCTCACCCTTGCCGGCAGCGGCCGGCAGGCCGATCTGACGGCGCGGACGGAGGCGGGACGGACATGTCTGACCGAACTGACGAAAGCCTTGCGGCGACCCCCGACAACGCGCGCACCGGACTGAGCCGGCGCGCGCTGCTGAAATTTGCCGGCGCCTCGCTCACCCTGTTGATCAGCCCGGTCGGGCAGGCCGCCATGGCCAGCCTGGTGGCGGTGCGGGTCTGGCCCGCGCCCGAATACACCCGCGTCACCCTGGAGGCGCGCAGCGAACTGCGCTTCAAGTACCTCACCCTGCAGGATCCCGAGCGCCTGGTGGTGGACCTCGAAGGCGTGGAACTGAACAGCGTGCTGCAGAGCCTGCCCTCCAAGGTACTCGACAGCGACCCCTTCATCCGCCTGGTGCGCGCCGGGCAGAATCGCCCCGGCGTGGTGCGCGTGGTGCTGGAGTTGAAGACCGAGATCAAGCCGCAGGTGTTCACCCCTCAGCCGGTGGGCGAGTACGGCCACCGCCTGGTGCTCGACCTCTACCCCGCGAAGCCGGTGGACCCGCTTCTCGCCCTGATCGAGAAATCCTCGCCGATGGAGGCTGCCTCGGGCGTCGACACCACCGAGGAGGCGCCGCACACCGTCGCCAGCCAGCAACGCCCACAGAGCGGCAACCGCCCGGCCCCGCAGGCCGACCGGATCTACACGGTGGTCCTCGACCCGGGCCACGGTGGCGAGGATCCGGGCGCCATCGGACGGCGCGGCAGCTACGAGAAGAACGTGACGCTGTCGATCGCACGCCGTCTCAAGCGCAAGATCGACGCGGACCCCGGCATGCGCGCGGTACTGACCCGCGACGGCGACTATTTCGTCCCGCTTTACCAGCGCGTGGCGCGTGCGCGCCGCGTGCAGGCCGACCTCTTCGTCTCCATCCATGCGGACGCCTTCGTGCGCCCGGAGGCGCGCGGCAGTTCGGTGTTCGTACTCTCCGAGCGCGGCGCAACCAGCTCGGCGGCGCGCTGGCTGGCGCAGAAGGAGAACGACGCCGACCTGATCGGCGGCGTGAACCTCGCCAAGCAGGAGGGGCATCTCGCGCGCACCCTGCTCGATCTGTCGCAGACCGCCACCATCAATGACAGCCTGAAGCTCGGGCGTGCCGTACTGGGCGAACTGGGCGGCATCAACACCCTGCACAAGTCGCAGGTCGAACAGGCCAACTTCGCGGTGCTGAAGGCCCCCGACATCCCCTCGGTGCTGGTCGAGACCGCCTTCATCAGCAACCCGGAAGAAGAGCGCCGGCTCAACGACAACGCCTACCAGGACAAGATGGCCGACGCCATCCTGCGCGGCATCAAGCGCTACTTCGAGGAAAACCCGCCGGTCACCCGCACCCGCGTGGCCAGCCTGGACTGATACCGCGCGGCGCTGCCCGCGATGCCCGCTTTGCCGCTATAATTGCCGCTTTTTATCAGGCGGTTATGCAGGTTTTACGCGGAGTTCCGCCGCACGCCGCACAGTCATCGGTGCTCACCATCGGCAATTTCGACGGGGTGCACCGCGGCCATCAGGCCCTGCTCAGGCTGCTCACCGACAAGGCCCGCGCGCTGGCATTGCCCGCCGTGGTGCTGACCTTCGAGCCGCATCCGCGGGAGTTCTTCTCGCCGGCCGACGCCCCCGCTCGCCTGTCCAACCTGCGCGAAAAGCTGCTGCTGCTGGCCGCCGCCGGCGTCGACCGGGTGCACGTGTGCCGCTTCGATGCCCGCCTCGCCGCCCAGTCCGCGCAGGCCTTCGTCGACGACATCCTGCTCGGCGGTCTGGGCGTGCGCCACCTCTTCATCGGCGACGACTTCCGCTTCGGCGCACGGCGCCAGGGCGACTTCGCCATGCTCGTCGAAGCCGGCGCACGGCGCGGCTTCACCGTGGAATCCATGCACACCCTGGATGTCGAGGGCGAGCGGGTCTCCAGTTCGGCGGTGCGCGCGGCGCTCGCCGAAGGCGACATGGCCCATGCCGCGCGCCTGCTCGGCCGCCCCTACAGCATTGCCGGGCGCGTGATTCACGGCGACAAGCTCGGCCGCACCCTCGGCTATCCCACCGCCAACATCCAGATGAAGCACCGCAAACCGGCGCTGTCCGGCGTGTACGCGGTCACCGTGGAAGGGCTGGGGGAACACCCGGTGCGCGGCGTGGCCAGCGTCGGCGTCCGCCCGACGGTGACCGATGCCGGCCGGCCGACCCTCGAAGTCCATCTTTTCGACTGGCAGCAGGACTGCTACGGTGCCCATCTGCGTGTGCACTTCCTGCACAAGCAGCGCGACCAGGTGCGCTACGCCTCGCTCGACGCGCTGACCGCCCAGATCGTACGCGACGCCGACCAGGCGCGCGCCTGGTTTGCCGCCAATCCGAACCCCACCGCCACCTCCCAAGGCTGAAAGAAGACCGCCATGGCTGACTACCGCAAGACCCTCAACCTGCCCGACACCCTCTTCCCGATGCGCGGCGACCTCGCCAAACGGGAGCCGGGCTGGATCGCCCAATGGCAGCAGAAGAAGCTCTACCAGAAAATCCGCCAGGCTGCGGCCGGCCGCCCCAAGTTCGTCCTGCACGACGGCCCGCCCTACGCCAACGGCAGCATCCACATCGGCCACGCACTGAACAAGATCCTCAAGGACATCATCGTGCGCTCGCGCACCCTGGCCGGCTTCGACGCCCCTTACGTACCGGGCTGGGACTGCCACGGCCTGCCGATCGAACACAAGGTGGAGGTCACCCACGGCAAGAACCTGCCCGCCGACCGCGTGCGCGAGCTGTGCCGCGCCTACGCCGCCGAGCAGATCGAAGGCCAGAAGACCGATTTCATCCGCCTCGGCGTGCTCGGCGACTGGGACAATCCGTATCGCACCATGGACTTCGCCAACGAGGCCAACCAGATCCGCGCACTGGCCGAGATGGTCAAGGGCGGCTACGTGTTCAAGGGCCTGAAGCCGGTGAACTGGTGTTTCGACTGCGGCTCGGCGCTGGCCGAGGCCGAGGTCGAGTACGCCGACAAGCAGTCGCCGGCGATCGATGTCGCCTTCCCCTGCGCACAGCCGGAACGCATCGCCGACATCTTCGGCGTCGGTACGCTGGCCAAGCCGGTGGCGGCGGTGATCTGGACCACCACGCCGTGGACCATCCCCTCCAACCAGGCCCTCAACATGCACCCGGAGATCGACTACGCGCTGGTCGATGCCGGTGAGCGCTACCTGCTGCTGGCCCACGACCTGGTCGCCGGCTGCCTGGAGCGCTACGGCCTCAATGGGCGCATCGTCGCCTCGGCGAAGGGTGCGGCCTTCGACCGGGTGCTCTTCCGCCACCCCTTCTACGAGCGCAGTTCGCCAGTCTATCTGGGCGACTACGTCAGCCTCGATGCCGGTACCGGCATCGTGCACAGCGCCCCGGCCTACGGCCTGGACGACTTCCAGTCCTGCCGCGCCAACGGCATGGCGATGGACGAGATTCTCACCCCGGTCACCGGCGACGGCCACTTCGCCGCCGAGCTGCCCTTCTTCGGCGGCATGAACATCTGGAAGGCCGCCCCGGAGATCCTCGCCAAGCTGCGCGAGGTCGGCTGCCTGATGGCGGACGCGAAGATCACCCACAGCTACATGCACTGCTGGCGCCACAAGACGCCGCTGATCTACCGCGCCACCGCGCAGTGGTTCGTCGGCATGGACAAGCCCGCCGCGGACGCCTCCACGCTGCGCGAGCGCGCGCTGCGCGGCGTCGAGGCCACCCGCTTCTTCCCCGCCTGGGGCCAGGCCCGCCTGCACGCGATGATCGCCAACCGCCCGGACTGGTGCATCTCGCGCCAGCGCAACTGGGGCGTGCCGATCCCCTTCTTCCTGCACAAGGAAAGCGGCGAACTGCATCCGCGCACCGTCGAACTGATGGAGGCAGTCGCCAAGCGCGTCGAACGGGAAGGCATCGAAGCCTGGTTCAAGCTCGACGCCGCCGAACTGCTCGGCGACGAAGCCGCCCAGTACGACAAGATCGCCGACACCCTGGACGTGTGGTTCGATTCCGGCACCACCCACTGGCACGTGCTGCGCGGCTCGCACCCGGACGGCCACGCCACCGGTCCGCGCGCCGACCTCTACCTGGAAGGCTCCGACCAGCACCGCGGCTGGTTCCACTCCTCGCTGCTGACCGGCTGCGCCATCGACGGCCACCCGCCCTACAAGGCCCTGCTCACCCACGGCTTCGCGGTGGATGGCGCCGGGCGCAAGATGAGCAAGTCGCTGGGCAACGTGGTGGTGCCGCAGGAAGTCACCGGCAAGCTGGGGGCCGAGATCCTGCGCCTGTGGGTGGCGTCCACCGACTACTCGGGCGAACTGTCGATCAGCAAGGAGATCCTCGACCGCGTGGTCGAGGTGTACCGCCGCATCCGCAATACCCTGCGCTTCCTGCTCGCCAACACCGCCGACTTCGACATCGGCTCCGACGCCCTGCCGCTCGACCAATGGCTGGACATCGACCGCTACGCGCTGGCCTTCACCCGCAAGCTGGCCACCCAGTGCGAGGCCGACTACGAGAAGTTCGAGTTCCACCGCGTGGTGCAGGCCCTGCAGGTGTTCTGCGCCGAAGACCTCGGCGCCTTCTACCTCGACATCCTCAAGGACCGCCTGTACACCACCCAGCCGGGTTCGGCCGCGCGCCGCTCGGCGCAGACCGCGCTGTGGCACATCACCCAGACCCTGGTGCGCCTGATGGCGCCGGTGCTGTCCTTCACCGCGGAGGAAGCCTGGGCGGTGATGAACGGCGGCGACGAGGAAGACAGCGTGATGCTGCACACCTTCCACGCCCTGCCCGAACAAGGCGGCGAGGCCGGCCTGCTGGCACGCTGGGAGATCATCCGCGGCGTGCGCGCCGAGGCGCTGAAGGTCATCGAGGCGCTGCGCAGCGACGGCAAGGTGGGCGCCTCGCTGCAGGCCGAACTGGAACTGCGCCAGCACGAAGACGCCTACAATGCGCTGGCCGCGCTGGGCGACGATCTCAAGTTCGTCATGATGACCTCGCGGGTGAGTCTGGCCCTGCAGCCGGAAGACGTCGAACCGCAGATCCTCGCCACGCCCAGCGCACATGCCAAGTGCGAGCGCTGCTGGCACTACTCGGCAGACGTCGGCGCCGATGCCGAGCATCCCACGCTGTGCGCGCGTTGCGCCGGCAACCTGTTCGGCGCGGGCGAGCAACGCCGCCATGCCTGAGGCACGCTTCCTGTCGGCCCGCATGGCGGGTTGGCTGGGCCTAGCCGTGCTGGTGGCGGTGCTCGACCAGCTCACCAAGCAGCTGGTCCTGGGCAGCCTGCAGTACGGCCAGTCGGTCCCGGTGACGCCCTTCTTCGACATCGTCCTGGTGTTCAACCCGGGCGCGGCATTCAGCTTCCTGGCCGACCAGCCCGGCTGGCAACGCTGGTTCTTCACCGGACTGGCGGTGCTGGTCTGCGGCTGGCTCAGCATGCTGCTGCGCCGCCACCAGCATGAGCGCCTGCTGCCGACCGCCTTCGTGCTGATCATGGGCGGCGCTGTCGGCAACGTGGTCGACCGCCTGATGCATGGCGCGGTGGTCGACTTCCTGCACTTCTACGTCGGCCGCTTCAGTTGGCCGGCCTTCAACCTCGCCGATTCGGCGATCACCGTCGGCGTGGTGCTGATGCTGTGGGCCAGCTTCCGTGCGCCCGCGCACGACCCCGCCAAGGAGAACCACGCGTGACTCAGACCGTCCAACCCAACAACCTCGTCACCCTGCACTACCGCATCGCGCTGGACAACGGTCAGCCGCTGATCAACACCTTCGACGGCACCCCGGCCACGCTGCAACTGGGCGCGGGCGAACTGCTGCCCTCGCTGGAAGCGCTGATCGCCGGCCTGCAGGTCGGCGAGCGCAAGCTGTTCGAACTGGCGGCGGAGCAGGCCTTCGGCCCCTACCGCGACGAGCTGGTCGAGCGCGTGCGCCGCGAGCACATGCCGGACGAGGAGATCGAACCGCTGAGCATCATGGAGTTCACCGCCCCGGACGGCTCGCGTTACCCCGGCCTGGTGCGCGAGATCGACGCGCAGTCCGCACTGATCGACTTCAACCATCCGCTGGCCGGCAAACCCATCCGCTTCGAGGTGGAAGTGATCGGCATCCTGTAAGCGGCGGACCCACAGAGAGCAAGAGGCAATGAACAACAAGGAAGTGCTGCTCGCCAACCCGCGCGGCTTCTGCGCCGGTGTCGAGCGCGCCATCGAGATCGTCGAGCGCGCCCTGGCGCGCTTCGGCGCGCCGATCTACGTGCGCCACGAAGTGGTGCACAACAAGTTCGTGGTGGAC
>JAUVWV010000303.1 GCA_030603925.1 Thauera sp. | reverse complement strand
GGCAGCGTGCGGCTGTACCAGGCACAGCAGCGCGGCGATGTGCTCACGCGCCGGCTGCTGGCCGAGCGGCGCACCGCGGCCGCACAACAGGAGAAGCTTGAAGATGCCCTCAAGGAAGCGACTGATGGCCGCGTGTGCCTGCGCGGGGCTGCTCTGCGCGTGCTCGACCAATCCCCCGGGCTCCGGGTTGCCGGTATGCCCGGCGCCGCCGGCGGCGCTGATGGAGCGGATGCCGGCCGAGTTGCCACCGATACCCACGTCGCCGGCTGGGCACAGCGCGCCGGCGGCGAGTACGCCGAGTGCGTCCGGCGATACCACGCGCTGATCGACTTTCACGAGACCCCGCAATGACGATTCAGGTCGAGTTCTGGGCACTGCTGTCTTTCCTGGCGGGGCTACTGCTGTCTTTTCTGGGGGCGGCCTTCGCCATGGGGCGTTTGCTGCTCGGCCAGGTGGAAAAGCGCCTGGACACCCGCTTTGCCGCACTGGAGAGGCACGCCAACGAAGAGGCCGGCGAATGGCGCCGCGTGGAGCGCGAGCTGCTCGACCTGCGCGCCGAGCTGCCGCTGCACTACGTGCGGCGCGAGGACTACATCCGGGGGCAGAGCGTGATCGAGGCCAAGCTCGACGGCCTGGCCCTACGCATTGAAAACCACGCACTCAAGGGAGCCCCGAAATGATCGACCAGGCTAAAGCGCGCCGCGAGCACCTGCGCTGGCTGATCCTGCTGACGCTGAACAACGCCCGCCCGATCGGCGCCTACGAAGGCCCGATCCTGTCCGTTGCGCAGTCCGAATACCCGGACGCCACGCCGCTCGAGCTGCGCCGCGAACTGGACTACCTGCACGACCGCAAGCTGGTGGAGATTGCCCGCAAGCCGGACGGCCGGTGGTTTGCCGAGCTGACCCGATACGGGGTGGATGTGGCCGAATACACCGTCGACTGCGCACCTGGCATCGCGCGGCCCGAGAAGTACTGGTAAGCCGCCATGGCCCGCAAGAGCAGCATCGACCGCCTGTCGTCCGAGGTGAAGGCGCACATCGAGCGGCGCCTAGCCGAAGGGCGGATGACGCTCGACGAACTGATCGCCGAGCTGCGCGAGAGCTTCCCGGATGAAGCCGCCGAAGGCGAGCTGCCCAGCCGCTCCGCGGTGGGGCGCTACGGCCAGAAGCTGCAGCAGCGCCTGGCGGCGATCAAGGCCAGCACCGAAGCCGCGCGGATGATCTCCGAGCACGCCGGCGACGAGAAGGACACGCGCTCAGAGGCGGTGCTGGCGCTGATCCAGACCGAGATGTTCGACAGCATCATCAGCCTGCAGGAAGCCACCGGGGATGAAGTCGACCCGGCCGAGCGCATGGGCCTGCTGTCGAAGGCGGCCAAGAACATCGCCACCATGACGCGCGCCAGCATTGCGCTGAAGAAGCACCAGGCCGAGGTGGCCGAGCGCGTGGCGGCCAAGCTGGCCGAACTGGAAGCCGAATCGCAGAGCGGCAACGGCCGGCGCTTTGATCCTGAGACCTTGCGCATCGTGCGTGAGGAGATTTACGGCATCGTGGGGAGCTGACCATGCCAACCGAAGACGAAATCAACGAAGTCATGAACCAGTGCTTTGAGGCGGAAAGCGACGGCCGCAGCCGTTGGCCTGGCATGTCCTACGAACAGGGCGTGCTGGCGGCCATCCGGTGGCTCAAGGAAGGCGATTGCCACCCGCTCGAAGACTGAAATGTCTGCCGCCATCCCCCTCTACGCCTACCAGCAGCGCTGGCTGCTGGATCGCGCGCGCTTCAAGATCGGCATGTTCGCCCGCCAGACCGGCAAGACCTTCACCACCACGCTGGAACTGGTCGACGACTGCTTCGAGGCCGAGGCGCGTGGCGGCCGCGCCCGCTGGGTGATCCTGTCGCGCGGCGAGCGCCAGGCCAAGGAAGCGATGGAGGAAGGCGTCAAGAAGCACTGCAAGGCCTACAGCCTGGGTATCAAGGAAGTGGAAGGCGCTTTCACCGGCAGCGCCGGCGAGCGCTACACCATGCTGGACGTGATCCTGCCCGGCGGCAGCAAGATCACCGCGTTGCCGGCCAACCCGGACACGGCGCGCGGCTTCTCGGCCAATGTGTTCCTGGACGAGTTCGCCTTTCACGCCGACAGCCGCAAGATCTGGACGGCGCTGTTCCCGGTGATTTCCAACGGGTGGAAGCTGCGCATCACCAGCACGCCCAACGGCAAGGGCAACAAGTTCTACGAGCTGATGACGGACAAGAAGCTCGACCAGGTGTGGAGCCGGCACCTGGTGGACATCCACCGCGCGGTGGCCGACGGCCTGCCACGCGATGTGGAGCAGATGCGCTTGGCGCTCAATGACGATGACGCCTGGCGGCAGGAATTCCTGCTGGAGTGGCTGGACGAAGCCAGCGCCTGGCTGCCCTTCGATCTCATCGACGCGGTGGAGCACGACCAGGCCGGCCGCCCCGAGCTGTACGCCGGCGGGCCGTGCTATGTGGGCATCGACATCGGCATCCGCCGCGACCTGTTCGTGATCTGGGTGCTCGAGCAGGTGGGCGATGTGTTCTGGACGCGCGAAATCATTACCCGCCGCCGGGCCAGCTTTGCCGAGCAGGACGCGCTGATTGACGACGTGTTCAACCGCTACCGCGTGCTGCGCGCCTGCATGGACCAGACCGGCATGGGCGAAAAGCCCGTGGAGGATGCCCAGTACCGCCACGGCAAGAGCCGCGTGGAAGGCGTGATCTTCACCGCACCCAACAAACTCACCATGGCCACGCGCGGCAAGCAGGCGTTCGAGGATCGCAAGATCCGCATTCCCCTGGGCGACGGCGAACTGCGCAGCGACCTGCACAAGCTGCAAAAGGTCGTAGGCCCCCCCGGTCCGCCGCGCTTTGTGGCCGAGTCGGACGCCGGCGGCCACGCCGACCGCACCTGGGCGGGATTTCTGGCGCTCAACGCGGCCGATGGCCCCAGCGGCCCGGTCGCCGTCGCCTCGCGCCGGCGCCGCTCGGCTGCAACGCTCTTGCAAGGATATGAATGATGGTGCGCGGCCTGTATGTTTCCCCGACCGAGTATGTGAGCTTCTCCGAACCCCGGCGCAAGCTCACCGACCACATCGCCACGCGCGATCGCAGTCCGGACTTCTCCGGGCTGGGCATGTTCCTGCCCAACCCCGACCCCATACTCAAGAAGATGGGCAGGGACATCACGGTGTACCGCGAGCTGCGCAGCGATGCGCACACCGGCGGCTGCATCCGCCGGCGCAAGGCCGCGGTGCTGTCTCTGCAGAACAAGATCGAGCGCGGCCGCGCCAGCGCGCGCATCACCCGGGCGGTGCAGGATGTGTTCGACCACCTGGACCTCAACCAGGTGATCGGCGAGATCCTGGAGGCGCCGCTGTACGGCTGGCAGCCGCTGGAGATCGACTGGCGCCCGCGGCGGGGGGCCAGCCCCTTGCCGGTGAACATTGTCGGCAAGCCGCCCGAGTGGTTCCTGTTCGACACCGACGCCCAGCTGCGCTTTCGCTCGCGCCAGGCGCCGCTGCGGGGCGAAGAGCTTGAGCCGCTGGCCAGCGACAATTAGCCTGACCGGTCGGCGACAACTATCTTGGCCGGTTGGATCTGCAGCCGGGAAGATCTGGAAGCGAGGGATACAGTGCTCTTCTGACGAGAGACGTTGGGAGAGGCTGAGT
>JAUVWV010000134.1 GCA_030603925.1 Thauera sp. | reverse complement strand
TTCCGGCTCCAGATGTCTGGTAGGCGCGATTGGATTCGAACCAACGACCCCCACCATGTCAAGGTGGTGCTCTAACCAACTGAGCTACGCGCCTGCTAAGAGCCGCGCATTATAAAGATTCCACGGCACCTGTAAAGCACTTTCTCACACGCTCGCCGATTCCGGCCAAGCGGCGAGATACTGCTCCCAGTGCGGCGCTCCGATGCGCGCCAGGGCGTCTCGCACCACGGCTACTTCCGCAGCAAGGGCGGCAGCATCCAGATGCCCGCGCATGCGCTGGAATCCAAGGTAAACGAGGTAGGTGTTGACCACGTCGGTTTCGCAGTAATCGCGGATCTCCGCCGCCTTGCCGTCCTGCCAGGCCTGCCACACCGCGCCGCCGTCCATCCCCAGCTTGCCCGGATAGCCCATCAGTTTGGCCATCTCGTCCAGCGGCGCATTGGCGCGCGGCTGGTAGAGCGCCAGCAGGTCCATCAGGTCGAGGTGGCGCTGGTGGTAGCGGCTGATGTAGTTGTTCCACTTGAAGTCGCGCGAGTCGTTGTAGTCGCCCTCACCCATGTCCCAGTAGCGCGGCGCGCTGACCCCGTGGATCAGGCCGCGGTAGTGCAGCACCGGCAGATCGAAGCCGCCGCCGTTCCACGAGACGATCTGCGGGGTGTAGCGTTCGATGCCGTCGAAGAAGCGCTGGATGATCTGTCCTTCGCCGGCATCGGGTTCCGACAGCGAGAACACGCGGAACTGACTGGTGTCGCGCAGCACGCAGGAGATGGTGACCACGCGATGCAGGTGATGCTGCAGGAAGTCGCTGCCGTTGGCTGCGCGACGCTGCTGGAAGGCAAACTCGGCGACTTCGTAGTCCGACAGCTCGTCCGGCAGGCCGTTGAGCGCCCGCACGCCGGCGACGTCGGGGATCGTCTCGATGTCGAAGACGAGTACCGGCCTCACTTCTGCGCCCATCCGCCGCTACCTTGCACCCACCAGCCGCGCTGCGCACGATCGATCCAGCGCTGGGCAAAGGTCGCGCGCACGTCAGCCTCCCACTCCGGATGGCCGTTGGCGCGCGCGATCTCGCGGTACAGCGCGGCTCGATCCGCGTTCTCCGCGGCGATCAGGGCATTGACCTGGCCGCGCTGCGCCAGGGGCACGCCCGAGGCGTCGCGCAGCGCCACGGTGCCGTCGCGCGCCAGCCCGACGGCACCCGATGCATACAGCGGTGCCAGCTGGGCATGGCGCTGCTGCATCGACTGCTGCAGCGCGGCGATGGCCGGCGTGTTGATTTCCAGGTTACCCTGGGCGGCGGCGAGGCCGGCGCAGGCGAACACGATGGCAGCCAGGCCGGCGCGCAGGCAGGCAACGAGCTTCATTTGCTTTCCCCATTGGTGGCAGGCTGGCCGGCGCCTTCGCGCAATTGCCAGACTTCGTCGATGATCCGGTCGGCGGCCTTCTCGGCGGCGGCGGCCGGGAAGTAGATGTTGATGGTCACACAGGCGCTGGCGGTGGCGAGCAGCGCGGCAAGCAGGGTCAGGCGCAGGGCATGGGGCATCGGAATACCTTCGCGGCGAGGAAAGAAGGGGCCGGCAGCAGGGCCGCTCTAGCGTATGACCGGCGCCGCATTGGATTCGATCACCCGCTGCAGCCGCTCGATCAGCTCGAACCAGTCCACGCGCCGATTGTAGCCGATGACATTGAGCGCCGGGATGCCGCCGCCGCGCACCAGCACGTATCCCGCCGTACTGGCGGGCGCGCCATCGTCCAGCCCGCCCATCAGGCAGACGCCGCCGGCCAGCGTGCAGGAAATGCCGATTTCGCGATAGCCGAAGGAATCGAAGAAACCCAACAGGCTGCGCTGGATCGCCGCGACCGCCCCGGCACCGCCCAGGGCGCCGATGTTCTGCACCGCACGCTGGCTGATGCGCCGCGGATAGCGCCCCGGACTGCTCGCCACCCGCGCATCAAAGCGCACCGGGCGCCAACGCACGAGCTCCAGACCGGCCAGGCGCACATCCACCTGTCCGGTGATGTTGCCGAAGGAAAAGGTATCTGTGACCTGGGCCAGATCGAGATGACGTCCATCGATGTCGACATACAGGTGGGAGGCCACGCCGAAGGGCTCCAGTATGCGCAGTCTGGTGGCCTGCAGATAGCCGCCGAACACCGATACCACCAGCGTGCCGTCCAGCACGATCTCGCCGGGCGATACGCGCATGCCCGGCAGCGCCGCGGAGAGTACGCCGGCCATCACCGGCAGCCCGAGCGCTTCGGTGAGCAGCGGCATCGACAGCGGCTCCACCACCACCCCGCCACTGCCTTGCCAGCCCTCGGGTTCATGCCGCAGCAGCAGGTTGTCGAACACCAGCGCGCCGTCGAGCAACGGTACCCTGAGGTGCGCCAGCGCCAGCTCGCGCCCGTGCAGGCGCGCCGCCACCTCGAAGCCGCCCAGGACGAGTTTCTGCCAGCGCCCGCCGGCCACGCCCAACCGCACCTCGGTTGCTGCATCCGCGCGCCACGGCAGGCTGCCGCTCAACGGACCGAAACTCAACTCGCCGCCCGCGAGACTGATGCCGGCCTGGTCGAAGGCGGCGTCGAGCGCCACCAGCACCCCGTCGACCACCTCCAACCCGGCACTCGCGTGCCCCGCAAAACGCAGCCGTTCGGCCTGCGCAGGCGCTAGCAGGGGCGCCAGATAGCGCGGACCGATCACCGCCAGATCGGCCTCGGCAAGCGCGAACCCGCCTTCGCGCAAGGCCCCCGTTGCCAGATCAACGCGCCCACGGGCCGCGATGCTGCGCACCCCATCGAGTTGCAGTGTTGCTTCGTCGAGCTGAAGTTGCTGTCCGGCAAGCCGGCCGGCGGCGCGCACCCGCGGACCCGCCTCCAGATACATGGGGTGCAGGTAGGCTTCGCCGGCGGTCCAGTCCAGCTCTGTCTGCCAGTCCCACCCGTCGCGCACCCGGCGCGCGCTGCCCTCCAGCCGTGCAGCGAGCCCCTCCGCCGCATGCAGCCCGTCCGCACTGGAGAACCCCGCCGTGCTGAGCGAGAGCGACACCGCCAGCCGCGCACCGGCCGCGTGATCGAGATAGTCCAGCCGGCCATCGAGCCGTCCGCTGGCCTGCCAGGCGTGCAGCGCCGGCAGCACGGCAGCGAGGCGGTCCACCCCGATGCCTTGCAGCGTGGCGCGCAGCCGCCCCTGCGGGAGCACGGCAACTTCCAGCACCTCGCCGGGCGCAACAACCAGCCGCCCCTGCCCGCTGCGGCTGGCAGGAGCAGCCTTGAGATCGAGCCTGGCGCCGGCCGGCAGGCCCGGCGCGCTGAGCCGTCCGTCCCGGCACTTGAGCGCGTCGGCGGCCAGCACGATGCGGCCGCAGCTCACACGGAGGTCGCGCAGGCGCTGCGCCCCGACCTCCAGCGCGCCGACCTGCAACGCAGCCGAGCCGGCGCCGGCATCCAGCACGAGTTGCAGATCCTCGACGGCCACCGCCGGGTGCTCGAGACGCTCGAAGCTGAGCGTGAGCTGGCGCGCCTGGGCGGGCGCGTGGGTCAGCGACAGGCCGGCGGCCAGCGCGAGGGCCGCAGCAGCGCGCGAGGCGCCGCGGATCAGCGGGACATGGCGCGGATCAGGCGGGGAACACGCCGGTCGACAGATAGCGGTCGCCACGGTCGCACACGATGGAGACGATCACCGCATCCTCCAGCTGTGCCGCCAGGCGCAGCGCCACATGCATTGCGCCGCCCGAGGAGATGCCGGCGAAGATGCCTTCCTCGCGCGCCAGACGGCGCGTCATCTCCTCGGCCTCCGCCTGACTGACGTATTCCAGGCTGTCAACCCAGCTGCTGTCGTAGATCTTCGGCAGATAGGCCTCGGGCCACTTGCGGATGCCGGGGATCTGCGAGCCCTCCTCGGGCTGGCAGCCGACGATGCGGATCGCCGGATTGCGCGCCTTCAGGTAGCGCGAAGTGCCCATGATGGTGCCGGTGGTGCCCATGCTGCTGACGAAGTGGGTGATCGAACCGCCGGTCTGCGTCCACAGCTCGGGCCCGGTACCCTCGTAGTGCGCCAGAGGGTTGTCGGGGTTGGCGAACTGGTCGAGGATGATGCCCTTGCCCTCGTCGAGCAGCTGTTCGGCGACGTCACGCGCCATCTCCATGCCGCCCTCCTTGGGGGTGAGCACCAGCTCGGCACCGAAGGCGCGCATGGTCTGCCGCCGCTCCACGCTCTGGTTCTCGGGCATCACCAGGATCATGCGATAGCCACGCATCGCGGCGGCCATTGCCAGCGCAATGCCGGTGTTGCCGCTGGTCGCTTCGATCAGCGTGTCGCCCGGACGGATGTCACCGCGCGTCTCGGCGTGCACGATCATCGACAGGGCCGGGCGGTCCTTCACCGAGCCGGCCGGGTTGTTGCCTTCAAGCTTGGCCAGAATGACGTTGTTGCGCCCGGCATTGATACGTTTGAGTCTGACCAGCGGCGTGTCGCCGACATAGTCTTCCAGGGTCTTGTAGTCCATGTGCACGTCCGTGTTCCGGTAGTGGATGGATGGTAACCCGAGCGGGCGACGCGCGGGGGCGGGCGCAACGCGCCGACGCCACCGCGGCGCCCCCTCCGCCCACTCAGCGGCCGATGCCGAAGTACTCGATACCGTGCCGCTCCAGCACGCCCGGCTCGTACATGTTGCGCCCGTCGAAGACCACCGGCTGCTTCAGCTGCGCGCGGATGCGGGCAAAGTCCGGGCTGCGGAACTCCTTCCATTCGGTGACGATGATCAGCGCATCGGCACCGTCGAGCGCATCCATCGGCCGTGCGGCATAGGCCAGACGCGGCTCCTCGCCGAAGATGCGACGCGTCTCGTCCATCGCCACCGGATCGTAGGCGAGCACACTGGCGCCACGCTCGAAGAGCGCCTTGAGCACCACCCGGCTGGGTGCCTCGCGCATGTCGTCGGTGTTGGGCTTGAAGGCCAGCCCCCACAGGGCGAAGCGGCGGCCGCGCAGATTCTCGCCGAAGCGCGCGACCACCTTGTCCACCAGGCGAAGCTTCTGCCGTTCGTTCACCTCTTCGACCGCGTTGAGCAGACGAAGATCGTGCCCGTGCTCGCGCCCGGTGCGCACCAGCGCCTTCACGTCCTTGGGGAAACACGACCCGCCGTAGCCGCAGCCGGCATACAGGAAGTGCCAGCCGATGCGCGGATCCGAACCGATGCCCTGGCGCACCAACTCGATGTCGGCGCCGAGGGTCTCGGCCAGATTGGCCAGCTCGTTCATGAAACTGATGCGCGTCGCCAGCATGGCGTTGGCGGCGTACTTGGACAGTTCCGCGCTGCGCACGTCCATCACCAACAGACGTTCGTGGTTGCGCTGGAAGGGCGCATAGAGCTCGCGCATGCACTCGATAGCGCGCGCATCGTCGGCACCGACGATGATGCGGTCGGGCCGCATGAAGTCATCCACCGCCGCGCCCTCCTTGAGGAACTCGGGATTGGAGACCACGCTGAAACCGAACTGCGCCCCGCGTGCGGCCAGCTCCTCCGCGACTGCGGCACGAACCTTGTCCGCCGTGCCGACCGGCACGGTGGATTTGTCCACCACCACGCGGTAGCCGTCCATATAGCGCCCGATGCTGCGCGCCGCGGCGAGCACATACTGCAGGTCGGCCGAGCCGTCCTCATCGGGCGGCGTGCCGACGGCGATGAACTGGACCTCGCCGAACAAGGCGGCGGCCTGCACATCGGTGGTGAATCGCAAGCGGCCTGCGGCGACATTTCGCCGCACCATCTCGAGCAGGCCGGGCTCGTGGATGGGGATGCCGCCTTCCTCGAGGATGCGGATCTTCGCCGCATCCACATCCAGGCACAGCACATCATTGCCGACATCCGCCAGGCAGGCCCCGCTCACCAGGCCGACGTATCCGCTACCGACGACAGTGACTTTCATTTTCCAGCTTCCCGAATCCGCGATGGAAGGGCAAGGCCCGAGTCTGACGCGGCAAGATTACAGCCCGGCGCAGGCCCGCGCGCTAGGGCGCGAGGTCGAACTCCTCGGTACGCCGGGGCGGATAGGTTTCCCACCCGCCGCAGGCCGGGCAGCGCCAATGGAACTGACGGGCCTTGAAACCGCAGGCGTCGCAGCGGTAGCGCGCGACCTTGCGGGTATGGCCATGGATGAGCTGCTTGACCAGCTCGATGTCGCCGCGCTGTTCGGCGGGGGCGGAAATCAGCGCCGCTTCGAGCAGTTTGTCCAGCCCCAGCAGGGTGGGGTTGCGGCGCAGCTCTTCGCGTACCAGGTCGTAGGCCGCACGCGCGCCGCGCGAGTCGAGCTCCCAGTGAAACACTTCGTCGAGCAGGTCGAGGGAGGCGTGGCGCTCCAGCCAGGAGCGCAGCAGCACATGCCCCTGCTCCACCCTGCCGAGCCGACGATAGGCCTCCATGATGCGCTCGGCAGCCAGCGCGAGGTACACCGGATTCTGGTTCTCGACCTTCTTCCAGGCCTCCAGCGCGGCCTCGTCCTGCCCCTCGGCAGCCAGCAGGTCGCCCAGCACCAGGCTGGCGCGGACGCAGCGCGGATTGAGCGCCAGCGCGGCATCCACCTGGCGGCGTGCCTCGTCAGGACGCGAATCGGCGAGCGCCGTGGTGGCCAGCTCGCAGTGGAAGTTCGCCACCTCGGTACGCCACAGCACGCTTTCGTGGTCAGGCAGCGCACGCGCCACCTCGATGGCCTTGGCCCAGTCCTTCTCCTGCTGGTAGATCTCCAGCAGGTAGTGCAGGGCCACATCATTGAGGCGGCTGCCGCGCAGCTTGACGAACACCGCTTCGGCCCGGTCGAGCAGGCCGGCCTTGAGGAAGTCCTGCCCCAGCTCGCCGAGCGCCTGCAGGCGCTGCTCCTCGTTGAGATCCTCGCGATCGACGAGGTTCTGGTGCATGCGGATCGCGCGGTCGGTCTCGCCGCGCCGGCGGAACAGGCTGCCGAGGGCGAAATGCAGCTCGATGGTGTGCGGATCGATCTTCACCGCTTCGATGAAGGCGTCGATCGCCTTGTCCTGCTGCTCGTTGAGCAGGAAGTTCAAACCGTTCAGATAGGAGCGCGGCAGCGCGCGCGATTCATGCACCACCTGCTTGATGTCGATGCGCGCGGCCAGCCAGCCAAGCGCAAAGAACAGCGGCAGTGCGAGCAACCACCAGAATTCGATTTCCATCGTCTCTAGAGCGTCTCGGGAGCCTGTACGTCGACCCGGGGCGGGTTCTGTCGTTCACGTTCGCTGCGCGCAAGCTGCTTGCGCAGACGCCCGATCTCCCGCCGCTGGCGCAGCAAGGAGCCGAAGGTGGCCGTCACGCCGAGCAAGGCGCCCGCGCTGAAGATCACCAGGATGATGAACACCAGCGGCAACTCCCACTCCGCGCCGAAGAAGAAGAACAGGCGCACGAGGTGGTCGTTCTTGACCGCGAAGCCGAACAGGAGAAAAAACAGCAGGAGGCGGAGGATCCACATCAGGAGGCGCATGGCATGCATTATCTCCGACCGGAGGACCCGACGTCGAGCGCAAATCCGCACGTCGGAACGTATTCACCACCTGTGCGGCGGCACCGCGCGCTGCGCACCCTGCCACGGTGGGCAAAAAAATGAGGCGGCTTGCGCCGCCTCACTCAGTTTCTTGAAGCCTTCAGTCGGTTCGCCGAGCGGTCATCCCGCCAGATCGACGCGTTCGCGCAGTTCCTTGCCGGCCTTGAAGTGGGGCACGTACTTCTCCGGCACGTGCACCCGTTCGCCCGACTTTGGATTGCGTCCGACGCGCGGCGGGCGGTAGTTGAGCGCGAAGCTCCCGAACCCGCGAATCTCGATGCGATCGCCGCGCGACAGGGCGTCGGTCATCGCATCGAGAATCATCTTGACCGCGTAATCGGCATCCTTTGCGACCAGCTGGGGGAAACGCCCCGCCAGCTGCGCAATCAGCTCCGATTTGGTCATGGCGAACGCGCCTTACTGCTTCTGCTCGTTCAGCTTCGCCTTGAGCAACGCGCCCAGGTTGGTGGTACCGGTCGCAGCGGAGCTTTCGGAGGCCAGCTTCTGCATGGCTTCGCTCTGCTCGGCCTGGTCCTTGGCGCGGATGGACAGGCTGATCGAACGGGTCTTGCGATCCACGTTGATGATCACGGCTTCGATTTCTTCACCTTCCTTGAGCACCGTGGTGAGGTCGTCCACACGGTGGGCGGCGGCTTCCGACGCGCGCAGGTAGCCTTCGACGTCATCGTTCAGTGCGATCACCGCACCACGCGCCTCGACCGACTTCACGGTGCCGCGCACCAGCGAGTTCTTCTCGTGGGTGGCGATGAAGTTGGTGAAGGGGTCGCCTTCGAGCTGCTTCACGCCCAGGGAGATGCGCTCGCGCTCGACGTCGATCGCCAGCACCACGGCCTCGACCTCGTCGCCCTTCTTGAAGCGGCGCACGGCCTCTTCGCCCGGCTCGCTCCAGGACAGGTCGGACAGGTGAACCAGACCGTCGATGCCGCCGTCCAGACCGATGAACACGCCGAAGTCGGTGATCGACTTGATCTGGCCGCTGACCTTGTCGCCCTTCTTGTGGTTCATGTTGAACTCTTCCCACGGGTTGGCAGCGCACTGCTTCATGCCGAGGGAGATGCGGCGGCGGTCTTCGTCGATGTCGAGGATCATCACTTCGACCTCGTCGCCCAGCTGGACGACCTTGGTCGGGTGGATGTTCTTGTTGGTCCAGTCCATCTCCGACACGTGCACCAGGCCTTCGATGCCCTGCTCGACTTCAACGAACGCGCCGTAGTCGGTGATGTTGGTGACCTTGCCGAACAGGCGGGTGCCCTGCGGGTAGCGGCGGGCGATGCCGACCCACGGATCTTCGCCGAGCTGCTTGAGGCCCAGCGAGACGCGGTTCTTCTCCTGGTCGAACTTGAGCACCTTGGCTTCGATCTCGTCACCGACGTTGAGCACCTCAGACGGGTGACGGAC
>JAUVWV010000269.1 GCA_030603925.1 Thauera sp. | reverse complement strand
TCGTGCTCGGCAGCCCGGTCACCGAAGTCGGGCGCGACCACGATTACGACTGGGCAGTGGTCGAACCATCATCGATGCGCTCACTGATCCAACTTGCCGGCCGCATCCGCCGCCACCGGCCAGGTGTAGTAGACACGCCCAACATGATGGTGCTGGACAGCAACCTGCGCCATTTCGAGCACCCCGGCGAGCCTGCCTATTGCAAGCCCGGTTTCGAGACGCCCGACCCTCGCTTCAAGCTGCAATCCCATTCGCTCGCAGACCTGCTCGAAACCGATCAACGCGAGGTCATCGACGCCCGGCCGCGCATCCTGCCCAAGCCGGACGAAACACTGCAGCCAACAGCGAGACTAGTGGATCTCGAACACGCCCGCGTTCAGTTCCAGATGCGCCCGCAGACCGGCGAGGCCGAACTCAGCGACTATCAACGGCGCAAGGGCCGCCGCCCGGTTCCACCGATCAATGCCACGACTCACTGGCTACGGCCCGGCGTTTCACTGACGGCCGTTCTGCCCCAACAACAACCGTTTCGTTACGACCCCAAACCCAAGGTAGACGTCATCCTGCTGCCCGACGAGGAAGGCGAAGACTACGCCCTCCACCGCGCCGCGCCCGCGGAAGAGCGCTATCGCAAGCTGTACGTGAAGATCGAGGACGGCCGGAACCACCGCATCGACGATGTACAGGTGACCGGCACACGCATCACGCCGTGGGGCGTTACCGACTACATGACAGAACTGACTGCGCTGGCCGAGGAACGGGACATGACGCTGGAAGCATGCGCCGAGCGCTACGGCACGGTGACGCTACCCGAAAACCCGCAGGGCTGGCGGTTTCATCCTGCGTTGGGTTTCACGAGGAATCAATAGCTGGCTCAACACCAATCACAACGCTTGATCAGAGGGAGGACTGGAATGCAATCACGTTCAGGTTTCCGAAACAACAATACGGGGGGAGCTTCATGACGGCATCCCACGAACGCCGGGCCGCTTTCCGCAACGCCATCGAGCACTTCCTGAAGGAGCGCCTCGACGCCAAGCTGGACAAGCTTCCGCCCGACGACCCGAAACGTGATGAGCTGATTGCTCAGCACGCTCGCGAAACCTGGCTGGCCGATGCCGCACGGCGTGTGGCGCAGATCCAGATCGTCACCCACACGCTCAAGCCCATCCACCCCGACGCCCGCGGCACCAACCTCTTCCGCGCCCCCCACGAGTTGCCCGCGCACCGGGAAGTCGGCAGCCACGTCTTGGGACAGGATTTCAGCAGTGATGTGGTCGGCAACGCAGCCGCGCTGGACGTTTTCAAGCTCCTGAAACTGCCGCTGGACGGGCGCCCCCTGCTCGCCTGGATGCAGGACGGCAACCCCGATCTGCTCGCCGCGCTCAGTGACGATGCCGGTCAGGCAAGCGAATGGCTGACCGCATTCACAGGCATTACCGCCCCGCGCAGCGCCACGCCGAGCTCGCACGCCCTGGCCAAGCAGCTCTACTGGCTGGCGGGTGAAGACCCCGCCGACGACGCTCAGTATCACCTGCTCGCGCCGCTGTATTCGAGCGCGCTGGCCCACGCCGTCTTCCAGATCATCAACGAGGACCGTTTCGGCGAGGCCGGCAAGCTCGCACGACAGGCACGTTACGCACAACGCGACCACGACACCGGCTACCGCGAGTATCCCGATCTCGCCGTGCAGAAGTTCGGTGGCACCAAACCGCAAAACATCAGCCAGTTGAACAGCGAACGCGGGGGCAACAACTACCTGCTGGCCTCGCGTCCACCCAAGTGGAAGACCCGTGCGTTGAAAGCGCCGCTGTTCACCGAATCGGTTTTCCCCCGGTTCGGCGGGATTCGGGAGGTGCGGGCCACGGTGCGCGTCCTGCGGGATTTCCTCGAGAGCGACCCGCCCTCAACCATGGAAACCCGCAACCGCCGGGATGCCCTGCTCGATCGACTGATCGACGAACTGGTCGACTTCGCCCATCCCCTGCAAGCCACCCTGCCCGCTGGCTGGACGCGCGATACGGATTGCCGGCTGGTCGAGGCCGAACGACTCTGGCTGGATCCCGGGCGTGCAGAAATCGACGATGCGACTGACACGGAATTTTGCGCAGCTTGGCAACGCATGGACTGGCCCGCCGAAATCGGTCGCCGCTTCGGCAACTGGCTGAACCACGAACTCGGGCAGAGCTTGCCCTTGGGCGATATCGAAGGCCGCCACTGGCGCGATGAGTTGCTGCTCCACACGGCATGGGCTGGCAAGTTGCACACGCTGCGGATACAGGGCGATGCGCCGACCTACATTCCGGTGCGGGAGGCCGTGCAATGAATACCTTGCCCAATAGCGACGGCCTGCTGATCCTGCCGCGCCTGCGCGTGCAGAACGCCAACGCCATCTCCAGCCCGCTGACCCACGGCTTCCCCTCGATGACGGCCTTCCTCGGCCTGATGTGGGCGCTCGCCCGCAAGCTGGAAGCCCACGACTTGCCACTTGCCTTCGACAGTGTCGGCGTGATCTGCCATGACTTCGATGAACAGGTCACCGAGGGCGGCTATGTGAAGGCATTTCGCCTGACGCGCAACCCGGTGGACAAAGACGGCGGCAGCGCGGCCATCGTCGAGGAAGGCCGCATGCACATGGAGATCACGCTGATCTTCGGCATCAGCGGCGGCTTCGTCGAACTCGACGAACGCGCGCACGACGCCATCGCCCAAACCGTCGCCCATGAACTGGCCGGCATGCGCATCGCGGGCGGCAGCGTGCTGCCCAGCGGCGACCGTCGCAGTCGCCCAGCGGTGTTGCGCTTCGGCGACGACGCCGAGGACGTTCGCCGCCGCTTCCGCCATCTGCGCCGCCACTGGCTGCCGGGCTTCGCACTGGTGTGCCGGGACGATCTGCTGCATGCGCGCCTCGATCAACTGCGCGCAGCCGCACCGGAGACGACCGCGCTGGACGCCCTGCTCGATCTGTCGCGCTTCAACTGGCGGCCGGTTCGGCCAGACGCTGAATCCGATAGCGCATCGGCCACAACGGCAAAGGTCGAGTGGAAACCCGAGCCACGGCCGGGCTGGATCGCGCCCATCCCAGTCGGTTTCGGCGCACTGTCCGAGATTTTGCCCGCGGGTGAAGTGCAAAGCGCACGCGACCGCGACACACCATTCCGTTTCGTCGAAAGCCTGTACTCCATCGGCCAGTGGGTCAGCCCGCACCGGCTGGACAACGCCGAGCAACTCCTTTGGTACGCCAGCACCGATCCGGCCGCCGGCCTGTACCGCTGCCGCAACGACTTCGCATCCCGGCAATCTGCCTGAACCGACCGAATCACTCATTTCAAGGAATCCAGATCATGACGCTCAAGACCGCTTCCGTACTCGCCTTCGAACGCAAACTCGACCCGTCCGACGCCCTGTTCTACGCGGGCAACTGGGACCAACGCGACACTGCCAACAACTGGCACGCCGTGTCGATCCGCGAGAAGTCCGTGCGCGGCACCATCTCCAACCGGCTGAAGAGCAAGGATCAGGACCCAGCAAAGCTCGACGCCGCAATCGAAAACCCCAACCTGCAAACCGTCGATGTCGCCGCACTACCCAGTAGCGCAGACACTCTGAAGGTGGTGTTCACGCTGCGCGTACTGGGCGGCACCGGCAAGCCGTCCGCGTGCAATGACGCGGACTACCTGAACAAGCTGCTCGACACCGTGCGCGGCTACGCAGATACGCAGGGCTTCGGCGAGCTCGGCCGGCGCTACGCCTTCAACCTCGCCAACGGCCGTTTCCTGTGGCGCAACCGCATCGGCGCGGAGCAGGTGGAAGTGCGGATCGCCCATCTGGTGAGCGGTGCACCACAGGAGACCTGGACCTTCGACGCCCTGGCGCTCCCGCTGCGAAGCTTCGACGCCCCCGCCGAAGCCACTGACGCGCTGAACGGCCTCGCCCGCCTGATCACCGATGGTCTGGCCGGACAGCAACACGTGCTGCTGCAAGTCACCGCCTTCGTCCGCATCGGCGCCGGGCAGGAAGTCTTCCCGTCGCAGGAGCTCATCCTCGACCGTGGCCGTGGCGACAAGAGCAAGACGCTCTACCACGTCAACGACATCGCCGGCATCCACTCGCAGAAGATCGGCAACGCCCTGCGCACCATCGACACTTGGTACGAAGGTGCCGACGAAATGGGGCCGATCGCCGTGGAACCCTATGGCTCCGTCACCACTCAGGGCAAGGCCTACCGCCAGCCCAAGCAGAAGCTCGACTTCTACAACCTGCTCGACAACTGGATCATCAAGGACCAGACCCCGCCCGTGGAGCAACAGCACTTTGTAATCGCCACTCTGGTGCGCGGCGGGGTCTTTGGCGAGGCGGGCTGAGCATGGACCACTACATCGACATCACCGTGCTACCAGACCCGGAATTCCCGGTAACGACGCTGATGAACGCCCTGTTCGCCAAGCTGCACCGCGGGCTGGTCGATCACGGCGGGCGAGACATCGGCGTCAGCTTCCCCGAAGTCGTGCAGGGCAAGCGAACGCTCGGACCGC
>JAUVWV010000159.1 GCA_030603925.1 Thauera sp. | reverse complement strand
CTGGCGCGCATCGACCTGCATCTGGACAAATGGCGGCGCGATGCCGACTCGATCTACTTCGACGCCCTGCGCCATACCATGGCCGCACCGCCGGAAGTGCTGATGCCGCCCTGGGTGAAGTGGTCGCTGCTCGGTGCCGGCGCGGGGCTGCTGCTGCTGATCAGCGTCAGCCTGCTGCTGCGCTGGCAGGTTGCGCAGCGCACCCGCGACCTGCTCGCCACCGCCCGCGAACTGGAGATCGAGCGGGCCAGCCTGGAGCACCAGGTGGCCGCGCGCACCGCCGAACTGCTGGCCGCGAAGGATGAGGCCGAGCACCTGTCGCGGGTGAAGAGCGACTTTCTGGCCAACATGAGCCATGAGATCCGCACGCCGATGAACGCCATCCTCGGCATGCTCTACCTGGCGCTCAAGGGCGAACTGCCGTCCGCCCTGCGCAACCAGCTCACCAAGGCGCAGGGTGCGGCGCATTCGCTGCTCGGCATCATCAACGACATCCTGGACATCTCCAAGATCGAGGCCGGCCGCCTGGAGATCGAGCACATCGAGTTCGGCCTGGAGGCGGTGCTCGAGCAGTTGTCCGATGCGGTCGCTTTCCAGGCCGAGCACAAGGGCATCGAATTCCTCATCCGCTACGACCCGAAGATTCCGCCCCGCCTGGTGGGCGACCCGCTGCGTCTGGGGCAGATCCTGCTCAACCTGTGCAGCAACGCGGTGAAGTTCACCGAGCAGGGCGAGGTCGAACTGGCCTTCCGCTGTATCGGCACCAGCGGGAACCGCGTCTCCATGCAGGTCAGCGTGCGCGATTCGGGCATCGGCATGAGTCCCGAGGTGCAGCGCAAGCTGTTTGAAAAGTTCACTCAGGCCGACCAGACCACGACCCGCCGCTTCGGCGGCACCGGCCTGGGTCTGGCGATCAGCAAGAACCTGGTCGAACTGATGGGCGGGCGCATCTGGGTGGAGGATTCGCAGCCCGGTCGCGGTACCACGATGTGTTTCGTGCTGGAACTGGAGGTCGCACACCGGTTGCAGGCGGGCCAGCGCGAGCTGGTCGAGCGTGCCGGTCCGCTGCTCGAAGGCGTGCGCGTGCTGGTGGCGGATGACAACGAGGTGTCGCGCGCCATTCTCACCGAGATGCTGCACTTCTTCCGCCTCTCGGTGCACGGCGTGTCCAACGGCGCCGATGCGCTGGCCGCGATCCGCGAGGCCACGGTGCCCTTCGACCTGGTGCTGATGGACTGGCGCATGCCGGGCATGAACGGCGACGAGGTCACCCGCCGCATCCAGGGTGATGCGGCGATCGTGCACAAGCCCCGCGTGGTGATGGTGACGGCCTACGGGCGCGAGAACGTGATCCGCCTCGCCGAGCAGGCCGGGGTGGACGGCTTCCTGATCAAGCCGGTGTCGCCGTCCACGCTGCTCGACACCATCCTCTCCGTGCTCGGCCGCGGGCGCTTCTTCGGACAGGGCGAGCAGCGCCGCGAGGCGGCCGCAGAACTGGCCACCAGCGGACAACTGGCCGGCGCGCGGCTGCTGCTGGTGGAAGACAACGAGATCAACCGCGAATTCGCCTTGGAGCTGCTGCGCAGCGAAGGCATCGGGGTCGATGAGGCGGCCGATGGCCGGCAGGCGCTCGAACGCGTTCAGCAGCAGGATTACGACGCGGTGCTGATGGACATCCAGATGCCGGTGATGGATGGCCTGGAGGCCGCGCGCCGCATCCGTGCACTCGCTGCCGAAGCGGGCGGCGAGCGCTTCGCCCGCCTGCCCATCATCGCCATGACCGCGCTGGCGATGGCGCAGGATGCCGAACGCAGCCGTGCCGCCGGCATGAACGACCATGTCACCAAACCGATCGCCCCGGAACGCCTGATGGCTGCGCTGGCGCGCTGGGTGCAGCTGCCGGCGGGGCGGCGTACGCAGCGGCCGGCTGCCTCCGATGGCGGCGGCCTGCAGTCCAACGAACTGCCGCCCGAACTGCTGGCGCTGGGCAGCCTGGACGTGCGCGAAGGGGTGCGGCGCATCGGCGGCAGGGCGGAGGCCTACCGCCGGCAGCTCGGGCGTTTCCGCGAACACTACGCCGACGCCGCGCAGCACCTGCAACGCTTGCTGGACGAGCAGGGCAACGAAGGTGCCGCCGAGTACTGCCATGCGCTCAAGGGTGTCACCGGCAACATCGGCGCCGCCGCGCTGTGCGAGCGGGTCGGTACGCTGGAGAGCCGGCTCCGCCAGGGGCAGCGTCCGCAAGCCGGTGAGCTGGACGCGCTGCGCGGCCTGCTGCAGCAGGTGCTGGACGACATCGATACGCTGGCCGAGCGCGGCGCCGCGCCCGCCGGGGGCGCAAGCAGCGCCGCACCGCTGTCCGCCGAACGGCTCGATGAACTGCTGCGCCGCCTGGCCGACGCGCTCACGCATGACCTGGGGGTGGTCGAACCGCTGCTCGCCGAACTGCGTGCAGGTACCGCCGGCACGCAGCGGGAGGAGGACATCGTCGCCATCGCCGCCCTGGTCGACGTGTTCGACATCGACCGCGCCCTGGCGCGGCTGCATGCCCTGCAGGTCTCCCACAGAGAAACCACACCATGACCGACACCGACAAACCGTCCACCGGCGAGCGCGCGCGCATCCTCATCGTCGATGACGTGCATGAGAACCTGCACGCGCTGATGAACGTGCTGCGCGACGACTACGCCATCCTGGCCGCGACCAGCGGCGCGAAGGCGCTCGAGCTGGCGCGCCGCAGTCCGCAGCCCGACCTGATCCTGCTGGACATCCGCATGCCGGGCATGGACGGCTACTCGGTGCTGTCGGAACTCAAGATCGATCCGGCCACCGCCGAAATCCCGGTGATCTTCGTCACCGCGCTGTCGGAAGCCGCCGACGAGGCGCGCGGGATCAAGCTGGGCGTGGCCGACTACATCGTCAAGCCGGTCAATCCCGAGCTCTTGCACAGCCGCATTCGCACCCAGCTGGAACTGCGGCGCCACCGGCGCAACCCGGCCATGTTCGACCTGGTAACCCACGCCAGCGGCGAGCGGCAGTACTCGCTGCTGGTGGTGGACGACGTGCCGGAGAACATCCACGAACTGCTGGAAGCATTGAAGGACAGCTACCGCATCCAGGTGGCCTGCTCGGGCGAGAAGGCGCTGGAGATCGTGCACGGCGCCCACCCGCCGGATCTGGTCCTGCTCGACGTGCTGATGCCCGGCATGGACGGCTACGAGGTCTGCCGGCGGATCAAGGCCACGCCCACCGGCAACCGCATTCCGGTGATCTTCGTCACCGTGATGGACGCGGTCGAACAGAAGCTCAAGGGCTTCGAGCTTGGCGCGGCCGACTTCATCACCAAGCCCTTCGATATCGACGAGGTGCGCGCCCGCGTGCGCACCCATCTGGAGCTGAGCCGGCTGCGCCGCTTCCTGGAGGATCTGGTGGCCCAGCGCACCGCGATGCTGGAGGTCAGCGAGGAGAAGTACCGCATCCTCGCGCACCGCGACCCGCTCACCGGCCTGCCCAACCGCGTGCTGTTCGCCGAGCAGCTCGAACAGGCCATCCTGCATGCTGAGCGCAACCGCGGCCAGTTTGCGCTGCTCTTCCTGGATCTGGACAACTTCAAGACCATCAACGAGAGCCTCGGCCACAGCCGCGGCGACCAGCTGCTGGTCGAGGTCGGCCGCCGCCTGCAGGCGGTGCGTCCGGGCAGCGACGCCATCGCCCGTATCGGCGGCGACGAGTTCAACATCATCATCGAGCGCCGGCCGGGCATGCCCTGGGTGGACCTGATCGCGCAGCGCATGATGGACGCGCTGGCCGAACCCATCCTGCTCGACGGACAGGCGGTGTACGTCGGTGCGACCATCGGCATCGCCCTGTACCCGGCCGACGGCGCCAGCGCCGAGGTGCTGCAGAGCAACGCCGATGCGGCCCTGCACCAGGCCAAGCTGGCTGGGCGCGGCACGCTGCGCTTTTTCTCCCCCGAGATGTCCAGCCGCGCCCGGGCGCGCCTCACCCTGGAGGCCGATCTGCGCCGTGCGCTGGAACGCGACGAGTTGTGCCTGCACTACCAGCCGCTGGTCGACCTGGTCAGCGGGCAGATCGTCGGGGTGGAGGCGCTGGTGCGCTGGAACCACCCGGAGCGCGGCATGGTGTCGCCCGGCGAGTTCATCCCGCTTGCCGAGGAAAGCGGCCTGGTGGTGCGCCTGGGCGACTGGGTGCTGCGCGAGGCCTGCCGGCAGATCCGCCAGTGGGCCGATGCCGGGCTGGCGCCGCGCCAGACCTCGGTGAATGTTTCCGCGGTGCAGTTGAGCCGCGACGGGCTCGTCGAGTCGGTCAAGGACGCGCTGGCCCGCTCAGGCGTGGCCGCCGAACGGCTGGAACTGGAGATCACCGAAAGCTCGGTGATGGCCGACCACGAACGTTCGCTGCGTGCGCTCGCCGATCTGCGCCGGCTCGGCGTGCGGCTGTCGATCGACGACTTCGGCACCGGTTACTCCTCGCTGGCCTATCTGCAGCAGCTGGACGTGCACAAGCTGAAGGTGGACATGTCCTTCGTACGTGACATGACCACCAACAGCGGCAAGGCCTCCATCGTGCGGGCCATCGTCGCGCTGGGCCATGGCCTGGGACTGGAGGTAATCGCCGAAGGGGTGGAAGACGCCGGTCAGGCGCGCTACCTGCGCGCCATGCAATGCGATGTGATGCAGGGCTATCTGGTCAGCCGGCCGCTGCCGGCGGAGGACATGACCCGCTTCCTGGCCGAATACGCGCCGGCCCACGTGCCGGTGGACGACGAGGCCCTGTCCACCCTGTTGCTGGTCGATGATGAACCCGCCGTGCTGGCCTCGCTCAAGCGTCTGCTGCGGCGCGAGGGCTATCGCGTGCTCACCGCGGCGAGCGGCGAGGAGGCGCTCGCTCTGCTCGCCGAACATGAGGTGGGCGTGATCCTCGCCGACCAGCGCATGCCCGGCATGAGCGGCACCGAGGTGCTTGCGCGGGCGCGCCAGATGTACCCGAAGGCGGTGCGCATGGTGCTTGCCGGCAACACCGGGGTGGACAGCATCACCGAGGCGGTCAACCGCGGCGAGTTGTTCCGCATCCTGCTCAAACCCTGGGACGAGACGGAACTGCTCGATGCCATCCGCCAGGCCTTCCGCAGCTATGACAGGGCGGTGCAGCCTTGAGTCGGCGGGACCGGGCGGAGCGATTCCGGGAACAAGCCGGGGTGGCAGGCGGGTCGAAGCGGTAGCGGGGGCGCCCGGGTGCGCGCCCTCGCACCACTTCCGCGATAATCGCGCCGTACCCCCAGGAGACCTGCATCGATGTCCGAGCTTCCCGACAAGGCCCGCAAGGCCGGCTTTCACGCGCGCAGACTGCTCAAGTCGGCCTTGCGCGCGGCCGGTTCGGGTGCGCACGAACTGGCCGGGCGCAAGGATGCCGTGCGTGCCGCGGTGAGCGAGGGCGTCGGTGAAGCCGCACGGGTGGCGGCGCAGGTGCTCGGCGGCGCGGCGAACGGGCTGAACTCCGCCGCGCGCGCCCTGGACGAAGGCAAGGACGCACAGCCCGAGGAACGTCCGGAGGGTGAGGCGACTGCGCTTGCCGGACGCGGACGCGAACTGGGCGCACGCGCGCTGCAGCGCAGCGGTGCGGCGCTGGAAAAGGCGGCCAGCGGCGTGGCCGCGGCGCGTGCTGCCGGGGCGCCGTTGGGCGCCGCGGCGGGTGGCGCATTCGCCAGCGTGGCCGACACGCTGGGCGCCACGCTGGATGCGGCGGCGCTGGATGCCGGGGATTTCGCCGCGGTGATGCAGCGCATCGCTGCCAACGCAGCGCGCTATGCGCAACTGTCCGGCGCGCGTGCGGCGGTGGTGGAGGCGGGCGGCGCGCCCGATCAGCGTGCGCGTCTGCTGGCGCTGTACGTCGACTGGCTGAACCGCGGCCATCTGCCGGGCGCCTTCCATGCCCGCCCGGCGGCGGAGGGATTCGTGGTGCTCGACGGCGCCGGAGCGCCCAATGAGGCGCGGCAGCGCAAGGCCGAGGAGTCCTTCGCCCATGTGCAGGCGGCACTGGCGCGCCATCCGGACATCGTGCCCACCGACATCGAGACGGTGGCGGCCGAACTGCTGCTGCGCGCCATCCTGGAGCAAGGCAGGGCGGGCGGCCCCGATCTGCAGGCGGTCGAGCGCGCGCTCGTCGGACGTGGCGCGGACGGCTTGAGCGATGCACAGCCCGACGGCGGCTGGCTGACCAGTTCGGCCGGGCTGGCCTTTCTCGCCCTGGCGACCTTCAGCGACCGCTCGCGCAGCCTGCTCGAACGCAGCGAGGACTTCGGCGCGCGCAGTGCGCAGATCCTGCTCGCCTCGGGCGCCAGCCGGCTGGCGCTGGCCGCCGGGCACGTGTGGTGGATCGGCGCGCTGGCCGGCGCCGGCAGTTCGCTGCTGTGGGGGCGCGGGCGTGCCAAGCGGGCGCGGCTCGATGCGCTGGAGGCGCTGGCCGACAGTACCGACCGGGTAATCCGCAGACTGGAGCCTTGATGCGCGCATTCGTTCTGGCGGGGGGGCTGGCGGTGCTCCTCGGTTTCTCCGCAGCGGGCCGTACGGCCGATGCGCCTTCGGCCGCCGCACCGGCTGGCCACGGCGTCGCCCTCGTGCTGTCAGGCGGCGGTGCGCGCGGGGTGGCGCACCTCGGGGTACTGAAGGTGCTGGAAGAGCTGCGCGTGCCGGTCGATTGCGTGGTCGGCACCAGCATGGGCGCCATCGTCGGCGGGGCATACGCCTCCGGCATGGCGCTGGACGAAATGGAGCGCCGCGTACGCGAGGCCGACTGGGTCGAGATGTTCCAGAACGCCCTGCCGCGCGACCGCCAGCCCTTCCGCGAGAAGCAGGACGCGGTGGGCAACCGCTCGGCCATCACCATGGGCTATGGCGGCGGCGGTTTCCTGCTGCCGCAGAGCGCCATCGCCGGCCAGCAACTGGACCGCTTCCTCACCGGACTGGCGGGCGACGCCGAATCGCTGCCGGCCTTCGATACCCTCGCGCTGCCCTACCGCGCCATCGCCACCGATCTGGAAAACGGTGCCATGGTGGTGATGAACGACGGCCCGTTGTGGCGAGCGATGCGCGCCAGCATGGCGGTGCCGGGGGTGTTCCTGCCCATCGAGCATCACGGCCGCCTGCTGGTCGACGGCGGCCTGGTGATGAACCTGCCGGTGGATGTGGGGCGCGAGCTGTGCGGCGGGCGGGTGATCGCGGTGAACCTCGGCACGCCGCCGCTCGGCCGCGAGCGCCTCACCACCGCCACCGACATCGTGCTGCAGGCCATCAACCTGGCACTGGAGCAGAACGTCCAGCAGCAGCTCGGGCGGATCGGCGAACAGGACGCGCTGATCGAGGTCGAGCTGGGCGACATCAGTTCGCGCGACTTCGAGCGCGTGCTGGAAACCATCCCGCTGGGCGAGCAGGCCGCGCGCGCGGCCGCCGACGTACTGGCCCGTTTCGCGGTGGACGCGGACACCTACGCACGCTGGCAGGCGCAGCGCCAGGCGCGCCTGCAGCGCCCGGCGCCCATCATTACCGCGATCGAGATCGAGGGCCTGCGCCATGTGCCGGCGCAGGGCGTGCTCTCCGGCCTGCGCCAGCGCACCGGCAAGGCGCTCGATACGCGGCGCCTGGAGAACGATCTGGAGCGCCTCTACGCGCAGGGCGACTTCGAGCGCCTGCGCTACCGCATCGAACG
>JAUVWV010000201.1 GCA_030603925.1 Thauera sp. | reverse complement strand
GTTGTTGAGCTTTCGACCAAAAGTGGAATTTTCGCAAAGGCGGGCGGGCGCCCCGCGGCAAATCTGCGCGGGGCGCCGTCAGTGCAGCGGACGCAGGCGAAGTTCGACCCGCCGGTTGCGCGCGCGGCCTTCCGCACTGTCGTTGTCGGCGATGGGCTCGGCCTCGCCGCGACCGTCGGCCGACAGGCGCAGCAGGGCGACCCCGTGGCTGCGCAGGAACTCCATGACCGCTTCGGCGCGGTCGATCGACAGGCGCAGGTTGAAGAGCTCGCTGCCGATGCTGTCGGTGTGGCCGATGATCTCGACTGCCGCCTGCGGGTGCTTGCGCAGCACGGCGGCGATCTGTTCGAGCTTGCCGGCCAGCTCCGGGCGCAAGGCGCTCTGCCCCGAGGCGAAGCCGTCGGCCGCGGGCACTTGCACGGCAAGTGCCGCGTTGAGCGGCTGCACGGCGAGGCCCGGGAGTGCACCCAGTTCGCGCACGAGTTCGGCGCTGATGCGCGGCCAGTCGATCGCCGCGCGTGCGGGCGCTGAACGCTCCTGGTGGGGCGCGGCAGGTCCGCCCGGCGGCGTCGCGCATGCGGCGAGCAGGCCCAGCAGCAGTGACAGCGGCGCTAGACGGAAATTCGGCATCGGGTCACGTGGTCAAAGTGAAGTCCCCGATGTTACCGCGTTGTGCACAGGGCCCTATAACCCTGTGGACGACGAGGGTGAGCCGGGCGCGGCGCTCCGGTATCATCACGCGCATCGCGCCTGCCGACGCGGGCCTTTCCGATACCGAGGATCAGATCAGATGAGCGTGACCGTCGAAACTGTCAACGAAGCCTTGAAAACCGTCGTCGACCCGAACACCGGGAAGGACTTCGTCACCACCCGTTGTGTGCGCAATCTGGCGGTGGACGACGCTACGGTACGTTTCGAGGTGGAACTCGGCTATCCGGCAAACAGCCAGATCGAGCCGATCCGCAAGCTGCTGGCCGATACCGTGGCCGCCCTGCCGGGCGTCGCCGCGGTCGAGGTCGCCGTGCGCAGCAGGATCGTTGCACATGCGGTGCAGCACGGGGTGAAGCTGCTGCCGGGGGTGAAGAACATCATCGCCGTGGCTTCCGGCAAGGGCGGGGTGGGCAAGAGCACCACCGCGGCCAACCTGGCGCTGGCGCTCGCCGCCGAGGGCGCGCGCGTCGGCATCCTGGATGCCGACATTTACGGCCCCTCGCAGCCGCAGATGCTCGGCATCGGCGGCGAGCGCCCGCAGTCGCTGGACGGCAAGAGCATGGAGCCGCTGGAGGCGCACGGCATCCAGGCGATGTCGATCGGTTTCCTGGTGGACCAGGAGACGCCCATGGTGTGGCGCGGGCCGATGGCCACCCAGGCGCTCAACCAGCTGCTCAAGGAGACCAACTGGAAGGAGCTCGACTATCTGGTGATCGACATGCCGCCGGGTACCGGCGACATCCAGCTCACGCTGTCGCAGAGTGTGCCGGTGACCGGCGCGGTTATCGTCACCACTCCGCAGGACATTGCCCTGCTGGATGCGCGCAAGGGCCTCAAGATGTTCGAGAAGGTCGGCGTGCCCATCGTCGGCGTGGTCGAGAACATGAGCATCCACATCTGCTCCAAATGCGGGCACGAGGAGCATATTTTCGGCAGCGGCGGCGGACAGGCGCTCTGTTCGGACTACAACATCCCCTTCCTCGGTGCGCTGCCGCTGGACCTGCAGATCCGCGAGGAGGCCGACGGCGGCGCCCCCACCGTAGTGGCCGACCCGGACGGGCGCATCGCGGCGATCTACCGCGAGATCGCGCGCAAGGTGGCGGTGCGGGTGGCGGAAAAGGCCAAGGACATGAGCCACAAGTTCCCCAACATCGTGGTGCAGAACACCTGAGTTGCGGTGCCCGCCGGGCGGCGCATGCGCGCGGCGGGCGCAGCGCGCGCCTGCGGGCGACGATTGAAGTATTGCGCACTATCCGCTATAGTCCGACGCCTTCGCCGGCATAGCTCAGTTGGTAGAGCAGCGCATTCGTAATGCGAAGGTCGGGGGTTCGACTCCTCTTGCCGGCACCAATAGATTCAAGCAAAAAGGCCAGTTCTCCGGGACTGGCCTTTTTGCTTGAAGCCGTGGGTGGCCGCGGCGCAGGCGCTGCGGGCACGGGCGGCGCAAGGTTCTTGCGGTCAGGGCGCGTCATCGAATGTTGACGTTTACGTCAACGTCTCATATCGTCGCCGGGTTGTCCGAACCAGGCATCCGAACGCAGGAGGAGAGACAGATGAAGATCGAGAACAAGGTATTCGTGGTGACCGGCGGCGGCTCCGGTCTGGGGGCGGCCACCGCGCGCATGCTGGTGGCGGCGGGCGGCAAGGTGGTGCTGGCCGACGTCAATGCCGAGGCGGGCGCGCAGGTGGCGGGCGAACTGGGCGCAGCGGCGGCTTTCGTGCGCACCGACGTGAGCGACGAGGCGAGCGCCCGGGCCGCCATCGAGCGCGCGGTGAGCGGTTTCGGCGGTCTGCACGGGCTGATCAACTGCGCCGGCGTGGCACCGGCCGAGAAGGTGGTGGGGCGCGAGGGTGCGCACCGTCTGGAGTCCTTTGCGCGTACCATCAACATCAACCTGGTGGGCAGCTTCAACATGATGCGCCTGGCCGCAGAGGTGATGAGCAAGGCCGAGGCGGACGAGGGTGGCGAGCGCGGGGTGATCGTCAGTACCGCTTCGGTGGCGGCCTACGACGGGCAGATCGGTCAGGCGGCCTATGCGGCTTCCAAAGCCGGCATCGTCGGCCTGACCCTGCCGGTGGCGCGCGAACTGTCGCGCTTCGGCATCCGTGTGATGACCATCGCGCCGGGCATCATGGAAACCCCGATGCTGATGGGCATGCCGCAGGAGGTGCAGGATTCGCTCGGCAAGATGGTGCCCTTCCCGTCGCGTCTGGGCAAACCGGCCGAGTATGCCGCGCTGGTGCGCCACATCATCGAGAACAGCTATCTCAACGGCGAGACGATCCGCCTGGATGGTGCGATCCGCATGGCTGCGAAGTAGGTCGTACATGCCCGTCATCGGGCCGGGCCGGGTGGGCTGCATGCGGCGGCCGTCCGGCCTTTTTGCTTTCTGCTGAACCTTTGTTGCGGCGCATTGGTCAGGGTGGGGAAATGTGCTAAAAGTGCGCTTCCCCATTTTCCCGTCCCGGTCTTTCCATCGTTCCGGCGCGGGTGCCTTGTTCCCGGTCAATGAATACAGCCAGCGAAACCGCTACCTACGCCCCTGTCGAGGACTCCGACTGTTACCACTGCGGTCTGCCGATTCCGCCGGAGACCCGCCACTACGTCCAGGTGAATGGCCAGCAGCGGCGCATGTGCTGCATCGGCTGCGAGGCGGTGGCGCAGTCCATCGTCGAGAACGGGCTCACCGAATACTACCGCCACCGCGACGCCATGCCCGAGTCGCGCCGCGAAGCGATGCCGCAGGAGCTGCAGGAGCTGGGGCTGTTCGATCACCCGGACTTCCAGAAGAGCTTCGTGCGCCCGGTGGGCGAGCATGAGCGCGAAGCCTCGCTGATCCTCGAAGGCATCACCTGCGCGGCCTGCGTCTGGCTCAACGAACAGCATGTGGCGCGCCAGGCCGGCGTTAAGGCGATCGACATCAACTACGCCACGCGGCGCGCGCGGGTGCGCTGGGACGAGCGCGAGATCAAGCTCTCCGACATCCTCGCTGCGGTGCAGGCGATCGGCTACCGCGCCTATCCGTACGACGCCGAACGCTCCGAGCAGGTCGCGCACCGCGAGCGTCGCTCCATGTTGTGGCGGGTCTTCGTGGCCGGTTTCGGCATGATGCAGGTGATGATGTACGCCTTCCCGGTGTACGTCGCCGGCGAAGGCGAGATGACCGGCGACATCGAACTGCTGATGCGCTGGGCCAGCCTGGTGCTGACCCTGCCGGTGGTGTTCTATTCCGCCGCGCCGTTCTTCCAGCGCGCGCTGCGCGACTTCAAGCTGCGCCGCCTGGGGATGGATGTGCCGGTGGCGCTGGGGGTGGGCAGCGCCTTTGCCGCCAGCGTATGGGCCACGCTGATCGACGGGCCGGAGGTGTATTTCGATTCGGTCACCATGTTCGTGTTCTTCCTGCTGTGCGGGCGCTACCTGGAGATGCTGGCGCGCCAGAAGGCGGTGCGCGGGGTGGAGGAACTGGGCAAGGTGCTGCCGGTGTTCGCCGAGCGCATCGATGCACTCGGCGCAACCGACAAGGTGCCGGTGTCCCAGCTGGTGCCGGGCGACCGGGTGCGGGTGCGGCCGGGTGAGGTGATTCCGGCCGATGGTGTGGTGGCCGAGGGCGAGAGCGAGGCCAACGAGGCCCTGCTGACCGGCGAAAGCCGCCCGGTGCCCAAGCGCCCCGGGCTGGAGGTCACCGGCGGCAGCATCAACGTGACCAGCCCGCTGCTGGTCGAGGTGCGCAAGGTGGGCGACTCCACCCGCCTGGCGGCGATCCGCCAGCTGATGGACCGTGCCGCGGCGGAGAAGCCGCGCATCGCCACGCAGTCCGACCGCGTTGCGCGCATCTTCATCGTCGCCCTGCTGGTGCTGGCGGCGATCACCTACATCGGCTGGCAGTTCATCGACCCGGACCGTGCGCTGTGGGTGTTCGTCTCGGTGCTGGTGGTGGCCTGCCCCTGCGCGCTGTCGCTGGCCACCCCCACTGCGCTCACCGTGGCCACCGATTCGCTCGCCCGCATGGGCGTGCTGATTACCCGCGGGCATGCCATCGAGGCGCTCGCCGGGGCCAACCGTTTCGTCTTCGACAAGACCGGTACGCTGACCTACGGGCGCATGCAGGTCGCCGGGGTGACCGTGCTCGACGGCTCGGAAGAAGCCGGGGTGCGCGCGCTGGCCGGCGCCCTCGAGCAGGTGTCGGAGCACGCCGTGGCGGCCGGTGTCCGTCTGGCCGCCGAAGGACTGGTGCTGCCGCCGGCCGAGGGGCTGCGTGCGGTGACCGGGCAGGGTGTGGAGGGGCAGGTCGGTGGCGCAACGCTGCGCATCGGTCGCCCCAGCTTCGTTGGCGAACTGGCCGGCTTGCCCGTTCCCGCGGAAGTGGCCGCGCTCGAGGAGGGTGGTGCGACGGTGGTCGCGCTGGGTTCGGCCGGACGCTGGATCGCGCTGTTCCGTCTGGCCGACGTGGTGCGCGAGGAAGCGCAGGGGCTGTTTGCCCGCCTGGCGCATGAGCGTATCCCCACCGCGATCCTGTCGGGCGATGCGCCGGCGGCGGTGCAGGCCGTGGCGCAGCGGGTCGGTGCCGGCAGCGCCCAGGCCGGCATGACGCCGCAGGGCAAGCAGGCCTGGGTGGAGGTGCAGCAGCGCGAGGCCGGTGCCCTGGTGGCGATGGTGGGCGACGGGGTCAATGATGCGCCGGTGCTCGCCCAGGCCCACGTCTCCATCGCCATGGGCGGCGGTACCGACCTGGCGCGCAACCAGGCCGACGTGGTGCTGCTCTCGGAGAACCTTACCGGGCTGTCGCGTGCGATCAGTCTGTCGCGCCGCACCTTGTCGGTGATCCGGCAGAACCTCTGGTGGTCCTTCACCTACAATTTCACCTCCGTGCCGCTCGCCATGATGGGGCTGATCACGCCCTGGATGGCCGGCATCGGCATGGCCGCCAGTTCGCTGCTGGTGGTCGTGAACGCGCTGCGGCTGCAGCACGTGCCCAAACCGAACTGAAGGATCCGTCATGGAAGGACTGCTGGGCAGCCTCTACATCCTCATTCCGCTCTCCGTGGTGCTGGTCTTTGCGATCGGCATGATCTTCTGGTGGTCCGTGCGTTCGGGGCAGTTCGACGACATGGAAGGGCCGGCGTACCGGCTGCTGATGGACGACCGCGATCCGGACCTTACACCGGGCGATGCCGGGGAGGCGGGCCGGCGTGCCGATGAACGGGGGGGCGACGATGCGCCGCGCTGATCGGGTCACCGCGCCGGAATTTGATCTAGGTCAACGCGGATGGGCGGGGTTAAGGCACACTGCGCACATGGTTATTGCCGGTGCGCGGCCTCGTCCGAGGTGCCGGCGACGCCCGGATTTTTGTCTCTCTGTTGGGGTTGGGGGTGCGTTTCTAACGCACCCTTTTTTTTCGCCCGCATTCCGTGGATTCGCGGTCTGGCGCGCTTTGCCGACCTACCGCGGTGCAATACAATGTTGATCTGCGTCAAATTCAGGATCCGGTCGCGGCGTATCCTTCCCGGGTCGATTTCCGGGGGTGGTGCCGCGAAATCGGAAGGATCTACAAGGGGTTTTTAATCAAAGAGGTGACTCACATGCAATCGCAAGCGACTTATAACTACAAAGTCGTGCGCCAGTTCGCCATCATGACGGTGGTGTGGGGCATCGTGGGCATGCTGGTCGG
>JAUVWV010000364.1 GCA_030603925.1 Thauera sp. | reverse complement strand
CGCACGTTTCCTGTAGGAGCGGCCTTGGCCGCGATTGCGGCGTCGTTCCCGCACAAGGCCGTATCGCGGCCAAGGCCGCTCCTACAGGGGGTGGCACGGCCTGCGCATTGAGCGCTGCACTACACTAGATTGAAGTGACAGGCGGGCGAAGCGGTCGCGCGGTGACGCGGCCCGAGAACAACCCTTTTCAGCGAGGGGAACGCACCGTGAAGGATCGACGCATACAGCCGAGCACCGTTGAAAAGCTCATGCGCGAGGACGATTTCATCGTCTCCAAGACTGACCTGAAGGGCCGCATCACCTACGGCAATCGCATCTTCATGGAGTTTTCCGGCTATTCGGAACGCGAGCTGATCGGCACCCAGCACAACATCATCCGCCACCCGGACATGCCGCGCGCCGCGTTCGCCCTGGTGTGGAGCGAGATCCAGGCCGGCCGGGAGTGCTTCGCCTACGTGAAGAACCTCGCCAAGGACGGCAGCTTCTACTGGGTGTTCGCCAACCTCACGCCCGACTTCGACGCCGAAGGCAGGATCACCGGCTACTTCTCGGTGCGCCGCAAGCCGCGCCCCGCCGCGGTGGCGACCGCGGCGGGCCTGTACGCGGCGATGCTGAGCGCGGAACAGGCCGCCGGCCCGCGCGACGCCATCGCCGCCGGTACCCGCGTACTGACCGATCTGCTCCAGGACAAGGGGATGAGCTATGAAGAACTCGTTCTCGCCATCTGAGTTGTTGCTGCGGCTGCCGCAGGGGGGGCTGGTGGCCGCAGGGGTGAGTGCCCTCGGCGCGCAGCTCCTGTTCATTGCCGGCGGCTATGCCGGCAGTCTGTTTCCCCCGCAGCTCGCGCTTGCGGGCTGCGCGGCGGCGCTGGCCGTGCTGCTCGTGGTAGCGCTGCTGCTCGGCCTGCGGCAGCGCAAGTCGATTGCCGACACGGCGCATGTCGAGGCGGAGATCCGCGGCCTGGCGGCCGGGCGCTTCTCACGCCGCATCACCCACATCGACACGCTCTCGCCCGAGGTGCGCACCATCGCCTGGTCGCTCAATGACGCGCTCGACCAGCTGGAAACCTTTTTCCGCGAGGTCGGCACCTGCGTGCGTGCGGCGGGCAGCGGACGCTTCGTGCGCCGGCCGCAGCAGGTCGGCCTGCACGGCGAGATCGCGCGTGCCGCGGGCACGGTGAGCAGCGCCCTGGACGAGATGGCGAGCCAGCACGAGGCCATCGAGCGCAACAAGCTGTTCTCCGAGCTCTCAGGGTTGAATGCGAGCCATACCCTGTCCAACCTGTCGAGCAGCCGCGACAAGGTGGGGCGCATCGTGGGCGGCATGGAGCGCGTGAGCGAAGTCGTCCACGCGGCGAGCGGGGTGATGCGCGAAGGGCGCAGCCTGCTGCAGCAGGCGATGGACGACCAGACAGCGGCGATTGGCGCGGTCGACGCGGCCGAGCGCATGTCGCGCGAGCTGGAAGAGAAGAACCGCGAGGTGGCCGGCGCGATGGTGCGCATCCGCGAGGTGGCGGAAAAGACCAACCTGCTGGCGCTCAACGCCGCCATCGAGGCGGCGCGCGCCGGGGAGGCCGGGCGCGGCTTCGCGGTGGTGGCCGACGAGGTGCGCAAGCTCGCCGAGGTGTCGCGCAATGTCTCGGCCGAAGTCGATGAGACGCTGGCCTCCTTCGACGCACGCCTGTCCGTACTGCTGCGCGAGATCCACGGCGTGGCGCGCGTCAGCCACGCATCGAACGCCTCGGTGGCCTCCTACCAGCAGCAGGTCGCCGGTGCCTTCGAGGCCGCGCAGCAGGCGGCGCGTGCGCTGGAAGAGGTTCTCCTCGAACTCTCCAGCCACGCCGCCAGCGTGGAAATGGTGGTCATGAAGCAGCGCGTGTACGCAGGGCAGAGCGCCGATGCGGCCCAGCCGGACCTGAACGGTTTCCCGCCCGAGCGTCGGCGGGAGATCGGCGCGGCCTGGCAGCGTTTCGACGAGGCGCTGGCCGCCGCGGCGGCCCTGCTGGCGACCACCCGGGAGGCAATGTCCGACAGCGAGCGCAGGACCCTGGTCGAGAAGTTCCGCCAGGCCGAGGAGGCGAGCGACGCGATTGCCGCCATCCTCGGCTAGGAGGTGTTGCCCGGTTTTCCGTAGGAGCGGCCTTGGCCGCGATTGCAGCCGGTGCAAGGACGTGCGCTGCAATCGCGGCCAAGGCCGCCTACGGGGCTGCGCCGGCTCAGCGCCCGGCGAGCTTGTCGAGCTGCGGCTTGAGCTGCGCCAGGGTGGCGCTGAAGCCGGCCAGGCGTTCGCGCTCCTGGGCCACCACCGCGGCCGGGGCGCGCTCGACGAAGCTGGCGTTGCCGAGCTTGCCTTCGGCCTTGGCGATCTCGCCTTCCAGGCGGGCGATCTCCTTGGCGAGGCGCTCGCGCTCGGCGGCGACGTCGATCTCCACCT
>JAUVWV010000135.1 GCA_030603925.1 Thauera sp. | reverse complement strand
CGACGATCTTCTTGACGCGCTGTTCGATGTTCTCCATGAACAAACTCCTTCCCTGAAAGATGCAGGTGTATAAGAAAAAAAGCCGGCGTATTCTACCAAAAAGCGCCGGAACCGCTATCGCGGCGTAAGGTCAGGGCGCACTCCCCGCGCACACGGCACTGCGCCGCGCGCACGGCAAGCAGGCCTCAGGACATGTACATGCCGCCATTGACGTGCAGGGTGGTGCCGGTGACATAGGCGGCAGCCGGCGAGGCGAGGAAGGCGACCGCCGCGGCGATCTCCTCGGGCTTGCCCAGGCGGCCGAGCGCAATGTTGCCCAGCAGGGCGTCGCGCGCCGCGTCAGGCAGCGCGCGCGTCATGTCGGTGTCGATGAAACCCGGTGCCACGCAGTTCACCGTGATGTTGCGGCTGCCCAGCTCGCGCGCCAGCGCGCGGCTCATGCCGGCCACCCCGGCCTTCGCGGCGGCGTAGTTGGCCTGGCCCGGATTGCCGGCGCTGCCCACCACCGAGGTGATGTTGACGATGCGCCCGTAGCGCGCCTTCATCATGCCGCGCATCACCAGCCGGCTCATGCGGAACACCGCCTTCAGGTTGGTGTCGATGACCGCCTCCCACTCCTCGTCCTTCATCCGCATGGCGAGGTTGTCGCGGGTGATGCCGGCATTGTTGACCAGCACCGCCACGGCCCCGAAACGCTTCTCGACCTCTCCGATGGCCGCCTCGCAGGCCGCCGCATCGGTGACGTTGAGCATCAGTCCGGCGCCTTTCAGCCCCGCTTCGACGATCGCCTTGTCGATCTCCGCCGCGCCACTTTCCGAGGTGGCGGTGCCGACCACGGTGGCGCCCAGGCGGCCGAGTTCCATCAGCACCGCGCGACCGATGCCGCGCGACGCGCCGGTGACCAGGGCAACCTGCCCTTCCATGCTGTGAATATTGGTGCTCATTCGGCTTTACCCCTTCACGGCCGCAATGGCCTGCTCCAGACTGGCGGCGTCGTGCGCCGAGCCGCCTTCCACGTCCTTGGCGATGCGCTTGGTCATGCCGGCCAGCACCTTGCCCGGGCCGCACTCGATGACATGGTTCATGCCCCGCCGCCCCATCTCCTGCACCGTCTCGATCCAGCGCACCGGCGAGAAGGCCTGCCGCACCAGCGCGTCGCGGATCTTCTCCGGTTCGTCATAGACGGCGACATCCACGTTGTTCAGCACGGCGATCTGCGGCGCCACGATGGATACCGACGCCAGCCGTTCGGCAAGCCGCTCGGCCGCCGGCTTCATCAACGCGCAGTGGAAGGGCGCGGACACAGGCAGCAACACCGCACGCTTGGCACCGCGCGCCTTGGCCACTTCGACCGCCCGCTCCACCGCGGCCTTGCCGCCGGCGATGACGATCTGCCCGGGGGCGTTGAGGTTGGCCGCTTCGACCACTTCGCCCTGCGCCGCCTCGGCGCAGGCTTCGCGCACCGCGTCGGCCTCCAGCCCGAGCAGCGCGGCCATCGCACCCTCGCCCGCCGGCACGGCCTCCTGCATGGCCTGGGCGCGGAAGCGCACCAAGGGCACCGCATCGGCAAAGGCCAGCGCACCGGCCGCCACCAGCGCGGAGTACTCGCCCAGGCTGTGACCGGCGACCATCGCCGGGGCCGGACCGCCCGCGGCCTGCCAGGCGCGCCAGGCGGCAACGCCGGCGGTGAGCATCAGCGGCTGGGTGTTGACGGTGAGCGCCAGACGTTCCGTCGGCCCCTCGCACACCATCTGCCAGAGATCCTCGCCGAGAGCGTCCGACGCCTCGGCAAAGGTCGCGCGGATCACCGCGCTGTCGCCATAGCCAGCCATCATGCCGACCGACTGGGAACCCTGTCCCGGGAAAACCAGCGCAAAACTCATCTTGCCTCCCTGCTTCGCCGCGACCCCGGCCGCAGCGTCATTGACAACCGTTCGTCGGCCGCTCAGAAGTCGAGCAGCACTGCGCCCCAGGTGAAACCGCCGCCGACGCCTTCGAGAATCACCCGATGACCGTGCAGGATGCGACCCTCACGCACAGCCAGGTCCAGCGCCAGCGGAATGGACGCCGCCGAGGTGTTGCCGTGGCGGTCGACGGTGGAGATCACCCTCTCCATCGACATGCCGAGGCGCTTCGCGGTGGCCTGCAGGATGCGGATGTTGGCCTGATGGGGGATCAGCCAGTCGACCTGCGCCGGCAACGCACCGGCCTGCTCCAGAACTTCGAGCGCAACGTCGCCGAGCACCTTGACGGCGAACTTGAACACCGCCTGGCCGTCCCTGCGCAGGAAAGGGTCGCCGGTGACCTGCCCGCCGCACACCGAACCGGGCACGTTGAGAATGCCGTGATGACTGCCGTCCGCATGCAGCGCGCTGGCCCGGATACCCGGCATCTCGCTGGCTTCCAGCACCACCGCACCGGCACCGTCGCCGAACAGCACGCAGGTACCGCGATCCGACCAGTCGAGAATGCGCGAGAACACTTCCGCACCAACGACCAGCGCACGCTTGTGACTGCCGGAGCGGATGAACTTCTCGGCCACCGTCAGTGCGTACACGAAACCGCTGCACACCGCCTGCACGTCGAAGGCCGGGCAGCCGTTGCGGATGCCGAGCTTGGCCTGCAGCAAGGCCGCAGTACTGGGAAAGATGTAGTCCGGCGTCGACGTCGCGACGATGATCAGGTCGATGTCGTCGGCCGTGCAGCCCGCCGCCGCGACGGCGCGCTGCGCGGCGATGAAGGCCAGGTCGCTGGCACTCTGCCCCGCTTCGGCGAGATGACGGGCACGAATGCCGGTGCGCTCGACCACCCATTCATCCGAGGTATCCACCCCGCGTGCGACCAGATCATGGTTGGTCACCGGCTCGCCGGGCAGATAGCTGCCGGTGCCGGCGATGCGTGCATAGATCATGCTGCCTCCCCGTGAGTCATCGCGGCCATGCGCTCGCCGATGCGTTCGATGAGCCGGTTCGCGGCTGCTTCGGCCGCGCGATGGATGGCCTGTTCGAATCCGTAGGCATCGGCCGAGCCGTGGCTCTTCACCACCACGCCGCGCAGGCCGAGCAAGGTGGCGCCGTTGTAGCGACGGTGATCGACGCGGCGCTTGAACGCCTTCAGCGCCGGCAAGGCCACCAGTGCCATCGCCTTGGTCAGCAGATTGCGACCGAACTCCTGGCGCAGGAAGGCGGTGAGCATCTGTGCCAGCCCTTCCGAGGTCTTCAGCGCCACATTGCCGACGAAGCCGTCGCACACCACCACGTCGGCCGAGCCCTTGTAGATGTCCTCGACGTTGCCGCAGAAGTTCAAGCCGCTCGCGCGCAGCAGCGCGGAGGCCTGCTTGACCACCTCATTGCCCTTGATCTCTTCCTCGCCGATGTTCAGCAGGCCGACCCGCGGGCGATCGACGTGTTCCACGGCAGCGACCAGCTGCGAGCCCATGATGCCGAACTGCAGCAGATGCTCGGCGCTGCAATCGACGTTCGCCCCCAGGTCGAGCACATAGATATAGCCCTTCATCGACGGCAGTACCGTGGCGATGGCCGGACGATCGATGCCCGGCAGGGTCTTCAGGACGAAGCGCGAGATCGCCATCAGCGCGCCGGTATTGCCCGCCGATACCGCAGCCTGCGCCTCACCCTCCTTGACGAGGTTGATCGCGACCCGCATCGACGAGTCTTTCTTGTTCTTCATGGCGACGGTCGGCGACTCGTCCATGCCGACCACCTGGGTGGCCGGATGGATGCGCATACGCTCGCCAAAGCGCGCCAGGTCGTCACCCAGCGCCTGCGTCAGCACGTCGGGCTGACCCACCAGGATCGCCCGGGCGTCGGGATGACTGCGCAGGAAGGCCAGCGTGGCCGGAACGGTCACGGACGGACCGTGATCGCCACCCATGCAGTCGATTGCAACGGTGACACCCATCGGCAACTCGCGTGAAATGAACGTATTGAAGCGGACGAAAAAACGGCGCATGCGCCCAGGGCGCTGCGCCGCCTTGTCCGGTGGAACGGGCGTTTATTCGCCCTTGACCTTGACGACCTTCTTGCCGCGGTAGAAACCGTTGGGGCTGATGTGGTGACGCAGGTGCACTTCGCCCGTGGTCGCCTCGACGGCCAGCGGCGGGGTGGTCAGGAAGTCGTGCGCACGGTGCATGCCACGCTTGGACGGGGACTTCTTGTTTTGCTGAACGGCCATGAATTGCTCCTAAACAATATCGCGCCTACTGCGGACCCGCACCGGTTTTCAGTCCGGCGAGCACCGCAAAAGGCGATTTCTTTTCACCCCCGCCCTCAGGGCGCGGGACATCACAATCATCGTGCCGCGGGGCGATCGGCAGGGTGAGCAGGATCTCGTCCTCCACCAGCGCCACCACGTCCATGTCGGCCACAGCCTCGATGGCATCCTGCTCGTCGTCTTCCAGCTCCTCGTCCGGAATCGGTTGCCCCGGCGGCACGAGAAGCAGCGTCGACGTCAGCGCCAGCGGCCATTCCAGCCCCCCCAGGCAGCGCTGGCAGCGCAACCGCAGGGAACCGGACGCCGTCAGGCGCAGACGCGGCTTGCGATCGACGCCCAACTCGCCGGTCAACGCCCAGACGATGGAACCCGAACTGTCGAACAGCTGATCGACAAGCCGCCCAAGCCCGGCCACCGCCACCTCGCCACGCAGCACGCGCGAATCCCGCGCGAACTTGAATGGGTCCGAAAGCACGACCGGACTGGAGCCTTTTTGCGACATAAGAGGCGCATGATATTATTTTCGGCTTCCCCTGTCAAAGCAGGCTTACGTCGGCTCGAAGCCTGCTTCGCCGGCCAGGCCGGCCTGCATCCGCCCGCCGATGAAACTCGTACTCGCCTCCACCTCGGCCTACCGCCGCATGCTCCTCGAACGCCTAGACCTGCCCTTCGAGACCGCCCGACCCGACGTCGACGAAACACCCCTGCCCGGCGAGACGCCACCGCAAACCGCAGAACGCCTCGCAGTGGAGAAGGCGCGCGCCGTCGCCCGGCTGCATCCCGACAGCCTGATCATCGGCAGCGACCAGGTCGCCCACCTGGGCGAAGAGATCTTCGGCAAGCCGGGCACGATGGAACGCGCGGTGGCCCAGCTGCAGCGCATGCGCGGCCAGTCGGTGGTGTTCCACACGGCACTGGCGCTCATCAACACCGCCAATGGCCGCGTACACTGCGAAGGCATACCGACCACGGTGCGCTTCCGCATGCTGTCGGACGACGAGATCGTCCGCTACGTCGAACGCGAACGTCCGCTCGACTGCGCCGGCAGCGCCAAATCGGAAGGCCTGGGCATCACCCTGCTCGAAGCGCTGTCCGGCGACGACCCCACCGCGCTGATCGGCCTGCCGCTGATCGCCCTGTCGCGCATGCTGCGCACCGAAGGCGTCGCCCTGCCATGAGCGCGAAGCGCGGCACGCTGTACCTGATTCCCGTCAGTCTCGGACCGGTTCCCTGGCAGCACTTCCTGCCTCAGCAAGTCCAGCAGACCACCGCCGGCCTGAGCCACTTCGTGGTGGAGAACGCCAAGACCGCGCGCGCACAGCTCAAACTGCTCGACTTTCCCGGTGCACTGCGCGACACGGCGATTCTTGAGCTGCCGCGCGAGGACAGCCCGGCCGCGCTGGACGCCCTGCTCGCCCCGGCGCTCGCCGGCCACGACATCGGCCTGATGTCGGAAGCGGGCTGCCCGGCGGTGGCCGACCCCGGCGCCCGCCTGGTGGCGCGCGCCCACGCGCTGGGCCTGCGGGTCGTGCCGCTGGTCGGCCCCTCCTCCATCCTGCTCGCACTGATGGCTTCGGGCTTGAACGGCCAGAGCTTTGCCTTCCACGGCTACCTGCCGGTGAATGACGCCGAACGCGACACCCGCCTGCGTGCCCTGGAGGACGAATCGCGCCGCAACCAGCGCACGCAGATCTTCATCGAGACCCCGTATCGCAACGAGCGCATGCTCGACGCCCTGCTGCGCGTGTGCCGCCCCGAGACCCGGCTGTGCGTGGCGCGCGACCTGACCACCGCGGATGAATGGATCCGCAGCCTGTCCATCGCCCAGTGGCGCAAGGCGCCGCAGCCCGATCTGGCGCGCCGACCGGCGCTGTTCCTCATCCTCGCCTGATCGCAGGCCAGGCCCGCCCCCACCGGACCGGCGAAGCGGATGGAGCGGGCTTGCCCGCGCGATGCGGCGTTCGTCCTGTCGCAGGCCGTATCGCGGCCAAGGCCGCTCCTACATGCAAACCTCGGGCCGTCCGTTCGCGCGGTCCTCATGCTCGCGCACGAACACGCCGCCATCGCGTTCGAATACCTCCACCGCCCGCAGGCGTGCGCCCTTGCACGGCCCCATTTCGCAACGCCCGCCGCGCACTTCATAGTGCGCGCCGTGCGACGAGCAGATCAGGTAGTGCCCGGTGAGATCGAAGAAGCGCCCGGGCTGCCAGTCGAGCTCGATCGGCACATGGGCGCAACGATTGAGATAGGCGTACACCTTGCCGAAATAGCGCACCGCGAAAGCCGCCTGGCGCTCGCCGTCGCACAGCGCTTCGAAACGCACCCCGTCACCGCCGTCGAGCAGATCGGCGGACGCGCAGATCAGGCGTTCTCGTGCAGCCATGCGGACAGCGCCTGCGGGGTGTGCACACAGGCCAGCGGCCGTTCGGCCTCCAGCACCGCGAGCGGATGCGCACCGAAGCTCACCGCCAGCCCGGCCACCCCGGCGTTCTTCGCCATCTGCAGGTCGTGCGTGGTGTCGCCCACCATCAGCACGCGCTCCGGCTCCACGCCGAGTTCGTCCATCAGCTGTTCGAGCATCGCCGGATGCGGCTTGGAGAAGCATTCGTCGGCGCAGCGCGTGGCGTGGAAGAACGGCCCCAGCCCGGAGTGCGCAAGCGCGCGATTGAGCCCCAGCCGGCTCTTGCCGGTGGCCACCGCGAGCATGCGCCCGCGCCCGGCGAGGGATTCGATCATCTCGAAAGCACCGGGAAACAGGGTCAGCTCGTGGTCGCGCGACAGATAGTGGTGGCGGTAGCGCTCCACCATCTGCGGATAATCGCGCTCCGGCAATTCGGGTACCGCGTGGCGCAGCGCGTCGCCCAGCCCCAGGCCGATGACGTGACGGGCCCGCGACTCCGGCGGTTCAGGCAGGCCGAGATCCCGGCAGGCCGCGAGAATGGACGAGACGATGGCCGCCGCCGAGTCGAGCAGCGTGCCGTCCCAGTCGAAGACGATCAGATCGAAGCGTTCAGCCATTGTTCTCCGGGCCGTCGTCGGCATCCAGGTGATCGATGAAGGATTGCAGGTCGTCCGGCAGCGGCGCGCCGAGCGTCAGCTCATCGCCGCTGAGCGGATGCCGGAAGCGCAGACTGGCCGCATGCAGGAACATGCGCTTGAGGCCTTCGCCTTCCAGTTGCTTGTTGAGCGCGAAGTCGCCGTACTTGTCGTCGCCAGCGAGCGGAAAGCCCAGATGCGCCAGGTGCACCCTGATCTGATGGGTGCGCCCGGTCTTCAGTTCCACTTCCAGCAGGCTGAAGCGCCGCCAGCGCCGCAGCAGGCGCACCACCGAATGCGAGGGCTTGCCGTCGGCGCTCACCCGCACGCGGCGCTCGCCGTCGGGGGTCAGGTACTTGAACAACGGCAGCTTGATGTGCTGCAGCGGATTGTTCCAGCGCCCCGGCACCAGCGTGAGGTAGCGCTTCTCCATGCGTCCTTCGCGCATCATGTCGTGCAGCGCGGTGAGCGCCGAACGCTTCTTGGCGATGATCAGCAAGCCCGAGGTTTCGCGGTCGAGGCGGTGGGCAAGTTCCAGCATGCGCGCCTCCGGGCGCTGGCTGCGCAGCTGCTCGATGACCCCGTAGCTCACTCCGCTGCCGCCATGCACCGCCTAGCCGGCGGGCTTGTCCACCACCACCAGCGCATCGTCCTCCCACACCACCGGCAGCGGTTTGCCGGCCGGCGCCGGGGCGTTGGCGGTGGGTTGGGCGACGCGGATCGGCGGGATGCGCACCTCGTCGCCCTCCACCAGGCGGTAGGTCTGCTGCACCCGGCGGCCGTTCACCCGCACTTCGCCCCCGCGCAGGATGCGGTAGATGTGGCTCTTCGGCACGCCCTTGGCAAGCCGCAGCAGGAAATTGTCGATGCGCTGGCCGGCCGCGGCCTCGTCGATCCGCTCGTGCCGTACCGCAATCGCTTTGCCTTGTATCGTCATCCTGAAATATACTTGCCGCTCGGTTTGTTCCGGTTGCGTCGACGCCCCTGCCGCAAAAATGCGCGGGCGGTCGGACGACGATGAGCCCACAGGTGAGCTCCCGGACTGCCGAAGCGCTGCATCGCCGCCCAAAAAGGCGTCGATGGTAACGCAAACCGCCAACTTCGACACACTCCAGCCTCACAGCTGGACTTTGACGCGTCACCCATACGCAGGAATCAAATGTTTCCGCGCGGCGATCGGCAAGACGGTCCCGCCGGGGGAACAAGAGAGTATCGACCAGCCGACCCATCACAGCCTGAAACCAGACGGATGCAAGTAGCCCTACCCAACCGCTCCTGATCCCGTAAAGCGCGATGGTGCGCGCCGCTCGTCCTGCCCGTGGGTGTTTCGCGGGAGAACGATCAAAAATGAAGCGCATGCTTTTCAATGCGACGCAGGCCGAGGAACTGCGCGTCGCAATCGTGGATGGTCAGAAACTGATCGACCTCGATATCGAATCGGCCGCCAAGGAACAACGCAAGAGCAACATCTACAAGGCGGTCATCACCCGCCTGGAGCCCAGCCTCGAAGCCGCCTTCGTGGACTACGGCGCGGACCGCCACGGCTTCCTGCCGTTCAAGGAGATCTCCCGCAGCTACTTCCAGCCCGGTGCGGACGGCAAGTCCAGCATCAAGGAAGCGCTGCGCGAAGGCCAGGAACTCATCGTCCAGGTCGAGAAGGACGAGCGCGGCAACAAGGGCGCCGCACTGACCACCT
>JAUVWV010000244.1 GCA_030603925.1 Thauera sp. | reverse complement strand
CTGGTGCCCTCGCGCGTGCATCCGGGCCAGTTCTTCGCCCTGCCGCAGTCCCCGCAGCTCTTCAAGCAGTTGCTGATGGTGGCCGGCTACGACCGCTACTACCAGATCACCAAGTGTTTCCGCGACGAAGACCTGCGCGCCGACCGCCAGCCGGAATTCACCCAGGTCGACCTTGAAACCTCCTTCATGGACGAGCAGCAGATCACCGCGCTGGTCGAGGAGATGATCCGCTTCGTGTTCCGCGAGTCGCTCGCTGTCGAACTGCCGGCCCCCTTCCCGCGCATGACCTACGCCGAGGCAATGCGCCGCTACGGCTCCGACAAGCCCGACCTGCGCGTCACCCTGGAGCTGGTCGACGTCACCGACGCGGTGGCCGACGCGGCCTTCAAGGTGTTCTCCGGCCCGGCCACCAGCGGCGGGCGGGTGGCGGCGATGCGCGTGCCCGGCGGCGGCAGCCTGACGCGCGGCGAGATCGACGAGTACACCAAGTTCGTCGGCATCTACGGCGCCAAGGGCCTGGCATACATCAAGGTCAATGACGCCGCCAAGCCCAACGAGGAAGGCCTGCAGTCGCCGATCGTCAAGAACCTGCACGAGAAGGCGCTCACCACCATCCTCGAGCGCACCGGCGCGCAGTCCGGCGACCTGATCTTCTTCGGCGCCGACAAGACCAAGGTGGTCAACGATGCGCTGGGCGCGCTGCGCGTCAAGCTCGGCCACGAGAAGGGCTACCTCACCGGTGAGACCTGGTGCCCGGTATGGGTGGTGGACTTCCCGATGTTCGAGTACGACGAGGACGACAAGCGCTGGACCGCCTGCCACCACCCCTTCACCAGCCCGAAGGACGGCCACCTCGAACTGCTCAAGAGCAATCCGGGCGAGTGCCTGGCGAAGGCCTACGATCTCGCGCTGAACGGCTGGGAGATCGGCGGCGGCTCGGTGCGTATCCACCGCGCCGACGTGCAGGCCGAGGTCTTCGAGGCGCTCAACATCGGCCCCGAGGAGCAACAGGTGAAGTTCGGCTTCCTGCTCGACGCGCTCAAGTACGGCGCGCCGCCGCACGGCGGCCTGGCCTTCGGCCTGGACCGCATCGTCACCCTGATGACCGGTGCCGAATCGATCCGCGACGTCATCGCCTTCCCCAAGACCCAGCGCGCCCAGTGCCTGCTCACCGATGCGCCCTCCGAGGTCGACGAGAAGCAGTTGCGCGAACTTCACGTGCGCCTGCGCCAGAAGGTGGAAACCCAGGTCGAGGTTTCCAAGGGCTGATCGCCCCCGCACGAATGTGGCAAGATGGGCGAACGGATCTCCGTTCGCCCATCGTCGTTTACCCGCCCGGGCTCAAGACCGCCCGCAACGCAGCCGATAAGAACGCACATCCCTCCATTCGCCACCCCACGCCCCGCACCCATGGCCGAACTCGCAACCGTCTCCGTACTGGTCATCGACGCCAGCCCAGGCATGCGGACGCAGTTGCGCGCGATGCTGTCCAGTTTCGGCGTGAATGAGGTGCAGTTCGCGCCGAACGCCGCCGCAGCGGTACGCAAGCTGCGCGAGAGCCACTTCGACATCGTGCTGTGCGAGCTCAACCTGGGCGAAGGGCAGGACGGCCAGCACCTGCTCGAGGATCTGCGCAACAACGAAATCATCCCGCTCACTACGCTGTTCATTGCGGTCACCGGTGAGCGCAACTACGAGCGCGTCGTCGGCACCGCCGAACTGGCCCCCAACGACTACGTGCTCAAGCCGCTCGCCGCCCACGCCCTGCGCCACCGCCTGCAGCGCGCGCTGGACAAGCGCGAGGTCTTCCTGCCGGCCTACCGCCAGCTGGCACTGGGCGACCCGCTCGGCGCGGTGGAAGCGCTGCGCACGGCCGAACGCGCACACCCGCGCTACCGTGTCGATCTGCTTCGTCTGCAGGCCGATCTGCTGCAGGCGAACGGGCAGCACGACGACGCGGAGACGGTCTATCGCAAGGCCCTGCAGGAGAAGGACCTCCCCTGGGCCCGGCTCGGCCTGGCACGCATCATGATGCTGCGCAAACGCTTTGCCGAGGCCGAGGAAGTGCTCACCGGCCTGATCGCCGAACACGACTACTACATCGACGCCTACGACCTGCTGGCCCGCTGCCGCGAGGAAGGCGGCCGCCTGGGCGAGGCGCGCGATGCCCTGATCGCCGCCACCAACCGCTCGCCCCACCGCGTCGGCCGCCTGCGCCACCTCGGCGGCATCGCGCTCGAACTGGGCGACCACGAACGGGCCGAACAGGCCCTCGCCGAAGTGGTGCGCAAGGGCAAGGCCTCCGATTTCCGCGACCCCGAGGACCATGTCCGGCTGGTCCAGGCGCAACTCGGCCAGGGCCGTATCGAGGAGGCGCGCGCAACCATCCGCGACCTCGAACGCAGCATGGTCGGCCAGGCCCGGACGCCGATGTGTGCCGCCCTGGCGCGCGCGCTCTACCACACCGCCGAAGGCCAGCCCGGCAAGGCGCGCACCGTGCTGCACGAGGCCGTCGCCACCGGCACCGACAGCAGCGCCCTGTCGATCGGCCTGAAGCAGGAACTGCTCAAGGCCTGCTTCGACAACGACCTCGAGGCCGAAGGCAGCGAACTGGTGCTCGACATCCTGCGCAACGCCGCCGACGAACGCACGCTCGACGCGACCCGCGCGGCGCTGCACGCACGCGGGCGCGAATCGCTCGCCGAAGAACTGGAAGGACGCACCCGCGACGAAGTACGCGAGCTGATCGCGCGGGGCGCGGCCAAGGCCAAGGCGGGCGACTACGACGGCGCGGTGAGCGAGATGATGGGGGCGGTGCGCAAGATGCCGGGCAACCCGCACGTGCTGTTCAACGCCGCACTCGCTCTGCTGCGCCATGTGGAGCACCGCGGCTGGAACGAGCGCTTCGCCACCCAGGCCGGAACGCTGATCGCGCGTGCGCGCCGCTTCGACCCGGCCAGCCCGCGCCTGGCGGCCATCTCGGGCTTCATGCACAGCCTGTTCAAGAAGTATTCGGTCGCCGCACGCGGCGAGACGCCACGCAGAAGCGGCGGCGTGACCGCCTGACACGGGGCCGAGCCGATGTCGCGCCTCAAGCATGCCCTGCTGGTGCTGCTCGTCCCCCTGCTGGGCGCCCTCGCGGGCTGCGACCGGCTCGACGGCCGCAGCGCAGGCGGTGGCACGGACGGACTGCCCCCCGAAGCGCATGCCACCCTGGCACTGATCCAGGCCGGCGGCCCCTTCCCCTACCGCAAGGACGGCACGGTGTTCCACAACCGCGAGGGCCTGCTGCCCGAACGCGCCCGCGGCTACTACCGTGAATACACGGTTCCCACCCCCGGCGCGCGCGACCGCGGCGCGCGGCGCATCGTCACCGGCGGGCGCCCCCCCGAGGTGTTCTACTACACCGCGGACCACTACCGCAGCTTCCGCCGTATCGAGCCCGCCCGATGAACGATCTCCCGCCCCTCCATCGTGCCGGCATCCATGCCCTGCCCCCCGGAGGACTGCCCAGCCTGCAGACCGCCGCAGCGGCAGCCGGACTCGACGTCTACCGGATCGAGCTGGCAGGATGCGCGGACAAAGCGGCCCTGCTGCGCGCCATCGCCCAGGCGCTGCATTTTCCGCCCTGGTTCGGGCACAACTGGGATGCACTGGCCGACTGCCTGGCCGACCTGTCCTGGCTCGACACCCCCCAGGTGGTGGCCGCGCTGTGCAACCCCGACACCCTGCAGCACAGCGCGCCGGAGGACTACCACAGCGCGCTGGAAATCTTCGCCGAAGCGGCCGCCTCCCTGGCGGCCGAAGGCCGCACGCTGAGCGTCTTCATACCGTCCCCCGTGCAGCACGGCTGAGCCGCGCTGGCCGCATCGCCCGCACCCCTGCGCCCGGCCCTCCCCAGTTTCGGCAAACCGCCGGCGTCGCCGCAGCCTGCGCGCTTGAAATCACCCCGACCGCTCCTATATTCGTATCGGAAGCAGACCACCCAACCCATACATCGATCAAGGAGACTGCATCATGGCCAACATCATCAGTCGCGATCCCTTCGAGGACCTGCTGCGCGGCTTCTTCATCCGCCCGGTCGAGTTCGGCAACACGCCGGCCGAAGCGCCGCAGATGCGGGTGGATGTGAAGGAGGACAACGACGCCTACCAGGTACACGCCGAACTGCCCGGCGTGAAGAAGGACGACATCCACGTCAACATCGACGGCCCGGTGGTCTCGATCAGCGCCGAACGCAAGCAGGAGAAGGAGATCAAGGACGGCGAGCGCGTGCTGCGCACCGAGCGCTACTTCGGCAAGGTCTCGCGCAGCTTCCAGCTCGGCCAGGACATCGACGAGGCGCGCGCCAGCGCGAAGTTCAACGACGGCGTGCTGGAGCTCAGCCTGCCCAAGAAGCTGGCCGCCCAGGCCAAGCGCCTGACCATCGACTGAGGCCCCCCGCCCGGATGCAGGCCCGCCACCCGCATCCGGGCGAAACGTCATCGGCACGAATCGGGGGTAGAATCCGCGGCAGGTATTGAACCCCGTACGGATACCCGACATGACCGACTCCTGCACCCCCGACACCAGCAACGTCACCCCCGCACTCAAGGCCGCCATCCTGGCCGAGGCCCTGCCCTACATCAAACGCTTCTTCGACAAGACCATCGTCATCAAGTACGGTGGCAACGCGATGACCGACCCGCACCTCAAGGACTGCTTCGCGCGCGACGTGGTGCTGCTCAAGCTGGTCGGCCTCAATCCGGTTGTGGTGCACGGCGGCGGCCCGCAGATCGAGAACCTGCTCGCCCGCGTCGGCAAGAAGGGCGAATTCATCCAGGGCATGCGGGTCACCGACGCCGAGACCATGGAAGTGGTCGAGATGGTGCTCGGCGGCCAGGTGAACAAGGAGATCGTCAACCTCATCAACCAGCACGGCGGCAAGGCGGTGGGCCTGACCGGCAAGGATGCCGGCTTCATCCGCGCCAAGAAGCTGCTGATGCAGAAGAAGGACGCCCCGCAGGGCGACCTGATCGACGTCGGCCAGGTGGGCGAGATCACCGGCATCGACCCCAGCCTGATCGCCTTCCTCGACCAGGGCGACTTCATCCCGGTGATCGCACCGATCG
>JAUVWV010000218.1 GCA_030603925.1 Thauera sp. | reverse complement strand
TTTTATTTTGCCGAGCTCCGGCGCTATGCCTACAGTTGAAACGCGGCATTCCCGATAAGGGTGCATCAGTAGCCCGAGCTGCGGGCCGACCCCCTATTCCGCCTGGAGTGTGAACATCATGCTCGACTCGATGAAACTGAAGACCAAAATCGTCCTGCTGGTGCTGGCGGCCTTCGTCGGCCTTGCGCTCGGCATCACGCTCAGCGCGCTGGCGGTGAAGAAGGACCTGATGGATGCGCGCAAGCTGCAGGTGAAGTCGGTGGTGGAAGCTTCGTTGCAGATCGCCGCGGGCTATCAGGCGCGCGCCGCCGCCGGTCAGCTGTCCGATGCAGAGGCGCAGGAACTGGCCAAGCGCGCCATGCAGGACATGCGCTTCGGCGGGGCGGACGGCAAGGCCGAGTACGTCTATATCTGGTCCACCAGCGGCGTGGCGGTGATGCATCCGATCCGCACCGAATGGGCCGGGCGCAACATGACCGAGGAGGTCAAGGATGGCCAGGGACGCTTTACCGTCAAGGACATCATCGCTACGGCGCGCGCGCAGGGGGCGGGTTTCGTCGACACCTCCTTCCCGCGCCCGGGCACCACGGTGCCGGTGGACAAGCTGCAGTATGTGGCCACCTTCAGCCCGTGGAACTGGGTGATCGGCACCGGGGTGTACGTCGATGACGTCGCCCAGGCCTTTACCGCCCGCCTGCTGGTGGACCTCGCGGTGGGTGGGGTGATCATGCTGGTCATCATCGGCCTGGGGGTGATCATCGCCCGTTCGGTGCTGCGCCAGATCGGCGGCGAGCCGGCCGAGGCGATGACGATCATGGAGCGTGCGGCGGCGGGCGATCTCACCGTGGAGGTACCGAGCGCCCCGCCGGGCAGCCTGCTGCACGGCCTGTCGCGCATGCTCGGCTCGATCCGCGAGATGATCGGGCAGATCGCCAGCGGTGCGCAGGCGCTGAAGGACACCGCGGAGAACATCTCCCATGCCTCCAGCCAGGTGGCGGTGGCCTCGCACCGCCAGGCCGACTCCACCTCCTCGATGGCGGCGGCGATCGAGCAGATGACGGTGTCGATCAACCATATCTCGGATTCCGCGCGCGATACCGAGGACAACTCCTCCTCGGCCGCCACGATGGCCGAAACCGGCGAGAAGAAGGTGACCACCGCCACCGACGAGATGCACCGCATCGCCGGCACGGTGTCCTCGGCCGCCGAGATGATCCGCTCGCTGGAGACCCGCACCAACGAGATATCCTCGATCGCCAATGTGATCAAGGAGATCGCCGCGCAGACCAACCTGCTCGCGCTCAATGCCGCCATCGAGGCTGCGCGCGCCGGTGAACAGGGTCGTGGCTTCGCCGTGGTCGCCGACGAGGTGCGCAAGCTGGCCGAACGCACCTCGGCGGCCACCGAGGAGATCGGCGGCATGATCGGTGCGATCCAGAGCGATACCGCCAGCGCGGTGAGCGCCATGGACCAGGCGCTGCCGCAGGTCGAGCGCGGCGTGGACCTGGCGCAGGAAGCGGCCCAGTCGCTGCGCGACATCCGCGACGGCGCCGGCGCCACCCTGGCGCGCATCCGCGCTGTGGCGCTGGCCACCCGCGAGCAGAGCGTGGCCAGCAACTCCATCGCCCAGCAGGTCGAGAGCATCGCCCAGATGGTGGAGGAAACCAGCGCCTCGATGCAGCAGACTGCCGAATCCGCGCACAGCCTGGAGCAGATCGCCCGCGAGCTCGGCGCACTGGTGGCGCGCTTCAGGCACTGAGCGCCGGCACGGACCGCCTTGATCGCGGCCAAGGCCGCTCCGACCCCGCACGATGACAACGGCGCGGGCCGACGCCGCGGTATCATCGCGCGCATGTCCGCCGCCGTTCCCGCCACGCCCGACGTCTTCGCCTATCCGCTCGACGGCATCCGCCTGATCGAGGCCTCGGCCGGCACCGGCAAGACCTGGAGCATCTGCGGGCTCTACCTGCGCCTGCTGCTGGAGCGCGCGCTCGGCGTGGACCAGGTGCTGGTGGTCACCTTCACCAAGGCCGCCACGGCCGAGTTGTCCGCACGCATCCGCGAACGCATCGTGGACACCCTGCGCGTGCTCGACGGCGGCGACCCCGGCGCCGACCCCTTCGTGCCGCGCCTGATCGAGGTCAGCCTGGCCGCCGGCATCGCCCACGCCACCATGACCGAGCGCCTGCGCCATGCCCTGCAGGTCTTCGACGAGGCGGCGATCTTCACCATTCACGGCTTCTGCCAGCGTGCGCTGGCCGATACGCCCTTCGCCGCCGGCCTGCCGTATGCGCTGGAGCTCAGCGAGGACGACAGCGCGCTGCGCACCGAGGTGGCGGAGGACTTCTGGCGACGCCGCATCGCCGGGGGCACGCTGCCCGCCGCGCTGGCCCGCCTGCTGGTGGACAAGGGCGACTGCCCGGCACGCTGGGCTGCCTACCTGAAGCAGGACATGGCCCGCCCGTGCGCGCGGCGCGCCTGGGATGCGCCGCCGGCGGAGGACTGCGGCGCTGCCGAAGCGGCGTTGCGACGCGCCTGGGCAGCGCTCGACGCGGCGCAACTGCCCGCCGCGCTGGCCGCGCTGGCTGCACCCGGGGTCAAGCTGCACAAGGGCAGCTACAAGCCCGAGAGCATCGCCGCGGCGGCAGGCCAGTGGGCGGCCTGGCTGGCCGGCGGTGACCCCCTGCAGGCGCCGCCGGGTGACAAGCTGCACCTGCTGGCTGCCGCCACCCGGGCGGCCTAGGGCACCGGCGGCGCGCCGCCGCCCGCGCATCCCTTCTTCGCGGCGGCCGACGCCGTGCTGGCGGCGCGCCGCGCCTTCGACGAGGCGCTGGCCGGCGGGCGTCTCGCCCTGCTGCGCGAATTCCTCGCCGAGTGCACCGCCGAGCTGCGCCGGCGCAAGCGCAGCGAGCGCCAGATCGCCTTCGACGACATCCTGTGGAACGCCCATCATGCGCTCACCAGCGGCACCCAGCCCTGGCTGGCGGCGGCTCTGCACGGGCGCTATCCGGTGGCGCTGATCGACGAGTTCCAGGACACCGACCCGCTGCAGTTCGGCATCTTCGCGCACATCTACGACCGTCCGGCGGCGCGCGGCAGCCTGTTCCTGGTGGGTGACCCCAAGCAGGCCATCTACAGCTTCCGCAGCGCCGACCTGTTCGCCTACCTCGCCGCGCGCGAGCGCGCCGATGCGCGCTACAGCCTGGCGCACAACCAGCGCTCCACGCCGGCGCTGATCGATGCCTGCAACCGCCTGTTCGGCGCCAACCCTGCGGTGTTCATGCTGCCCGGCCTGGACTACCAGGCGGTGCTGCCGGGCAGCCGGCGGCGTGCGCCGCTGGAGGACGACACGGCGAGCGCAGGCGCCGCCGCGCTGCGCCTGTGGCGCCTGCCCGGCGATGGCGCATTGCCGCGAGCCCAGGCCCTGCAGCGTGCCGCGACGGCCAGCGCGGCGGAGATCGCGCGCCTGTTGCAGGCGGCGGCGGACGGTGTGCTGCGCATCGGCGGGCGCGCGCTGGCACCCGGCGACATCGCCGTGCTGGTGCGCAGCCACCGCCAGGGCAGCCTGATGCGCCGTGCGCTGGCCGCGCTGGGCGTGGGCAGCGTGGAACTGGCACAGCTCAGCGTGTTCCACAGCGAGGACGCCGAGGAGCTCGAACGCGTGCTGCTGGCGATTGCCGAGCCCACCCGGGCGGCGCGCGTGCTGGCTGCGCTGTCGACCGGCGAGATGGGCCGGGACGCCGCCGCCCTGGCCGCCCTGGCGGCCGACGAGCGCGCCTTGCCCGCCGTGCTGGAGCGCTTCGCGCACTGGCGCGAACTGTGGCTGGCGCGCGGCTTCGGCGTGATGCTGCGGCGCTGGATGGCCGACGAGGGCGTGGCCGCCCGCCTGCTCGCCCGCCCGGACGGCGAGCGCCGCCTGACCAATCTGATGCATCTGGCCGAACTGCTGCAGCAGGACGCCGGCAGCGCGGCACCCGAAGCGCTGCTGCGCAGCCTGGCCAGCCGCCGCGCCGCGGACGGCGCCGGCGAGGCCGCCCAGCTGCGCCTCGAATCCGATCGCAATCTGGTGCAGATCGTCACCGTCCACCGCGCCAAGGGGCTCGAATACGGCGTGGTGTTCTGCCCCTTCCTGTTCGACGGCCATGTACGGCGCGCCGACGGCGGGCCGATGCGCGCCTGGCACGCCGCCGACGGCGAACTGCTGCTCGACTACCGGCGCGCGCTGGAGGCCGAGGAGCAGGCCGCGATCGCCGCGCGCCTCCGCCTGGAGGGCGCGGCCGAGGACATGCGCCTGATCTACGTCGCGCTCACCCGCGCCATTCACCGCTGCTACCTGGTGGTCGGCAGCTACACCACGCAGTCCTTCGGCCGCCCCAGCCAGAGCGAGAGCGCGCGCAGCCTGCTCAACTGGATGGTGGCCGGCGCCGGCATCGCGCCGGCCGACTGGTTCGGCGCGAAACCCGCCGTGGCCGACATCGACGCCGCCTGGCAGCGCGTGGCGCGCGAGTCCGCCGCCGACGGCGCAATCGTCTGCGCGCGCCCCAGCATCAGCCTGGCCGAGCTGCCCGATGTGCCCGGCGTGCCGCTGGCCGCCGCGCATGACGCCGCGCACCGCCCGCAGGCGCTGAGCCCGCCGCCGGTTCCAGCGGGCTGGCGCATCGGCAGCTTCAGTGCGCTGATCTTCGGTGCCACCCACGAGCAGGCCGCGCGCGACCATGACGCCCATGCGCGCCGTGCCGCCGCCGAACCGGGCGACGAGGGCGCAGGCGACGAGGGTGCAGGCGACGAGCTGCCGCCCGCCGCGCCGCCGCCCGACGACATCCTGCGCTTCCCGCGCGGTCCGGCCGCCGGCGACTGCATCCACGCGGTGTTCGAGCGCATCGCTTTCGACGATCCGCGCAGCTGGAAGCCAGCCATCGAACGCGCCCTGATCGATCACCCGCAACGCCTGCCCGGCGCCTCGTCCAGCGAGTCCGCCGCGCTGCTCGGCCGCATGCTGCACGGCATGCTGGAGAACGTGCTGGGCACCGAGCTGGCCGAGGGGCTGCGCCTGGACGGGCTGCCGGCCGCGCGGCGCAGTGTCGAACTGGGCTTCCACCTGCCGGCGGCGCATCTGGAGCCGGCGGCGCTCAACGCCTGGCTGGCCGCGCAGGGCTATCGCATGCCGCAGCTGGGTTTTGCCGGGCTGTCGGGCTATCTCAAGGGTTATATCGACCTGGTGTTCGAACACGGGGGGCGCTACTGGGTGCTCGACTGGAAGTCCAACCACCTCGGCGAGCGGCCGCAGGACTACGCCGCGCCAGCGCTGGAGGCGGCGATGGCCGCACATGGCTACCACCTGCAGCACCTGCTCTACAGCCTGGCGCTGCACCGCCACCTGCGCCGCAGCCTGGCCGGCTACGACTACGAGCGCCATTTCGGCGGCGTGCTCTATCTCTTCGTGCGCGGCGTGCGTCCGCACTGGCGGGTGGACGGCGCCCCGGCCGGCGTCTTCCGCCATCGTCCGCCGGCTGCGCGCATCGACGCGCTCGACGGCCTGCTCGACGGCGCCGCCGTGCTGCCCGCATGAGCCCCTCCGCCGGAACCTCCTTCCTGGCCGCAGCGCTGCCCGCCGCGGAGAGCAGCGCGGCCGGCGATCTGGCGCAGGGTTTCGCCGAGCATGTCGCGGCCTGGGCGGCCGCCCTCGGCGCAGCGCCGCCGCTCGCCGCCGTGTTGCGCCGCGTGGCGCGCCAGCTGGCGCTCGCCGGCAGTGCCGGCCATGTCTGCCTGCCGCTCGACCTGCTGGTCGAGGACGAAAACCCGGCACAGCTGCGCGCGCAGCTGCTGGCCAGCGTCCTGGTGGCCGGGGCGCACCCGCCCGTTGCCGGGCACGGCGCCCATCCGCTGGTG
>JAUVWV010000184.1 GCA_030603925.1 Thauera sp. | reverse complement strand
GGCAACCGGAATCGCACCCGCCTCCTTCAGCTTCTCAAGGCGTTCAGCCGCTTTCTCGATCAAGCTCATCGGATGCCCCCGGCTAGCCCTGCAACATGTTCAACATGACGGTCACCATCGCCACCGCGCCGGCATAGCCCGCCACGCCGCCGGCGAACGCGTAGCGCCCGCGCCGCTCGCGCGCCTCGCGCCGCGGGTCGCCGAGCAGCGAAACGCTGCCGAGGACCGGAATGCCGGTGACCTCGCGCAACACCCGCCCGTCCGAGAACGTCGGGCGCAACTGGCTGATCAGGAATGCGAGTGCGGCACCGGCGCCCAGCGCGGCCAGGCTGGCCCCCAGCATGAGCAGCGCGCGGTTGGGCGCGGCCGGCTTGGTGGGCAGGCTGGGCGGGTCGATCACGCGGAATTCGCCGATCCCCGACTGGGCGTCCATCTGCACCGAGATGTTGGCCGACTCGCGCCGCTGCACCAGGCTCTCGTAGTTGCGCTTGTGGATCTCGTAGTCGCGGTTGAGCTGGGTCATCTCGGCCTCGATCTTGGGCAGCAGTTCGGCCGAGGCACGCAGCTGCTCGAGGCGGCCCTCATACTCGCCCACCCGCGCCTGCAGCGAGGCGACGCGCGCCTCGGTCTCGGAGAGCACCAGCCTGAGCTGCTGATACACCGGATTGCCATGCACCGAGCCGAACTGCCCGCCGCCGGCCTGGCGACGCAGCTCGACCTCCTTGAGCTTCTGCGCCTCGAGGTCCTCGATCACCCGGCGGGTGCCGATCACGTCCGGATGCGATTCGGTGAAGCGCTGCAGCAGGCCGTCCAGGTTCTTGCGCATCGCATCGATGCGCCCGTCGATCTCCGGGATCGACACACCGGACGCATTCGGCGTCTGCGGCAGCAGGATCGGCTCCTCGCCCTGCAGTTGGCGCTGCAGCGAGTCGCGCGAATTGACCGCCTCGCGCAGTTCGAGACGGGCCTGGTCGAGTTGCGCACGCACCCCGCCCAGCTGGCTGACGTAGTCGCGTCCGCCGGCATCGAGCAGGGCCATGTTGCGCAGACGGAATTCCTTCAGGCGGTTCTCCGCTTCGGTCAGCTTGCCCTCGTAGTTGCGGATCTGCTCCTCGATGAAGCGGCGCGCCGCATCCGTATCCTGGCGCTTGCTGACCAGACCGGACTCGACGAACAGCGACAGCAGCGCCTGCACCACGCGCTGCGCGCGCTGCGGGTCGCCGTCCTGGAAGGCCAGGGTGAACAGATTGTCCCGCCCGGCCGCCCGCACCTCCAGCCCGCGCGTCAGCTCGGCGATCAGGCGCTCGCGTTCGGCCGGGGTGTTCACCTCCAGGTCGAGGTCCGCCATGGTGATGAGCTTCTCGACATTCGGCCGGGTGATCAGGGTCCGGCTGAGGATGGCGATCTGCTGATCGAGGTTGGGCTGCACCGCCAGCCCGGACATCAGCGGGCGCAGTACCGACTGCGTATCCACATACACCCGGGTGGACGATTCGTAACGGTCCGGCATGGTGTAGATCACCACCGCCGCGAGGGCGCCCGCCAGCCAGGTCAGCGCCAGCCCCCACCAGCGGAAGCGCCACATGCCGCGCAACAGCCCCAGGCCCTGTCTGAGTAGATCTTCCATTGCTCAACCCGTGTGCAAGTGTGGCGAACCGCCCGACAGCCTGCCGGACCCCGTTATGCGCGCTGCGCCGCCTCGCCTCAGAACCAGCTCTGCGGGATGATCAGCACGTCGCCCGGGCGCATCTCGACATTGGCCGAGACGTCGCCGCGCTTGATCAGATCCCGGATACGCACGCCGTACTGCTTGTTGCCCTCGCTGGTGCGCAGGATGGAAGCACGGTTGCCGTCGGCGAATTCGGTCATGCCGCCCACCGCGATCATCACGTCGAGCAGGGTCATCTTCTGCACATAGGGCAGGATCTGCGGCTGCGCAGCCTCGCCCACCACGCGGATCTGCTCGCTGTACGGCCCCACGAAGCTGGTCACGATGACGGTCACCACCGGCTCGCGGATGTACTTGGAGAGCGCCTCTTCGATGTCGCGTGCGAGCGTGGTGGCGTCCTTGCCGAGGGCCGGCAGGTCCTCGACCAGCGGGGTGGTGATCCGCCCGTCCGGGCGCACCGGCACCGACATCGACAGCTCCGGATTGCGCCACACCACGATATTCACCGTGTCGCCCGGACCGATGACATAGTTGTATTCGGAATCGGCCGCGCTCACCGGGGCCGGAGGGTAGCTGGAGGCACAGCCGACCGCCACCAGTGCCGCAATCGCCGCCAGTCCGCAGCGACGCAGGAGCGTCGCAAACCTGAATGCAATCATGCTCATGGTCAACTCCCCTCTGTGAGCAGGACAGCCAGTTGCGCCCTGCATACTGTGGCCATGCTAAAGGGCGAAAACAGCCCTCCCAAGGAACAAATACACAACCGGTTACAGCCCCCTCCCAACCCGCCGGGTACAGTGCGGAGCATTCCTACAATAACTTTCGCCAGGGAGGCCGAATTGAAGTATGAACACGCCCCGCTTCAGCCAGACGCCGGCTCCCTGTCGGTTTTCGCGCCCGTTCCCGGCGCCCCGCGGCGCACCCTTCCGCCTAGCACTTTCGGTCAGCATTTCGCCATCGAGCGCAACGGCTACCAGATTCTTCTCGCCGACGATTCGGAAGGCATGCGCACCCGGATCAGCCTGCTGATCGAGAAACTCTACGCCTACCGCGGCCTGCATGCCACCCATTCCGGCCTCCCCCCGCATCCGCGCCAGACCACGCTGTTGGCATGCCGCGAGGCCGAGCACGTGTTCGGCACGGTGACGCTGGGACTGGACTCCGCGGACGGCCTGCTGGCCGATTCGCTCTACCGCGAGCAGATCGACGCGGTGCGGCGCAACGGCGGCCGGGTCTGCGAGGTGACCCGGCTCGCGGTGGATCCGGAGTTCGGCTCCAGCCGCCTGATGGCGGAGCTTTTCCATCTGGTCTTCATCCTGGCGCGCCTGGTGCATGGCATGACCGATCTGTTCGCCGAGGTGCATCCGCGCCACAGCAGCTACTACCAGCGCATGCTGGGCTACCGCCTGGCCGGACCGGAACGCACCTGCCCGCGGGTGGGCGCACCGGCGGTGCTGCTGCACCTCCCGCTGCACGACGCCGAGCGGCTGATCCGCGAACGCGGCGGCGAAGCGCGCACCCTCTATCGCCAGTTCTTCTCCAGCGACGACCAGTGGCGCCTGTTCGAACAGTTGCGCGCACCGCTGAGCCGCGCGCTGTCCTGAACCGGATCGGGACTGGCGGCGCACGGGACTCAGAACCAGCGGCGGAACTCGACGTACACCCTGTCGCTGGCGTCGTGCCGCCCGAACACCCCGTCCTTGCGTCCGCCGAAGATGTCCGCACCGAACTGCCCGCGCCACTCCGGCGTGATGCGCCAGACCAGTTTCGGGCGCAGCATGTAGTCGCTGCGGTTGAGACTGGAGACGTACAGCAGTTCGATCTCGAAATCCTCGCCCAGCTTGCGGTTCACCAGGAAGGTCATGCCGCGCTCGTGGCTGTCGTTGGGTAGCCAGCGGTCGTGGTCGTTGAACACACGCGCGTAATACTGCAGGTTGAAACGCCACAGGTCGCGCACCGGCAGATCGACACCGACGACGTAATCGACCGTATCCGAGCGCTTCAACCCGTAGCGCGCCAGCGGGTCGGTGGAGGCGAAGCTGCGCCCGTGGGTGTGCACCGCCTCGCCCTTGAGCACGACGCTGCCCAGATCCTTGGACAGCGTGAAGCCGGTCTGACGGATCCGGTCGTGCCGCAGTTCCAGCGTCGGCGCCAGCGCCGGCCCCAGGCGATACAGGGTGGGCGACACGTCGCGGCTCTGGTAATGGAAGGCCGACAGGTCCCAACCGTCGATCAGGCGCGACACGCGCACCCCCCAATTGGTGTTGGAAAGGCTGGACGACGGCTTGCGCTCCCTCACCCGGGTGCCCTCGGGCACGGGGAAGGGATAGAAGTCCGCCCCCGGCTTGCCGATCTCGTCATAACTCGGCAGCGGGATCCACAGCAGCTCGAAATGCGTCCCGCCGCCGAAGTACTCCGCGCGCGCCGCCCACTGCGGGGTGCGCATGGCCTCGAACTCGGGCAGGTAGAATTCGCGCAGGTCGCGCGCGGAGACCACGTCGGCGAAGAACAGGCCGACCATCTCGCCCCACACCACGTGCTGCCGGCCGACGCGGAACTCCCACTCGCCGGCACCGAAGTCGGCATACGCCTCGCGGATCATGAAACCTGCGCGCTGGTCGCGCCGCACCTGGCGCCCGTAATGGCCGTCCTCCAGGTCGTAGGCGGCGTCCACGTCGCCCCGCGCGGAGAGCTTGTAACGGCTGCGCTCGCCCAGGCGGCCGCTGACCCCCAGTTCGACGCGCGCACGCAGCTTCGACCAGTGCGCCTCGTCCGGCCAGGTGTAGGCACCGCCGAACTCGGCGTACCCCCCGACACGCGGCCCCTCGCCCGCCGCACCGCCTTCCCCGCCCAGGTCGAACAGGTCGTCCAGTCCATCATCGTCCGCCGCCACGCCGGTACTCAGCAGGCCGGCAAGCAGGACAGGCAGGAGTCGCTTTGCGGACATGGTCGGTCTCCTTTCAGATCTCGGGATCCTCGCCGGGCGCCCGGCGATCCTGCACGAACATCCATTTGTTGCCGGCACGCATGCCAAGCGCGTTGATCTGGCCGTCCTCGATGCGCACCAGACGGTCGGCCATGTTCATCACGCGGCGGTCGTGGGTGGAAAAGATGAAGGTGGTGCCGGACTTGCGGTTGATGTCCTTCATCAGCCGCAGGATGCTCTCGCCGGTATGGCGGTCCAGGTTGGCGGTAGGCTCGTCGGCCAGCACCACCTTGGAATGGGTGGCCAGCGCGCGCGCGATCGCCACCCGCTGGCGTTGTCCGCCGGAGAGCTGGTTGGGCCGGTGCGAGGCATACTTGCTCAGCCCCACCATCGCCAGGTAGTGCATCACCCGCTCGCGCCGCTCGGCGCGCGACAGTTCACGCAGCTGGAGCAGCGGGTATTCGACGTTCTCCTCGGCGGAGAGCACCGGCAACAGGTTGAAGGACTGGAAGATGAAGCCGATGGTGCGCGCCCGCAGGTCGGCAAGCTGGTCCGGGGTCTGCCCGGAGACGTCGCGCCCGTCGATCAGAACCCGCCCGCTGGACGGCGTGTCTATGCAACCGATGATGTTCAGCAGCGTAGACTTGCCGCTGCCCGAAGGGCCGGCGATGGCGAGGAACACACCGGGTTCGACCGACAGGTTGATCTCGGTCAGCGCCTGCACCTCCTGCTCACCGAGGAAGTAGCGCTTGCCGACGTTATCCACCTGTACGATCGCCATTTCGCGGGCCACACTGGTGATGAGACTGCCATAAGGATAGCACCCATGACGCACAGCTCACGTTCACGCCGGCGATTTCTGACGCTCTCCGTGCTGGGCATCACTGCCCCGGCCTTGCTGCGTGCCGCCGGGCCCGACGAGGGGGGCGGACTCGCCCGCCAGCTGGTCGAGCAGGCCGACGGCATCCGCTTTCCGCAGGAAAGCTTCCAGACCGAGATCACCGTGCGCAACTTCAGCGAAGGGCGCCCGGGCGACGAGCGCAAGTACCGAGTGCTCTCGCGCGGCAACGAGAACACCATCGTGCTCACCATGGAGCCCGCCTCGGAGCGCGGCCAGGCCTTGCTGATGCGCGGACGCGACCTGTGGATCTTCATGCCGGCGGTGTCGCAGCCGGTGCGCCTGTCGCTGGCCCAGCGGCTCACCGGCCAGGTGGCCAACGGCGATCTGGCGCGCGCCAATTTCGCCGGCGACTACAACGCGGTGCTGGCCGGCAGCGAGACGGTGGACGGGCAGGCCTGCCACGTCCTCGACCTCGGCGCGGTGGACCGTGGCGTCACCTATGCCCGGGTCCGCTACTGGGTGCGTGAGGACAACGCCTGGCCGGTGAAGGCCGAATTCTTCGCGCTCTCCGGCCGCCTGCTGAAGACCTGCCGCTATCTCGACTTCCGCGCGATGGCCGGCCGCGAGCGTCCCACCCGGCTGGTGATGGAAGATGCCCTGAAGGCGGGCGAAACCTCCGAACTGACCTACGAGGCAATGACCCTGCGCGACCTGCCCGAACGCATGTTCACGCGCGAATACCTGCGCCGGCTGGGCTGACGCCCGGGCGCCGCCTTTCGGCACAGCCCTGGGGAGGAGCGGCGCGTGTTGGAGCGGCCCTGGCCGCGATGCGGCCTGCAAGGAAACGACCGCAGCATCGCGGCCAAGGCCGCTCCTACGGCCGCGCAGGCGCGGGTCAGAGCTTGTAGTACTCGCGGTACCACCGTACGAAGCGCGCCACGCCTTCGGGCACCGGAGTAGCGGGCGCGAAGCCGGTCCACGCGTTGAGCTCCGCGGTGTCGGCATAGGTGGCCGGCACGTCGCCGTCCTGCAGCGGCAGGAAGTTCTTTTCCGCCGTGCGCCCGAGCGCCGCTTCGATGGCTTCGATGAAGGCCATCAATTCCACCGGGTTGTGATTGCCGATATTGAACACGCGGTAGGGCGCATTGCTGCGGCCCGGGTCGGGGCGGTCGGCGTCGAAGCCGGGGTCGGCCTCCGCCACGTGGTCCAGCGTGCGGATCACCCCTTCGACGATGTCGTCGATGTAGGTGAAGTCGCGGCGCATGCGGCCGTGGTTGAACACGTCGATCGGCCGGCCTTCCAGGATGGCGCGGGTGAACAGGAACAGCGCCATGTCCGGGCGGCCCCAGGGGCCGTACACCGTGAAGAAGCGCAGGCCGGTGGTGGGCAGGCCGTAGAGGTGGCTGTAGGTGTGCGCCATCAGCTCGTTGGCCTTCTTGGTCG
>JAUVWV010000252.1 GCA_030603925.1 Thauera sp. | reverse complement strand
GCTGGGCGCTGAGCGTGGTGCCGGTCGATGCGGGCGGCCGCGTGTCGGTGGCCGACGTCGAGGCGGCACTGCGTCCGGATACGGCGCTGGTGTCGATCATGCATGCCAACAACGAGATCGGCACCATCCAGCCCGTGCGCGAGATCGCCCGGCTCGTCCGCGGCAAGGGGGTGCTGCTGCACACCGATGCCGCCCAGTCGGTCGGCAAGATCCCGGTCGACGTGAACGCGCTGGAAGTCGATCTGCTGACCCTTGCCGGACACAAGTTCCATGCGACGAAAGGGGTCGGCGCGCTGTACATGCGTCGCGGCACGCCGATCGCGAACATCCTCTTCGGCGCGGGTCAGGAGCGCGGCCTGCGTCCCGGCACCGAGAACGTGCCGGCCATCGCCGGGCTCGGTGCCGCGGCGCGACTCGCGCGCGAACGCCTGCCCGGCGCGGGGCAGCGCCTGCAGGCCACGCGAGATGCGCTGCAGCGGCGTCTGCAGGCCTCCATCGAGGGTCTGCAACTCAACGGCGACCCGCAGCAGCGCCTGCCCAATACGCTCAACCTGTCGTTTCCCCGCATCGGCGGCCGTGCGCTGCTGCAGGCGGTGGCCGACACGGTCGCCGCCTCGGTGGGCTCGGCCTGCCATTCCGACGCGGACGCGGTCAGTGGCGTACTTGCCGCGATCGGCTGCGACAGCGCGCGTGCGTTCGGCGCGGTGCGCCTGTCGACGGGATGGGGAACTACCCCGGAAGAGGTCGAACGGGCCGCGGACGCGCTCATCGCGGCGTGGAGGCGACTCGCCGGCTGTTGAATCCCCCTGCCGCGGGTTTGCCGGCGTCTGCCCGGTCGCGGTCCGCGCCTCGGCGGCAAGCGGCTGCGCGCATCGGAGCCCGGCGCACATGCGCAACGGGTAAACTTCCCCGACTCGTTTTCCCTGACCCGCTTTCCCCGCGTTCACTCTCCCAGGACCCGCCCATGCTCATCGGTACCGCCGGCCACATCGACCACGGCAAGACCACGCTGGTGCGCGCGCTCACCGGCGTAGACACCGACCGCCTGCCTGAGGAGAAGAAGCGCGGCATCACCATCGAGCTGGGCTATGCCTATGCGCCCTTGCCGGCGACGGCGGGCGGGCCGGCTGGGGTGCTGGCCTTCATCGATGTGCCGGGGCACGAGAAGTTCGTGCCCACCATGCTCACCGGCGCGGCGGGCATCGATTTCGCGCTGCTGGTGGTGGCCGCCGACGACGGCGTGATGCCGCAGACGCGCGAACACCTGGCCATCCTGCAGATCCTCGGCGTGGCGCGCGGGGCGGTGGCGATCACCAAGTGCGACCGCGTGGATGCGGCGCGCATCGCTGCGGTGCAGGGCGAGGTGCGCGCGCTGCTGGCGCACACGCCGCTCGCCGCGGCGCCGCTGTTTGCGGTGGCGGCAGCGGGCGCGGAGCGTTTCCAGCTCGACGCGCTGCGCGACTGCCTGGTGGATGCCGCACGTACCGAGCCGTTGCAAGCGCCGCCCGGCGCGGGTTTCCGCCTGGCGGTGGATCGCCGCTTCGCGCTGGCCGGGGCGGGTACGGTGGTCACCGGCACGGCCTACGCCGGTCGCGTGCGGGTGGGCGACCGCCTGGTGCTGGCGCGCGGCGACGGTTTCCTGCGCGAAGTGCGGGTGCGCGGCCTGCATGTGAACAACCGGGCGGCGGAGGAGGGGCGCGCCGGCCAGCGCTGCGCGGTGAACCTCGCCGGCATCGAGTACCGCGAGGTGGCGCGTGGAGACTGGTTGTGCGCCCCCGCGCTGGCCCGTCCCACCGAGCGGCTGGACCTGCGCCTCACCCTGCTGGCGGATGCGCCGCGCACCCTGGGGCAGTGGAGCGCGCTGAGCCTGCACCATGCCGCCGGCCAGGCGCAGGCGCGCCTGGCGCTGCTCGATGCCACGCTGGAGGCCGGCGGCCTCGCGCCTGGCGGCAGCGCCCTGGTGCAGGCGGTGCTGGACCGTCCCATCCTCGCCTGCTGGGGCGACCGGGTGGTGATCCGCGATGCCGCCGGGCGCCTCACCCTGGGCGGCGGGCGCGTGCTCGATCCCTTTCCGCCCGCCCGCCATCGCCGCCGGCCGGAGCGCCTGGCGCTGCTCGGTGCGCTCGAAGAGGGCGAAGCCGACCGGCGGCTGGCGGCGCTGCTCGCCGCGGCGCCGTTCGGTCTGGAGGTGTCCACGCTGGAGGCGGCACACAACCTGGATGCCCATGCCTGGCTGGCCACCCTGGATCCGGCTGCGGCCCTGCGCGTGGAGGCACCGCGCGGCGCCCAGCTGTTCGCCCGTGCGGTCTGGGCGGGGCTGGGCGAGCGGGTGCTGACGCGGCTGGCTGCGCATCATGAACAGTTCGCCGACGAACCCGGCGTGGAGCGCGAACGCCTGCGCCGCATGACGCTGCCGCAGCTCGACGGTGCGGTGTTCCTCGCCCTGCTGGAGGGCCTGCGCGACGAAGGCCGCGTCGCGCGCAGCGGCTCGGCCTGGCATCTGCCCGCGCACACCGTGGAACTGTCCGCGGGCGACCGCAGCCGTGCGGATGCGCTGCTCGCCCGCCTGGTCGACGGCGCCTTCGACCCGCCCTGGGTGCGCGACCTGGCTGCGGCCTGCCAGCTGCCGGAGGCGGAAGTCCGCAGCCTGCTGCGCCGCATCGCGATGCGCGGCGAGGCCTTCCAGATCGTGCGCGACCTGTTCTATCCGCGCGCCACCGTGGTACGCCTGAGCGCCCTTGCCGGCGAGCTTGCCGCGGGTTGCGAGGGGCGCATCCGCGCCGCCGAGTTCCGCGACCGCATCGGCGGCGGGCGCAAGCGGGCGATCCAGATCCTCGAGTTCTTCGACCGTGTCGGCTACACGCGGCGCGTGGGCGAAGGCAACCGGCGTGCGCACGTGCTGCGCGGCGAATCTCCGGTGCAGGACGACACCTGAAATCCGCAAGCATGGTTACAATCCGGCTTCTTGCGGAAGAGAGGCGTTCCCCGGTGGGGCGACTGGTCTTCAAAACCAGGTGGGGCCGTCAGCCGGTCCCAGGTGGGTTCGACTCCCATTCTCTTCCGCCACCCCTTTCGCCATCCACCCGCCGCCCCGACCATGGCTGAACTGCGTGGCTGTACCTTTCCCGACGCGCTGCGCTACGACCCGGCCAGCCACCTGTGGTTTGCCGAGGAGCCGGACAACGTCTGGCGGGTCGGCGTGACCCCGTTCGGCGTGGCGATTTCCGGCGAGATCCTGCTGTTCACCCCCAAGCCGGCCGGGCGCGCGCTGGACGCGGGGCGGGCGTTCGGCCTGCTCGAAGCCGGCAAGACGGTGTTTCCGGTGAAGACGCCGGTGGCGGCCGAACTGCTCGAGGGCAACGAGGCGCTCGGCGCGTCCGCCGCCCTGATGAACACCGATGCCTACGCGGCGTGGCTGGTGCGGCTGCGCATCGCGCCGCAGGACGCCGCGCACCACCTGCTGGCGTGGCCTGCGGCGCGGGCCGGCATCGAGGCGCAGATGGACCTCTGGCGGTTCGACGATCTTGCCGGGTTCCGCGCGCCGCTGGTCGGCGAAGGCGCCAAGGGCCTGCCCGGATGAGCGAGCGCCTGGCGATCCTGGTGTGGGCGGCCGATCCGGACCTGCCGCACCTGTGCGCCACCCCCTTCTACTTTGCCGCTGCGGCGGCGGCGATGGATGTCGAGGTGGAGATGTACTTCACCGCGCGCTCGGTGAGGCTGCTCGCCGCCGGCGTGGCCGAAACCGTGTTTGCCGACGGCGCGGCTGCCGGGGGCGGGGCGCGTCCGGTGGCCGACTTCCTCACCGACGCGGCGCGCTTCGGCGCGCGCTTCTACGCCTGCCCGACGGCGATGCAGGCCCATGGCGTGCGTCCCGAGGCGCTGCGTGCCGAGGTGACGGGGCAGGCCGGCGCCGCAGCGTTTCTCGGACGCACGCTCGACGCGGGCTGGAAGACACTTTCCTTCTGAGCGCGCCGCGCGGCATATGGCAAGCCTATAATCGGCCCATCGGCGCCTGTCCGATGCGCAGCGAGAGGAGGCAGTCCAGTGAACCAGCACGACCCCGACCGCATTGCCGAAGAAGCCTGCCGCAAGCACGGCCGCGACCCGACGCGATTGCTGCAGGTGCTGATCGACGCGCAGGACCGCGCGGGCTGGCTGGCGCCGCAACTGCTCACCGCCATCGCCGCCGGGCTGGGCCTGCCGCGCGCCCGCGTGGAGGGCGTGGCGGGCTTCTACAGCTTCCTCCACACCCGCCCGGTGGGGCGCTACCGGGTGCTGTTCTCCGACAACATCACCGACCGCATGCTGGGTGCGCCCGCACTGCTGGAGGCGCTGTGCGGAAAGCTCTGGGTGGAGCCGGGCAAGCTCTCGGAGGACGGCCTGGTCAGCGTCGCCACCACCTCCTGTACCGGCATGTGCGACCAGGGGCCGGCGCTGCTGGTCAATGGGCGCCCGCTCACCCGTCTGGACCATGCGCGGGTCAACCAGATCGCCGAACTGATCCGCCGCAAGGAGCCGCTGTACGCCTGGCCGCTGGAGCTGTTCCGCGTCGATGACAACATCCGCCGGCGCGATGCGCTGCTCGGCCCCAGCCAGAAGCCCGGCGAGGCGCTGCGCGCGGCGCTGGCGCGCGGGCGCGACGGCTGGCTGGAGGAGATGCGCCTGTCCAACCTGCGCGGGCGCGGCGGCGCGGGCTTCACCACCGCGGTGAAATGGCTGGCCTGCCGCGATGCGGCGGGTGCGGACAAGGTGGTGGTGTGCAACGCCGACGAGGGCGAACCGGGCACCTTCAAGGACCGCGTGCTGCTCACCAGCTTTGCCGACCTGGTGTTCGAGGGCATGACCCTGGCAGCCTGGGCGGTGGGCGCGCGCCAGGGTTTCCTCTACCTGCGCGGCGAGTACCGCTACCTGCTCGACGGCCTGTGCGAGACGCTGGCCCGCCGCCGCGCGGCCGGGCTGCTGGGGCAGGGCATCCTGG